>NZ_JBVHZH010000068.1:0-29201 GCF_055574515.1 Streptomyces sp. NPDC029466
ACCCCAATCCCCCCCCACCCCCCCCCACCCCCCCCCCCCCCCCCCCCCCCCCCCCCCCCCCCCCCGCCCGCCCCCCCCCCCCCCCCCCCCCCCCCCCCCCCCCCCCCCCGCTCGCCTCCGTCGAAGGGGTGGACGTCAGCAGCCACAACGGCAACGTCGCCTGGTCGACCCTCTGGAACAGCGGCGTCCGCTTCGCCTATGTCAAGGCGACGGAGTCCACCAGCTACACCAACCCGTACTTCGCCCAGCAGTACAACGGCTCCTACAACACCGGGATGATCCGCGGCGCCTACCACTTCGCCACCCCCAACACCTCCAGCGGCGCCGCCCAGGCCAGGTACTTCGCCGACCACGGCGGCGGCTGGTCCAAGGACGGCAAGACCCTGCCCGGCGCACTCGACATGGAGTACAACCCCTACGGCGCGACCTGTTACGGGCTCAGCGCGGCCGGGCTGGTCAACTGGATGAAGGACTGGTTCGCCACTTACAAGGCGCGCACCGGCCGGGACGCCGTCCTCTACACCTCCACCAGCTGGTGGAAGCAGTGCACCGGCAACTCCGCCGCCTTCGGCGCCGTCAACCCCCTGTGGATTCCCCGTTACGGCTCCTCGGTCGGTGAACTCCCGGCCGGCTGGGGCTTCCACACCATCTGGCAGTACACCTCGTCCGGCCCGACGGTCGGTGACCACAACCGCTTCAACGGCTCGATGGACCGGCTCCGGGCGCTGGCCAACGGCTGATAGGGCCTGTCGTTGGGATCAGGCCCTGGCGGTGCTCAACCCGCACGACGGCCGGTCCGGCTCCTCCGAGGGAGCCGGACCGGCCGTCGTGGTCGTCACGCCGCGACCGGCACCTCCGGGGCGGCGCCGTTCGACGCCGGTGTCAGGGCCAGTTCCAGCACCTGGCGGACGTCGGCGACCGGGTGGACCTCCAGGGCTTCGAGGATCTCGGCGGGGACGTCGTCCAGGTCCGGTTCGTTGCGCTTGGGGATGATGACGGTGCCGATGCCGGCCCGGTGCGCCGCCAGCAGCTTCTGCTTGACGCCGCCGATCGGCAGCACCCGCCCGGTCAGCGAGACCTCACCGGTCATCGCCACATCCGGCCGGACCTGCCGGCCCGACAGCAGCGAGGCCAGCGCCGTCGTCATCGTCACCCCCGCGCTCGGACCGTCCTTGGGAACGGCGCCCGCCGGTACGTGCAGATGCACCCCGCGCTCCTTCAGGTCGGCGACCGGGAGCTCCAGTTCCGCGCCGTGGGAGCGCAGGAACGACAGCGCGATATGCGCGGACTCCTTCATCACGTCACCGAGCTGGCCGGTCAGCTGGAGCCCGGACGCCCCGGTCTCCGGATCGGCGAGCGAGGCCTCCACGTAGAGCACATCGCCGCCGGCGCCGGTGACCGCGAGACCGGTGACCACGCCGGGCACCGCGGTGCGCCGCTCGGCCGGGTCCTGGGCCGACTCGGGGGTGTGGTGCGGCCGCCCGATCAGCGGGCGCAGCTGGTCCGCACCGACCGTGAACGGCAGCTCCCGCTCCCCCAGTTCGTGCTGCGCGGTGACCTTGCGCAGCAGCCGGGCGACCGCGCGCTCCAGATTCCGGACGCCCGCCTCGCGGGTGTATTCGCCCGCCAGCTTGCGCAGCGCCTCGTCCTCCAGGGTCACCTCGCCGGGCTCCAGACCGGCCCGCTCCAGCTGGCGGGGCAGCAGATGGTCCCGGGCGATGACGACCTTCTCGTCCTCTGTGTAGCCGTCCAGCCGGACCAGCTCCATACGGTCGAGCAGCGGCTCGGGGATGGCTTCGAGGACATTGGCGGTGGCGAGGAAGACCACATCGCTGAGGTCGAGTTCGACCTCCAGGTAGTGGTCACGGAAGGTGTGGTTCTGCGCCGGGTCCAGGACCTCCAGGAGGGCGGCGGCCGGGTCGCCCCGGAAGTCGGAACCCACCTTGTCGATCTCGTCGAGGAGGACGACCGGGTTCATGGAACCGGCCTCCTTGACGGCCCGGACGATGCGGCCGGGCAGCGCGCCGACGTACGTACGGCGGTGGCCGCGGATCTCCGCCTCGTCCCGGACGCCGCCGAGCGCCACCCGGACGAACTTCCGGCCCATGGCCCGGGCGACGGACTCCCCGAGCGAGGTCTTGCCGACCCCGGGCGGGCCGACCAGCGCCAGCACGGCTCCCCCGCGACGGCCGCCCACGAGGCCGAGGCCCCGCTCGGCCCGCCGCTTGCGGACGGCCAGGTATTCGGTGATCCGCTCCTTGACGTCCTCCAGGCCGGAGTGGTCGGCGTCCAGGATCTCCTTGGCGCCGGTGATGTCGTAGGCGTCCTCGGTCCGTTCGTTCCAGGGCAGTTCGAGGACGGTGTCCAGCCAGGTGCGGATCCAGGAACCCTCGGGGCTCTGGTCGCTGGACCGCTCCAGCTTGTCGACCTCCTTGAGGGCGGCCTTGCGGACGTCCTCGGGCAGGTCGGCGGCCTCGACACGGGCGCGGTAGTCGTCGCCCTCGTCCTCCGGATCGCCGTTGAGCCCGGCGAGCTCCTTGCGGACCGCCTCCAGCTGCCGCCGCAGCAGGAACTCCCGTTGCTGCTTGTCGACGCCTTCCTGGACGTCCTTGGCGATGGACTCGGCGACGTCCTGCTCGGCGAGGTGTTCGCGCAGCGCCTCGGTGGCGGACTTCAGCCGCGCGACCGGGTCGACGGTCTCCAGCAGCTGGATCTTCTGTTCGGTGGTCAGGAACGGCGAGTAGCCCGAGTTGTCGGCGAGCGTCGGCACGTCCTCGATCTGCTGGACGCGGTCGACGACCTGCCAGGCGCCGCGCTTGCGCAGCCAGCTGGTGGCCAGCGCCTTGTACTCCGTGACGAGTTCGGCCACCGCGCCGGGCAGCGGATCGGGCACCGTCTCCTCGACGGTGGTGCCCTCCACCCACAGCGCGGCCCCGGGTCCGGTGGTGCCGGAACCTATCCGCACCCGGCCCAGGCCCCGGATCAGCGCGCCGGGATCGCCGTCGGACAGCCGCCCGACCTGCTCGATCCGCCCGAGCGTGCCGATCGCGGCGTACTTCCCGTCGATGCGGGGCACAAGCAGCACCCGCGGCTTGTTACCCGAGGAGGCGGCGGCCTGGGCGGCCTCCACCGCTGCCCGTACGTCCGCGTCGGACAGGTCCAGCGGCACCACCATGCCGGGGAGCACGACCTCGTCATCGAGGGGCAGCACGGGCAGAGTGAGCGATGTGGACGTCGAAGCCATGATCTCCCCTTCGGCAAGCAAGTTGAGCTTTACTCACTCAATGCGGAGGGGCCGGGAGATGTTCCCCGGGGTGCGTTCGCTGTGAGCGATCAGGGGAGTTGCCGATTTGGCGGGACGGGACGGGGGCGAGCCCGCGGCGGGCGGGCGGGCCGGACCCTCGGGCGGTCGGGCGGGCAGGGCCGGGCTCCTGTTGATCAACGGGGCAGCCGGCGGGGCCCGCCGGTCGCGCCGCGCTACCAGTGGGCGGGGCGGTTCAGGGTCCGCGGCAGCTGGGTCGCGGCATCGCCCTTGGCCGCGTTGAGCTGCGCCTGGGTGAGGAAGAGCGCGCCGGTGAGATCGGCACCGGCGAGGTCGGCGGCGCGCAGATCGGCGCCGATCAGGTCCGCCGTGCGCAGATCGGCGCCCTTGAGGTCGGCGGCGATCAGGTAGGCCCCACGGAGGTTGGCGCCCCGGAGGTTGGCGCCCTTGAGACGGGCCCCCATGAGGTCGGCGCCCCGCCGCTCCTTCTTACGGCCCGGGACCCCGGCCCGTACGAGTTCACTGGTGCGCAGCAGCAGGGCGTTGACCTCGCCCCGGTGGGCCGGCACATCCAGCTCCATGAGCTCCTCGGCGCTGCCCCGGGTGAGGCGCTCGGTCTTCTCCAGGGCGGCGCGCAGATCGGCGTGGACCGGGCGGGCCGCCGGCCGGGTCAGCGCCTCGGCCAGGTACCAGAGGAGTTCGTGCAGCTGCCGCATGACGGGGAAGACATCGAACATCTGCCGGGCGGTCCCCGGTGCCCGCCGCCAGTCCTGTCCGTCGAAGGTGACCTGGGAGACCTTCTGCCCGGCGCCGAAACAGTCGAAGACGGTGCAGCCGGTGAAGCCGCGCGGGCGCAGGTCGCTGTGGATGCCGCAGCGGAAGTCCTGCTGGAGGTTCGGGCAGGGCCGGCCGGCGTCCTTGTCGATCGCGAAGTCCGCCGAGGCCGCGAACGGCAGCGCGACACAGCACAGCCCGAAGCAACTGCCGCAGTCGGAGGTCAGGCCGAGGTCGGTGACGTCCGGAATCGAGGGCTCGCGCTCTGAGGACAAGGTGGGTGCACTCCTGCGTCGGCGGGCACCGCACGAGGCCGTGCCGGGAAGGGAGCGCCATTCTCCCAGGCGCCACAGGGCCGCCGCGCCCGGCCGGATCCGTACGCCGCGCCCGGCACCGCCCCGCCGCGCACCGCGCGTTGTCAGTGGCCGGCCCTAACGTCGGATCCATGAGCATGCTCGGAGAGTACGCACGTGTCACTCCTGCCGAACTCGACCGCGCCCTGGGCGATCCCGAGTGGGCGCTGAAGCTGGTCCAGGGGCGGATGGAAGCGGAGGCCGCCGGTCGCCCGGAGCCCGGGCCGGCGCGCTGCCTGGACATCGACAAGACCTGGGACGCCGTCGGGTTCCTGCTGCGCCGCACGGCCTTCCCGGTGGACATCGTCCACGGTGAGCAGCCCGTCCCGGATGCCGACGACTGGGGCTACGGTCCGCCCCGCTACCTCACCCCCGCGCAGGTGCGGACCGCCGCCGAGGCGCTCGCGGAGATACCCGCCGAGCGTCTGACGGCCGGCGCCGGCCCGGCGGACCTGGCCGCGGCACAGGTCTATCCGGCGATCGTCTGGGAGCGGGGCGAGCCGCTGGACTATGTCCGCGCGCACTACGAGCAGTTGCGGCCGTTCTTCCGCGCGGCGGCGGACGAGGGGGACGGCATGCTCCTCTGGATCGGATAGCGGCGCCCGGTCCGGCACCGCCCTGCGGAACGCCGCTCGCAGCGCCTCACGCCCCGTCAGGACTGCTACCTTCACGGCATGTTGCAGCGGATGTCCGGAGTTTTCATCGGCGCACTGTTCGGGACGATCTTCGTGGTCGCCAACGCGCACGACCCGCTGAATCCGGCGATCGGTATCGCCCTCCGGGTGCTCGCGGTGCTCACCTTCGCCGGGCTGCTCACGCTCGCGCTACGGGCGGGGCGCCGCGGGCAGCCCGCGCCGGACGGCCCCGAGACCCCTCAGGCGGACTGGTTCCGGGGCAAGTTCGCGTTCGTCGTGGGGGCCGAGGCGGCGCTGCTGATCGGCGGCAATATCGCGCTGCGGGCGGCGGGCGCCCCCGAGCAGACCGCGGTGGCCTGGATCGCGCTGATCGTCGGCCTGCACTTCATCGCGCTGACGGCGGTCTGGAAGCGGCGCAGCATCGCCGTACCGGGTGCCGCACTGACCGCGCTCGGCGCGATCGGCCTGGGCATGGCGGCCACCTCCGCCGTGGCGTGGGTGCCGTTCGTCAGCGGTGTGCTCTCCGGTGTGGCGCTCCTGGGCGGCTGCGCCTACGCCATCACCCACACCTACCGGTCGACGGCGCGGCCGTAGGGCCGGCCCCCGGACCGGCCGGGCCACGGGGAACGCTCAGTACATCCGCGCGCCCCGCAGGGCGGGATGGCCCAGGTCGCCGAGGAGCCGTGCGGGTGCGGCGCGACGGGTGCGCCAGCGGCGCAGCAGCGGCCAACTCGCCACCCCCAGGGCGAGCGAGAGCAGATGCCCCCAGTCCGACAGCGGGTCGACGTAGGCGTACAGATCCGTCAGCGCCAGATAGCCGACGCCGGCCAGCAGCAGCCGTCCCGGCCAGGCCGGCAGCAGCCCGGCCAGGGCTCCGGTGCAGGTCATCACGCCGAAGCTGATGCCGTAGTCGAGGCGGTGCAACGAGCTCTCCGGCAGCCCGCCGGCGGCGACCGAGAAGGCGACGGGGAGTTCGGTGGCGAGGGTGGCGAGCACATGGCCGCCGAAGAAGACCGCGACGGCGGCCCGCGCGCCGATCCGCCGCTCCAGCGCCGTCAGCACGAAGAGGAAGGCGAGGGCGTAGGCGGAGGTCAGCCCGCCGGCGATCCACAGGGCGCTGGCGATCAGCACCACCAGTGGGGCCTGGGCGAGATGGACGACATCGGTGCTGGAGCCCCGCAACAGCTCGGAGACCAGCCCCGGGTCGGCGTACTCGGCGAACAGCGAGGTGGCCGCGAGGAGGACCGCGTAGCCGAAGGTGAAGGGGGTGCCGACGGGGGTGGGCAGCAGCCGCCAGGGCCGCCAACGCACCGCCGCCGCAGGGGCGTTCGGCCCCGCCTCGGCGACGCCGCGGGCCCGGGGCTCCCCGCCCCCGCGCTGCCGGGGAATGCCGGGCAGCAGACCCGGCGCCCCGGCCGGACCGGTGTCCGGCCCGGCGTCGGCGACCGGCCCGCGACCGGTCCGTATCCTCTCGGCGGTTCCCAGCCAGCTCACAGTCCGAGGCCCCTTCCGTCCTGGCGCATCCGGTGAGCCACGCCCGTGTCCCTCGGCCGTGAATCCCTGCCCTGTCCTACGTCCCGGACCACCCTGCACGCTCAACCCATGAAGAACCTGTGAGAGTGAGATCCCTCACACGAGGCAACCCCGGACGGGTGCTTCACGTCCGGTGCAGACGACGGGGGACGCGTCCCCAAAGCGTTGGACCGGCGCACCCCGTATTGGCCACCATGGCGCCATGGCTCCCGTGACACCGACGCAGGCAAGAACCGGCGCCCCCGAGGCCCCGCGCACGCTCGACCGCCGCGAGGGCCCGTACGGCGAGGTGGTGCTGCGGCAGCGGGGCGGGCCCGCCGCGGCGCCCGGGACCGACAGCGCCGATGCCCCCGCGGCACCGGTGATCTACGAGATCATCGCCAACGGCTGCTTCCTGATGGACACCTCCGACGGCCGGTCCGAGCGGCTGCTGATCGACGCCGCGCTGGACGCGCTGCCGGCCGGCCGCGCCCACCCCTCCGTCCTGATCGGCGGCCTCGGCGTCGGCTTCTCCCTGGCCCGCGCCGCCCGGCAGCCGCGCTGGGGCCGGATCGTCGTCGTCGAGCGCGAGGAGGCGGTCATCGACTGGCACCGCACCGGCCCGCTGTCGGCCGTCTCGGCGGACGCGCTGGCCGATCCGCGCACCGAGATCCTGCCCACCGACCTGGTCGCCCACCTGCGCACGGAGGCGGACCGGGACACCTACGACGCGCTGTGCCTGGACATCGACAACGGCCCCGACTGGACCGTCACCGAGGACAACGACAGCCTCTACTCCCCCGACGGACTCGCCGCCTGCCGCGACCGTCTGACCCCCGGCGGAGTGCTCGCCGTGTGGTCCGCGCAGCCCTCACCGGCCTTCGAGGACGCACTGCGAAATGCCGGTTTCAGCGGGGTACATACGGAAGAGATCCCCGTTGTCCGAGGCGTCCCGGACGTGGTCCATCTCGCGCGGAAGGGCGCGTAGCCGACAGTCACACCATGCCCGTACGCTGCTGCCCAGCAAGACGCGACCACGCAGGGACATGCAGGGGCGGGCGATGGACCAGACTCAGACAACGCAGGGCGGCGCCGCCGCGGCCACGCCGGGTGCCCAGCGCCGGGTGCTGGTCGTGGAGGACGACCCCACGATCGTCGAGGCCATCGCGGCCCGGCTGCGCGCCGAGGGCTTCCAGGTGCAGACGGCCACCGACGGCCCGGCCGCCGTGGACACCGCCGAGGCCTGGCAGCCCGATCTGCTGGTCCTCGATGTGATGCTGCCGGGCTTCGACGGCCTGGAGGTGTGCCGCCGGGTCCAGGCCCAGCGTCCGGTGCCGGTGATGATGCTCACCGCCCGGGACGACGAGACCGACATGCTGGTGGGCCTCGGCGTCGGCGCCGACGACTACATGACCAAGCCGTTCTCGATGCGGGAGCTGGCCGCCCGGGTGCATGTCCTGCTGCGCCGGGTCGAGCGCGCCGCACTGGCCGCGCACACCCCGCGCAGCGGCATCCTCCGGCTGGGCGAGCTGGAGATCGACCACGCCCAGCGCCGGGTGCGGGTGCGCGGTGCGGACGTCCATCTGACGCCCACCGAGTTCGATCTGCTGGTCTGCCTGGCGAACACCCCCCGCGCGGTGCTCTCCCGTGAGCAGCTGCTGGCCGAGGTGTGGGACTGGGCCGACGCCTCCGGGACCCGTACGGTCGACAGCCACATCAAGGCGCTGCGCCGCAAGATCGGCGCCGAGCGGATCCGCACCGTCCACGGCGTCGGCTACGCCCTGGAGACCCCCGCCGCATGACGCGGTCGCCACGCACCCGTCTGACCGAGCTGTGGCAGCGGGTCTGGGAGGGGCTGCGCCCGCTGGACCCGTACCGCTCGGTCAAGGCCGCGCTCGGGGCACTGGTCAGCGTCTCGGTGATCATCACCACCCTGCTGGTGTTCGTCGCGATGCACTCGGCGACCGAGCTGCGGGTGATCACGATCTTCTCGATCATCGCCTCGCTGCTGATCACCCAGTTCGTGGCCAACAGCCTGACCGCCCCGCTCGACGAGATGACGGATGTCACCCGGTCGATGGCGCACGGTAACTACAGCCGCCGGGTCCGCTCGGAGCGCCGCGACGAGTTCGGCGACCTGGCGAACGCCTTCAACCGGATGGCGGCCGATCTGGAAGCGGTGGACACCCACCGCAAGGAGCTGGTCGCCAATGTCTCGCACGAGCTGCGCACCCCCATCGCCGCGCTCCGGGCCGTCCTGGAGAACGTCGTCGACGGCGTCTGCGAGCCGGACCCGGAGACGATGCGTACGGCGCTGAAGCAGACCGAGCGGCTGGGCCGGCTGGTCGAGCACCTGCTGGACCTGTCCCGGCTGGACAACGGCGTGGTGCCGCTGCACGCCCGCCGCTTCGAGGTCTGGCCGTATCTGTCCGGGGTGCTCAAGGAGGCCAACATGAGCCGGGGCGCCGCCACCCTCGCCGGGGTGGCCGGCTCCGGCACCCACACCCGTACGGACGTCCATCTGCACCTCGATGTCTCGCCGCCGGAGCTGACCGCGCACGCGGACGCCGAGCGGCTGCACCAGGTCGTGGCCAATCTCATCGACAACGCGATCAAGCACAGCCCCCGGCACGGCCGGGTCACGGTGCACGCACGGCGGGGCGAGGGGCCGCAGAGCCTGGTGCTGGAGGTGCAGGACGAGGGCCCCGGCATCCCCGAGGCGGAGCGCTACCGGGTCTTCGAGCGGTTCAACCGCGGCGGTCCGGCCCCCTCGGGCCCCGGCAGCGACGGCGGTACGGGCCTGGGCCTGGCGATCGCGCGCTGGGCGGTGGATCTGCACGGCGGACGCATCGGCGTCGCGGAATCGTCCCGCGGTTGCCGGATCCGGGTCACTCTTCCGGGGCTGGAGTCAGCTCGAAGCTGACGGCCACTGACGTAGGGTCGGTGGTGGAAGCACTCATCCTCGGGTGTGGCGGTGATCACTCCTACCCGCACAGAGGCAAACTTCGTGTGTTTCCCGCCAAGTCATGCCCCGAAACCCGGCCGGGAATGTGACGTACACGACGAGTGCCCCTCCCGGCCTGCACCAAGGGTCACAACAGGCGTAGCCTTTATTCCCGCTGTCCACCACCTTAGGAAGCGGAAGAGGGCGGTTGCCGCCGTGTCGCTACAGTCCCCCAACAGCTCGAGCATCTCGACCGACCAAGAGGGGCAGGGTAAGAACCCTGCTGCCGCGTTCGGTCCCAATGAGTGGCTCGTCGACGAGATCTACCAGCAGTACCTCCAGGACCCGAACTCGGTAGACCGAGCCTGGTGGGACTTCTTCGCTGACTACAAGCCGGGCGGTGCCACCGCGCCGGGCCAGCCGGCGGAGGCTCCCGGTGCTGACGCCGCGCAGCCCGCCGCGGCCGCCCCGGCGCAGCCGGCCGCGCCCGCAGCCGAGCCGAAGCCTTCCGGTGCAAGCACCGGCTCCACTGGAGCGGCTGGCGCCGCGCAGCCTTCTGCGCCGGCCACCCCGGCGAAGCCCGCCGCGAGCGCTCCGGCACCGGCGAAGGCCGCTCCGGCGAAGGCCGAGCCCGCGAAGGCCGCTCCGGCCAAGCCCGCCGCGAAGCCGGCCGCCGAGGAGGGCTCGGCTCCGGCCGGTCCCGAGTTCGTCACCCTGCGCGGCCCCTCGGCCGCCGTTGCGAAGAACATGAACGCCTCCCTGGAGCTGCCGACGGCCACGTCCGTCCGCGCGGTCCCGGTGAAGCTGCTCTTCGACAACCGCATCGTGATCAACAACCACCTCAAGCGCGCCCGCGGTGGGAAGGTCTCCTTCACCCACCTCATCGGGTACGCGATGGTGCAGGCCCTCAAGGCCATGCCGTCGATGAACCACTCCTTCGCGGAGAAGAACGGCAAGCCGACGCTGGTCAAGCCCGAGCATGTGAACCTCGGTCTGGCCATCGACCTGGTGAAGCCGAACGGTGACCGCCAGCTCGTCGTCGCCGCCATCAAGAAGGCCGAGACGCTGACCTTCTTCGAGTTCTGGCAGGCCTACGAGGACATCGTCCGCCGGGCCCGCGACAACAAGCTGACGATGGACGACTTCACCGGAGTCACCGCGTCGCTGACGAACCCGGGCGGCATCGGCACCGTGCACTCCGTGCCCCGCCTGATGCCCGGCCAGTCCATGATCATGGGCGTCGGCGCGATGGACTACCCCGCGGAGTTCCAGGGCACCTCCCAGGACGCCCTGAACAAGCTGGGTGTCTCCAAGGTCATGACGCTGACCAGCACCTATGACCACCGGGTGATCCAGGGCGCCGCCTCCGGCGAGTTCCTGCGGATCATGAGCCAGCTGCTGCTCGGCGAGAACGAGTTCTTCGACGACATCTTCAAGTCGCTGCGGATCCCCTACGAGCCGGTCCGCTGGCTCAAGGACATCGACGCCTCGCACGACGACGATGTCACCAAGGCCGCCCGGGTCTTCGAGCTGATCCACTCCTACCGGGTCCGCGGCCACGTCATGGCCGACACCGACCCGCTGGAGTACCACCAGCGCAAGCACCCCGACCTCGACATCACCGAGCACGGGCTCACCCTGTGGGACCTGGAGCGCGAGTTCGCGGTCGGCGGCTTCTCCGGCAAGTCCATGATGAAGCTGCGCGACATCCTGGGCGTGCTGCGTGACTCGTACTGCCGCACCACCGGCATCGAGTTCATGCACATCCAGGACCCCAAGCAGCGCAAGTGGATCCAGGACCGGGTCGAGCGCTCGCACAAGTCGCCCGAGCGCGAGGAGCAGCTGCGCATCCTGCGCCGGCTGAACTCCGCCGAGGCCTTCGAGACGTTCCTCCAGACGAAGTACGTCGGCCAGAAGCGCTTCTCGCTGGAGGGCGGCGAGTCCGTCATCCCGCTGCTGGACGCGGTCATCGACTCCGCGGCCGAGTCGCGCCTCGACGAGGTCGTCATCGGCATGGCCCACCGCGGCCGCCTCAACGTCCTGGCGAACATCGTCGGCAAGTCGTACGCGCAGATCTTCCGCGAGTTCGAGGGCAACCTCGACCCGAAGTCGATGCACGGCTCCGGCGACGTGAAGTACCACCTGGGCGCCGAGGGCACCTTCACCGGTCTGGACGGCGAGCAGATCAAGGTCTCGCTGACCGCCAACCCCTCCCACCTGGAGGCCGTGGACCCGGTCGTCGAGGGTGTCGCGCGCGCCAAGCAGGACATCATCAACAAGGGCGGCACGGACTTCACGGTCCTGCCGATCCAGCTGCACGGTGACGCGGCGTTCGCCGGCCAGGGCGTGGTCGCCGAGACGCTGAACATGTCGCAGCTGCGCGGCTACCGCACCGGCGGCACGGTGCACGTGGTCATCAACAACCAGGTCGGCTTCACCGCCGCCCCGGAGTCCTCGCGTTCGTCCATGTACGCCACCGACGTGGCCCGCATGATCGAGGCGCCGATCTTCCATGTGAACGGCGACGACCCCGAGGCCGTCGTCCGCGTTGCCCGTCTGGCCTTCGAGTTCCGCCAGGCGTTCAACAAGGACGTCGTCATCGACCTGATCTGCTACCGCCGCCGCGGCCACAACGAGTCGGACAACCCGGCCTTCACCCAGCCGCTGATGTACGACCTGATCGACAAGAAGCGCTCGGTGCGCAAGCTCTACACCGAGTCCCTCATCGGTCGTGGCGACATCACGCTGGAAGAGGCCGAGCAGGCCCTCCAGGACTTCCAGGGCCAGCTGGAGAAGGTCTTCACCGAGGTCCGCGACGCCACGACGGCCCCGGTGGCCCCCGAGGTGCCGCAGCCCAAGGCCGAGTTCCCGGTCTACGTGGACACCGCGATCTCCCAGGAGGTCGTCAAGCGGATCGCCGAGTCGCAGGTCAACATCCCCGAGCGGGTCACCGTCCACCCGCGTCTGATGCCGCAGCTCCAGCGCCGCGCGGCCCAGGTCGAGGACAACGCCATCGACTGGGGCATGGGCGAGACCCTGGCCGTCGGCTCGCTGCTGATGGAGGGCACCCCGGTCCGGCTCGCCGGCCAGGACTCCCGCCGTGGCACCTTCGGCCAGCGGCACGCGGTGCTCATCGACCGGGAGACCGGCGACGACTACACGCCGCTGCTCTACCTCTCCGAGGACCAGGCCCGCTTCAACGTCTACGACTCGCTGCTCAGCGAGTACGCGGCGATGGGCTTCGAGTACGGCTACTCCCTGGCCCGCCCGGAGGCGCTGGTCATGTGGGAGGCGCAGTTCGGTGACTTCGTCAACGGCGCCCAGACGGTCGTCGACGAGTTCATCTCCTCGGCGGAGCAGAAGTGGGGCCAGACCTCCGGCGTCACCCTGCTGCTCCCGCACGGCTACGAGGGCCAGGGCCCGGACCACTCCTCGGCCCGTATCGAGCGGTTCCTCCAGCTGTGCGCGCAGAACAACATGACGGTCGCCATGCCGACCCTGCCGTCGAACTACTTCCACCTGCTGCGCTGGCAGGTCCACAACCCGCACCACAAGCCGCTGGTCGTCTTCACCCCGAAGTCGATGCTGCGTCTGAAGGCCGCGGCGTCGCGGACGGATGAGTTCACGTCGGGCGGCTTCCGCCCCGTCATCGGTGACTCCACGGTCAAGCCCGAGGATGTCCGCAAGGTCATCTTCTGCTCCGGCAAGGTCTACTACGACCTGGAGGCCGAGCGGGAGAAGCGCGGTGCGCACGACACCGCGATCGTCCGTATCGAGCGGCTCTACCCGCTTCCCGGCAAGGAGCTCCAGGCGGAGATCGCCAAGTTCCCGAACGCCGAGAAGTACCTGTGGACCCAGGAAGAACCGGCGAACCAGGGTGCCTGGCCGTTCCTCGGCCTCAACCTGATCGACCACCTCGACCTGGCCGTCGGCGCCGATGTCCCGCACGGCGAGCGGCTGCGCCGGATCTCCCGGCCGCACTCCTCGTCGCCGGCCGTCGGCTCCGCCAAGCGTCACCAGGCAGAGCAGGCACAGCTGGTCGCGGAGGCCTTCGACGCGTAAGCGTCGGGCCGCCGGAGAACCGGCAGGCACGCAGCGGAAGGGCCCGTCCCCGGTGGGGGCGGGCCCTTCCGCCTGCGTGGGGCACCGGCGCGGCCCGCTACACGGGCTGGGGTTCGAAGTCCCAGTACGGGCGGCGGCGGCGCCGGGCGGACAGGGTGTGCGGATGCTCGGCGCCCAGGGTCTCGGAGAGCTGCCCGATCGCCTCCTGTTCGAGCTTCGCCGCCTCCTGGCCGCGGCGGAGCGCCCGCAGGTCCTCGGACAGCGCCGTCTTCGCGGAGAGGGTCAGCGGATGGGTGTCGCCCAGCCTCGCCTTGGCCCGCTCCAGGGTGTCGCGGCCCAGCTCCACCGCGCCCTCCTCGTCGTCCACCCGGTTGCGGGCCGCGGCGGCGTTCAGCGCACAGCCCAGCGTCCAGGGGTGGCCCGGCCCCATGGCCTCGGCCATCCCGCTCAGCGCGCGTTCGGCGAGGTCCAGCGCGTCCGCCGGGTCCCCGAACTCCCCGCGGACCAGCCCGACGTTCCCCAGGGTGCCGACGGTGTACGGATGGCGCTCGCCGGCCAGGGCGCGGTAGCGCTCGGCGACCTCCTCCGCGAGGTCGCGGGCGTGCCCGAGATCGCCGTGCTCCCGCAGGAAGGTGGCATGGTCCGCGCGCACCATCAGCGTCTCGGGGTGGCGGGGCCCGAGCACCCGGCGGGAGCGTTCGACGAGGTCGGCCAGCAGGCCGGCGGCCCGGGTGACCTCGCCGGAGCGGCGCAGGCACAGCGCGAGATTGTGCTCGGCGCGCAGGGTCTGCGGGGTGTGCGCGCCCATCACCTGGAGATGCAGCCGGGCGTTGAGCTCCTGGCTGGAGGTGGCGTCGCGGTAGCGGCCGAGCAGGCGCAGGGTGCGGGCGTAGGCGGTGCCCGCGTTGAGCGTGAGGTGGTGGCGGGCGCGCAGCTCGCGCTCCCGGAAGGACAGCACCTCGCGATGGGTGACCAGCGCTTCCTCGTACCGGCCGAGCAGCGCCAGGACACTGCCGAGGTTGTGCCGCGAGGAGAGGGTGCGGGGTGCCTCCGGGCCGAGCAGCTCGGTGTAGGCCCGCCAGACGGCGTCGAAGAGGTCGTAGGCCTGCTCGTAGGAGCCCAGCGCGATCAGCGTGCCGGCCAGCCCGTCCTGGGCCCGCAGCAGATCGGCGTCGGAGGGGTCCCGTTCGGCGGCGAGCTGGTCGACGACGGCACTGCCGACGGCCTCGGCCTCGCGGTAGCGGCCGAGCCGGCGCAGCATGTTGGCGTGCTGGTGGGTCAGGACGAGCATGGTGCGCTGGGTGGCCGCGAGCCGGGTGCGCCAGCGGGACATGAACTGTTCGCACAGCCGCAGGCCCATGCGGTATTCGCCGCGGACCCGCAGATATTCCACGCAGTTCAGCAGCAGCTGCTGGACCGCGGGCTCGGGGCTGTCGAGGACGCCGGCCGGTTCCAGATGCGGGATGAGTTCGGCGTAGCGCTCCCAGTAGCGGGTGTCGGCGGGGTTCTGCGGGTCGGCGGTGACCAGCACCCGGCAGGCGCACGCCGACATCAGGTCGCGCTCGTCCTCGGTCATGTCGCTGCGCAGGAACCGGTGGTAGAGCCGGTGCATCAGCGCGGTCTCCACGGCCGGGTCGGCGTCCTGGGAGACCTGGTAGTCGAGGCGTACGGCGGTGGACTCGGTCAGCCGGCGCAGCGCGGTATTCCAGCTGATCGGCTCGGCGGCCAGGTCGGCGAGGTGCTCGGGCAGGTCACCGCGGCGGGCCCGGGCGAGCATCGGCACGGGGATGGTGTCCGGGGCGAAGAACGCGAACAGCTTGAGGAGTTCGACCGCGGCCGGGCTGCGTTCGCGCAGCGTGTTGAGAGTTATGGCCCAGCTCGTCTGGAAGGCCATGGGGTAGTCGGAGGAGATCCGGATGCCGACGAGGCTGGGCTCACCGCGGCGGATCAGCTCGATGTACTCCTTGGGGGACATCGGGTTGGCGTCGAGCCAGGCGGCGGTCTGCGCGAGCAGCAGCGGCAGGTCCTGGACCGCTTCGGAGAGCAGATCGGCCTCCATCGGCGTCAGCCGTGGGGCACGCCGCCGTGCGTAGGCGACGCTCTCGACGCGTTCGAAGGGCGGCACCTCGATCTCCTGGGCGCTGCCGGAGCCCGACCAGTCGCGGGTGAGGGTGGTGATCAGGACATGGCCGCGGCCGTCCGGGACCAGGTCCTCGATCTGCTCCATGTCGTCGGCGCTGTCGAAGATCAGCAGCCAGCGGCGGTAGGGGCGGCCGACGCGGAGCGCTTCGTGGACGGCGCGGATGCGGTCGCCCAGCTCGCGACCCACGGGCAGGCCGAGCCGGGTGGCGAGTTCGGCGAGCTGTTCGCGGGCGGCTCCGCGGTTGGTGGCGCTGATCCACCACACCACGTCGTAGTCGTTGCCGAAGCGGTGGGCGTATTCGGCGGCGATCTGGCTCTTGCCGACGCCGGAGGTGCCGTACAGCGCGAGCCGGGTCTCCAGCGGCGGGCCCGCGCCCGCGCCGGAGCCGGCCAGCTTGCCGTGCAGCGCTTCGAGGACGTGGTCGCGGCCGGTGAAGCGGTTGTTGCGGCGCGGGATGTTCCAGACCTCGGGCGGGTTGTTCGGGAAGCGGGGCGCGCCGGGCGCGTCCTCGTCCACGGCCCGGCCCGGCGCCGCGATGCCGAGCCGTTGCAGTACCCGGCGGTTGGCCTCGTGGGCGTCCAGGTCACGCAGGTCGGCGGGGCGCAGCAGGGACGCCGTGGCGGGCAGGCTCTGGGTGGCCACGCTCACCGCGGCGAACCGGTCGGGGTGCGCGGAGACCACCTCGCGCAGCGCGGCCGTCCACTCGTCCTGCGTCTTGGGGCCCAGCCGGAAATACCAGTCGTCCAGCACCATCAGCAGCCGGCCCTCGGCCTCCAGCAGCCCCGACAGCTCCGCCACCAGCGCGGTGTCCACCTGGGGGTCCCAGCGCAGCATGGTCGTGCCGTGGCCCTGCTGCTCCAGCTGATGGGAGATCCAGGCGGCCCAGGGCCGGGTGAAGCCCGCGTAGCTGATGGTGATGTGTTCGTTGGAGCCGGTGGGACCGGAGAAATGGGCCTGATCGACCATGCGACCGTCTCCCTGGGATGCGATGGTGCGCGCGCGGAGAGGCTGTCTCATCAGGCACGCCCTGGCTCTTTGGCACGATAGCCCAAGTGTCCCTCCATATGACGACAGGTCGTCAGGTCATCTCGGACGCAGGTCAGTTGAGGGCGACCGTGGCGTCCAGGCGGGCCGCGATGTGCCGGATCAGGCGCTCCAGGTCGGCGCAGTAGACGGACGGATTGGTGAAGCCGCCGGCGTCCGCGCGATAGCGGTGGGCGTAGTTGCCGCCGCCGCACACCTCCACCAGGGCGCAGCCGCGGCACTGTGCGCCGAGGCCGTCCCGGCCGCTCCGGCGGGCGGCCATACCGGGGTGTGCCAGGGCGTCGTCGAAGGTGTGGCGGAAGACGTCGAGGCCGGTGGCGGCGGCGCCCTCGTAGGTGGATTTGAGCGAGTCGACCTGTTCGATGGCGCCGTCGGTGTCGACGACCAGGGCGACGACCGGCGAGAGCCCGACCGCCTCGCTGGAGCTGGGGCGGCCCAGGAGGAGGCCGAGGATTTCGGTGAAGACCCGTACGCGGGGGCCGGGGCCGCCGTCCCACCACAGGTCGAAGACGGTGCACAGCCAGTCGCCGTACGGGGTGCGGCCGGCCGGGCCGAGGGGGGCGGGCGGCGGGCTGGTCCAGTTGGCGTGCGGGAGGAGGAAGTCGACCATCGGGGGGTCCAGGGCGCGCAGCGAGTCGTAGACCTCGGCGGGGGCCGCGGTGATGTCGATGGTGCACAGGATGCCGGCGAAGACGTCGGGCCGGTCGTGGAGCAGGCGTACGGCGCGGGAGACCGCGGGCCAGGAGGGCCGGCCTGCGTGGTCGATGCGGCGGCGGTTGAGGCCGGGGGTGCCGCCGTCGAGGCTGAGGCCGAGCCGGAACCCGGCGGCGCCGAGGGTGTCGATCATGTCCCGGGTGAGCAGCGTCCCGTTGGTCTGCACCCCGAAGTCGGCGGTACATCCGGCGGGCAGCGCGGCGCGGACCGCGGCGGCCTGGGCCAGCAGTGGTCCGGGGCCGGTGAGCAGCGGCTCGCCGCCGTGCAGATCGATCCGGACCTCGCGCAGCCGGTGGGTGCGGGCGTGTTCGGCGATCCGCAGGGCGGTCTGGCGCATGGTGGCGGCGGGGACGGTCGGCGGGCGCGCGCGCCAGCTGCGGTCCGGCCCGGCGTAGATGTAGCAGTAGGTGCAGGCGAGGTTGCAGCGGCTGTGGACCTTGAGCACGAACTGCCGGAAGGGCACGACAGCGGTCGGGCCGGTCTTCTCCCCCGCCACGGGTCGCCCCCTGCTCTCGTCTGCCTGCGTCGAGGTACGGGCTCACCGATTCCGGCCCGCTGCCTGGTACATGGCTCCGCCCCCGGGCGAGGAACCAATTTCCCCCAGCAACTGGCCGGTTTCCTTGCACGTTTGCCCAAAAACAACCGTTCTCGACCCTCAGTGCAAGACCTTCTCCGGACCGTCCTCGTAATAGGCGACGGCGTCCTCCGCCGACGGCCAGTTGCGCAGCAGCAGCGCCGCCACCTCGCCCAGCACCGCATGGTCGGTCCGTGCCGCCAGAACGCCCACGTCAACCCCGGCGAAGTCCGGCAGCCGCTCGGCCGACGGCCCCGGCGGGGCGGCCACAGCCGGTTCGGTGCGGGGGGTAGTCGCCACGCTGCTCTCCTCTGGCCGGCTGGACGGGTGTGTTCCCGAACTGCCGTCCACAGAAACACGTTCCGCTGCGGACGGCCAGGCAGCCGGACGGGGTGCCCCGGGCCTGTCAGGCGGTGGATTCCAGGGCGCGCATACGGGCGCGGGTGCGCTGGGCCTCGGGGCCGGTGTCCTCGCCGGCCCGCTGCCACTGCTCCCAGCTCTCGCGGTAGGCGTGCAGCGCGGACCGGGGTCCGGCGGTGACCTCCAGGACCTCGCCACGGCGGTGGTGGGCACGGGCGGCCGGCAGGGCGCTGTCGGCCCGCCGGGCGGCCGCGGCGGCCCGGCGGTAGCAGGCGGCGGCCCGGTCATGGCGCTCACGGGAGTCGAAGCGGCGGTCCAGCAGCAGCTGCACATCGCCCACTTCGAGCCAGGCCTCGGCCGCCACGGCGTCCGGTACGTCCGCGCCGCGGGCGGCCAGCTCCAGGATCCAGTCGGCCTCGTGCAGATCGGCGAGCGAGGGCTGGCGTTCGTAGCGCAGCCGCAGGGCGCGGCCGAACAGCAGCCGGTGACTGCCCAGGTCGGGGTCCTGCGGCGCGACCCGGCCCAGCGCCTCGCGCAGGACGTGCACCGCCTCGTTGGCCAGCCGCTTGCCCGGCTCCCCGGCCGGCTCCAGCCGGGCGCGCAGCAGCAGTGCCGCGCCGCGCTCGGCGAGCAGCGCGCTGTGCTCGGGGGAATCGGGGGTGGTCAGCCGGAGGGCGGCGGCCAGCGCGGCGATGGCGGCGTCCAGTGCGGTCAGGTCGCCGGTACGGGTGTGCACGGCGCGCTGGGCGGCGGCCGTACGGCGCAGGCTGTCCGCTTCCAGGGCCCGGTCGTCCAGTTCATGGGCCAGCGCACGGGCGTGTTCGAGGGTGGGCAGCACGGACGGCAGACCCGCGCCGCCGTTGAGCTGGCGGGCCGCCGCGAGGTCGAGCAGGGTCTCGCAGACCAGCCGGTCGGCCGCGCCACCGCGGCGGCGCAGCAGGACCGCGGCGGTGTCGAGGTCGTCGGCGGCGCGGACGGCGAGCGCCTCGGCGGGGCGCGGCCCTCCGGTGTCGCCGCGGGCGGCCCGCCGGGCCTGGTCGAGCAGCACACCGCCGCGGGCGGCATAGACCTCGCCCGGCACCTGCTCTCCGCTGGGCCACTGGTCGAGGAGCGTGGTGAGCGAGCGTTCCGCCTCGTCGAGGGGGTCGGGGTCGGTCGCTCCGTCGGTGCTCGGTACGGGCGGCAGGGCGGCCAGGCGGCGCAGGACCTCGGTGCGTAACACCATGCTCTCCAGGACGCGGGGGTCCAGCAGGCTCATCAGCCCGCAGGCGGCGTGCAGATGGCGGGCGGCGTCGGCGAGCGCGGTGCGCTCCTCGGCGGGGGTGCCGGCCGCGCGGCGTTCCCGGGCGCGGGCGTGGCCGACCCGGCCCAGCACGATCAGCGCCCGGGTGCGCTCGGCCTCCCGGCCCGCCACGGCGCCCTCCTGGTCGTCGACGGGCTCGCCCGCGGTGGCCCGTTCGGCGGCGCGGGCCGCGTGCTCCGCCTCCTCCAGGGCGTCCGGCTGGCGCCAGGTCGCCCAGGCGTGCAGCAGCGCGCGGGCGAGGTCGGTGCCGGCCACCGGCAGGCGTTCGGTGGCGGCGCGCAGCAGCCGGACCGCCTCGATCAGGTCCCGCCCGGCGCGGTCCTGTTCGTAGCGCTCCAGGAGGGCCGCGCCTTCGGCGGCGGGTCCTTCGGTCGCGTACGGCCGCCGGGCGGGCGGGCGCAGCGCGGGCTCGAAGCGGCGCAGCACCCGTTCCGAGACCCGGGCGAAGGGTTCGGGGACGGCCCGCTGGCCGGTCTCGGGCTCCCGGCCGCTGCCGGAGAGCATGGCGACCGCGACGGCCGGGAAGTTGCGGGCGCTGCGGCCGAAGGTGCGCTCGACGTAGAGCGAGCAGTGCTTGAGCACCAGGGCCGCCTCCCCCGCACTGAGCCGGGCGAGGAGTTCATCGCGTACACCGGGCACGAAGTCGTACCAGGGGCCGCTCACCCCGGTCTGCTCCCCCGACGGCCGCTCGTCCGCCGGGAGTTGCGTGACCAGTCCGCTGAGCAGCACCTCGGCCAGCTCGGCCGGGCCGGTCTGCGGCAGCATCGCGCGCTGGACGAGCTGGATGACGGGCAGCGCGAGCGGCACCGCCGACAGATGGACGGCGAGCAGCCGGGCGGCCGGCGAGGCCTGCTGGTCGAACTCGCGGACCATACGGGCCGGCGCGGCAGGGCCGCCGGGCGCGGGCGGCGGACCGGCCGGGTGTTCGGTGCCGTGGTCGGCCCGGACGACGGAGGCCGCACCGCGCAGCGAGAGACCGGCGTCGGCGGCGGCCAGCCGGGCCCAGGAGCCGAGCGCGGACGGAGTGGCGGACAGCACCGGAATGGCGCGCTCACGGGGCACTTCGTCGGTGCCCGGAGGCCCGGCGGGACGGCGGCGGCGCCGGGCCGGGCGGAAGCCGAGCGCCTGGTAGGGGCCCTGGCGGCGGACGAGGGTGCCGGCGACGGCGGGGAGCAGGGTGCGCGCCCACATCCGCTGCGGCAGCGGCTGGACGACGGCGAGCGGGGCGTCGGCCGCCCAGCGGTAGAGCAGCCGCTGCATCCGGCCGTCCCGCCAGAGGGGGCCCGCGCAGTCGCTGACGACGAGGGTGAGGTGATGGCCCGTCGGGTCGTGCAGCTGGTCGGCGGGGCGCAGCGGACGGCCGGGGCCGGGGGCCGCCGCGACGCCCACGTCCGGGCCGTGCGGATGGAGGTAGTGCACCGTGACATCGCGGAAGGCGCCGACCCGCTCACAGACCTGGCGCAGGTCGTGCAGCATCTGTTCCCAGACGGCCATCGAGGACGAGCCGTCCATCAGGAGCCGCAGACCGGCCGCCCGGCGGTGCACCCCGCGCAGCACCGGGATGATCATTTCGGCGTGGGCGGAGAGCTCGGCGGTGGCGGGCTCGTCCAGCCTCCGGGGGACCGGGGCGACCGGCGGGCGGTAGCGCTGGATGGGCCGCAGCGCACGCTGGAGCGGCAGCAGTCCGGGGAACGCGGAGGCGATCGGGACCGCGACCTCGCCGAGGCGCTGCCGGTCCGGGTCGGGGAAGCGCGCGGGCGTCTCCCCCGGGTCACGGGTGGGCAGCAGCTCCGCGACCCGGCGCCGGGCGCCCTCCTGGAGCACGGATGGCGCGGGGTCCCCGTCCGCCGTTTCGGTCCCGCCGCCGCCCGGTGCCGCCCCACCCGTCCCCGCGAACTCAGCGGATGCGGAGGGTCCCACCCGGAAAGTGGCTGAATCCTTACGGTCCGGAGGGTCCCCGTGGGTGGGCCCGGCGTCCGCGGTGCCCTCGGCCCGCGCGGGGCCCGGGGTGATCCACTGGGCGAGCCAGAGGGCATCGGCCATCCCGCGGGCGTCGGCCGGCAGCCCCGCCGCGGTCAGCCGGGCGACGAGTTCGTCGAGGGGGCCCGGGCCGGGCTCCCCGGGGGGCACCGGACTCACCTCGTCCGGTCAAGAGGCCGCATCAGCTCCGCCGTCAGACGCCGCCGCGTCTCCTCCTCGTCCTCGTCCGTCCAGCCCGCTCTCTGGGTCAGGTGGATGGCGTTGAAGAGCTGGTCGACGGCGCGGACATCGCCGGGCTCGCGGTCCAGGAAGCGGTCGATCACCGCTTCGTAGCGCTCCGCCGCCCCCTCGCCGAAGTGCGCCCGCACCATGGCGGCGAGCCGCTCCTTGTCGGGCACCGGGATATGGAGGTGGATGCAGCGGCGCAACAGCGGCGCCGGGAAGTCCCGTTCGCCGTTGCTGGTGAGGACGATGAAGGGGAAGGCACGGCAGCGCACCCGGCCGTCGCGCACCGTCACCCGGGTGCCGTCGTCGCTGAGCACCTCCACCTCGGGGGCGGATCCGGCCAGCCGCTCCAGCTCCGGAATCCGGAACTCCCCTTCCTCCAGCACATTGAGGAGGTCATTGGGCAGATCGATATCGCTCTTGTCGAGCTCGTCGACGAGCAGCACCCGGGGCCGGGCAGCCGGCAACAGGGCCGTGCCCAGCGGGCCGAGGCGGATATAGCGGCCGATACCGCCGCCGGGTTCGTCGGTGGGGTCCGGGCCGGCCGGCGCCGCACCCTCCGCGGCGGCCGGGGCGGCGCGGGCGATCTGGAGATCCTGGAGGCGGCCGATGGCGTCGTAGTCGTACAGACCGTCACGGAGCGTGCTGCGGCTGACGACCGGCCAGCCGAGCACCCGGCCGAGGCCGAGTTCGTAGGCCACCGAATGGGCCAGGGTGCTCTTGCCGCTGCCCGGTGCGCCGGTCACCAGCAGCGGACGGCGCAGGTAGAGAGCGGCGTTGACCAGCTCACGCTCGGTCTCGCCGGGGCGGTGGTGGCTGGCCTCCCGGTGCCGCACGCCGAGCCTGCGCTCGGAGGAGGGGTCGAGGGCGGCCGGCGGCGCCACGAGGGGGCCGCCGTCGAAATCGCGCCAGGGGGGCGGCGGCGGAAGATGCTCAATTCCGTCGTGCGGTGCCCCCGCGCCACGGTAGATGAGCCAGTCGCTCACGTCGGAACTCCTCGTCGCCGGCCAGGCCTCGGTCAGGAGCGATGGTCATGGCGGACCGCCGGAGATCTCGGCATCCGCTCGGCCTCCCCCCGCGTCCGCCACCCACAGTCACGCAGTCGCGTCCTCACGAACAAGTCTTCCACGACGCTATGACAGTACCCACCCGGACGGAAGCACACGGGGCGGTTTCCGGTCTCCCGCGCGGGCATCGTGGGCGCTCAAGTGCCAGGTACGGGGCGTGACTTGCCGCTACAGGGGCGGATGCCGCCCGGCCGGGCACCGGGCGCGTGCGAGGTGTACGGGGCGTACGCGGCGCCCGGAGCGCCAGGGGGCGGCGCCCCGACCGCTCAGCGCGGCGACATCTGGGGGCGGTCCGTGAAGAGCGGCGGAATCGGGTCCTCCGGGTCGTCGTACAGGAGCACCAGATCGCGCGCCCAATGCGTGCCCTCCTCCGCGGCCTCCGCGGCCTTGGCCCGCAACTGCCGGACCAGCTCGGGCAGCCGGGCCACCCCGCCCGACCCCTGGAGCAGCTCCCGCACCCCGCGGTGGAACTCCTCGCAGCCGGCGTCGCAGTCCCGTTCCTCGCCGTGCCCGTGGGCCGGCCACAGCCCGGCCGGGAAGCCGGTGTCCAGGGCGACGCCGACCGCGTCCCGGCCGAACCCGTCGGCGACGGTGTGGCACAGCGCCGGCAGCGCGCCCTCGCCGGCCGTCTCCAGCAGCCGCCAGATCGCCTCGGCGGAACCCGACCCGCCGTCGGCGCCCGGCCGCGGCGGAATGCGCAGGGCCTGCAGCTCCCGGGCGGCGGCCAGGCCCTGCCAGCGGCGCAGCCAGGCCGGGTCGACCTGTTCGCGCCGCCCTTGGTCGCGCAGGATCACCGCGCGCCCGGGGCCCACCGGCCGCAGCCGGGCGGTGCGCCGGGTCGAGGCCGCCACCTCCCACTGGCCGGCGGCGGTGTCCCAGTGGCCTTCGGGGACGGCGACCTCCAGGCGTACCCGGGCATTCGGCCCGGCATCGCCGTCGGCCCGCAGCAGCCGTCCGCCGAGCCGCCGCAGCACCTGCTCCCGCGCCTGCTCGAACGGCACCCCGCCGGCCGACTCCTGGACGTCCACCCGCAGCCACTGCCCCTGGCCGTAGCCCTCGCTGACCGACCAGTTGAACAGCTCCTGGCCGCCCTCGTCGTAGAAGAGCGGCTCGAACTCGACGAGCACGGAGCACGGCCGGCGGCGTACCGGCCCTATCCTCCGGCGGTCCTGCGGCTGCAGCACCACCGCCTTGGCCTGCACGAACTCCGCGAGCCTGGCTGCCTGTCCGCGGACCGCGGCGGCCTCCTCGCCCGGGGCGTCGCGCACCTCGTCGGCGGTCAGCTGCGCCACGATCCGCAGATAGTGCACAAAGGCGCGCAGCTCCGTGTACGGGTCGCTGCCCTGGTAGAGGGCGCCGTGCCCGTCCCGCCAGGTACGCAGCAGCCAGGCTCCGGGCCGCTCGCCGCGCTCCAGCACCTCGCCGACCGCGGCCTCCACGACCAGCGGATCGCGCGGTGCGGGCAGCCGGGCGAGCAGGTCCAGCGCCTGGAGCCGCTCCTGGACGCCCCACAGACGGCCGCGGCCCGCCATGATCATGTGCTGGGCGTCGAACCAGGTGGGCCCGACGGTCCGGCCGAGGTCCTGGCCGGCCCAGTGCCAGCGGTCGTGCAGGCTCATCAGCGCGTGGTACGGGTCGGGCCCCAGGCCCTCGGCGCCCGCGACCAGGTGTTCCGGCCCCAGCCCGCGCAGCGCCGTGACCGGCACCGCCAGCCCGACATGGTCCTGTTGGTGGCGGCCCTTGACGATGCCGACCACCTCGCCGCGGTCACAGTCGAGCAGCGGCCCGCCGGAGGCCCCGGGCGAGACCCGGACATCGCTGCCGAACTGGAGGCCCCGGGCGTCGCGGGCGCCGAAGCGGACCGCGATGAAGGGGTCGACGGAGGGTGCGGGGGCGCGCGGACCGGCGGGCGCCCCGTGCTCGCCGCGCCCCCGGGTGCCGGGTCCGTGGCCCGGCCCGGGGCCGTCGCCCGGCCCGGGGCCGGGGCGCCCGTCCCGCGGGTCACCTCCGTCCCCGGTGTCACGTACGACGTCTTCCCCCCGGCGGTCCCTGCCCGCGCCGCCGTCCCCCTCGGTCACCGCGCCCGACGCGTCGTGGCCGCGGAAGATGTACGCGTCCTCCAGGAGCGTCGCCGGCTGATCGCTGAGCCAGGCGCAGGGGTGCTCGGTCTCCGGGTCGAGCAGCTGGACCAGGGCGAGGTCGGCGCGGACGGCGGCGGGCCCGGCGGCCGGGTCGGGGCGGCTCAGGTCGTAGGCGAGCCGGGCGGGCACCACCCGGCCGCCGAAGGTGACGCCGAAGACCCCGTCCGGGCCCGTCTCGCGGCGCCGCCCGTCGCTCGCCGCGAGCACATGGGCGCAGGTCAGCACCCATCCCGGGGCGATCAGCACCCCGCTGCCCCAGGGGCGGGCGGCGGCCCCGCCCGGTGCGGGCCGCAGGGCGACGGTGGTGCGTCCGGCGTGTTCGAGGAGCTGTGTGTAGCGGGCGCGGTCACCGCGGCCGGCGGCCCGGCCCTCGGAGGTCGACATCAGCGGCTCGAATCGTCCGGCTCCCGGCGGTCGGCGGTATGCGGCCCGTCCGGCGCCTCCCCGGACGGCGCCCGGTCCGCACGCCGCCAGGTGAGGGTGACGGAGAGGTTGCTCTTCGCCTCGCCGTCCGCGAGCAGGGCGACGGCCTTGCCCGGCTTGGCCGACAGCTCCACGCCGAAGGTCACACTGGTCTCGTGCGGCGCGACCCGTTCGGTGGCCTGCCGGACGCTGGCGGCGACCCCGCCGATCACCTCGCGGAGCCCCTCGACCCGGGCCCCGAGCGCGTCCCAGGCGCCGACGTCCTCGAATTCCCCGTCCGCGTCGTCCGTCCCGTCCGGCGCCGGGGTGTCCAGCCGGGAGACCCGGGCCCAGACTTCCGTACCGTCGGGAAGTTCGATGCGCTGTGCGCGATCTTGCATCACGGCCTCCTGCGCCCCGTGGGCGGCAATTTCCCAATTGCCGCAGGACCGTTGACAGGTGATCAGGCTAGCCGTCGGGCGTCTGTGGCGCGAGAGGTCCGTGAGCCTGCCTATCCTGGCCGGGAATGACCCATGACCCCTGGTGGAGAGCGCGTGTATTTCACTGACCGTGGCATCGAGGAGCTGGAGAACCGGCGCGGCGAGGAGGAGGTCACCCTGGCGTGGGTGGCCGACCAGCTGCGGACGTTCGTCGATCTCAATCCGGACTTCGAGGTACCGGTGGAGCGGCTGGCCACCTGGCTGGCCCGCCTGGACGACGAGGACGAGGACGAATAGGCCACCGGGGAACGGTCCGGGGCCGGGGCCCGGCGCTCCCGTTCCCCGGTGGCCGGGTCCCGCGGACGGTCCGCCCCGGAAGGGCGGCGGACCGTCGTGAGCGATCCGGGGATCAGGAGTACTGCAACGCCTTGCGCAGGTCGTCCTTCACCTCGTACTCATCGTGCAGGGCCGCCTTCCCGGCCCCCCGGTCGTGCTCGATGTACGCCCTCTTGTTGTGGTGCTCGGCCGCCTGGGTCCCGTTCTGGGCTGCGTCGAGAGCCCTCCGGATCGCCTCGCGGTGGCGCGCGTTCCGGCACGCGCCCTTGGCATTGACGATCTTCCCCTGGGACGCGTCGTTGTACTTGGCGGCCTTCTTGTAGCTGCGCGCCCCGCTCGCCGAGATGGCCTTGTTGTTCAGCGAGTAGGCATTCTTGATCAGCCCGTGACAGGACGCCGCGGCGGCGGAGACCGAAGCCTCGGCGGGAGCCGCATGGGCGGCGGTCACCGGCAGGCTCAGAGCGGCGCCGAGCACCAGCGTCGAGATCAGCCCCGTGGATGTACGCACAGTTCAACTCCTCTATGGCAGACGCCATGACATCGGTGGTCACTGACCAGGACTCCGCTGCCACGGCTCGCGGTTGCACCCGGCGGCCGATGATCGCCCTGCGGGGTGCCGGCACTTGACTTCCACAATCCGCGATATATCGTGTCTCTACGAGACGCGATATGTTGCGTCGTCCGGCGATCAGGGGAGGCCCGGAATGTCAGCCCGGAGCGAGTGGTCACAGCGACCGGTACAGGTGGCCGAGCCACGCACGCTGGAGATCTCCGACCCCCTCGACGCCCTGAGCGTCCGCGTGGTCGGTGGCACCGTCAACGTCGTCGGCACCTCGGACGGCAGCCCGGCCCGCGTGGAGATCAGCGAGCTGCACGGCCCGCCGCTGACCGTCTCGTGCGACCACGGCACCCTCTCGGTCGCCTACGACGACCTGCCCTGGAAGGGCTTCCTGAAGTTCCTGGAACGCAAGGGCTGGAACCGCCGCGCGGTCATCTCGGTGACGGTGCCGGCCGGCACCCGCGTCGAGGTCGGCGTGGTCGGGGCCGGCGCGGTGGTCTCCGGCATCTCGGGACGTACGGACGTCCGTGGGGTCTCCGGGGACGCCACGCTCGTCGGGCTGACCGGCAGGGTGCAGGCCGACACCGTCTCCGGCAATGTCGAGGTGCAGTCGGTCACCGGCGATCTGCGGTTCCACTCCGTCTCGGGGGATCTGACGGTCATCGACGGGGCGGGCGGTGCGGTGCGCGCGGACTCCGTCAGCGGCGACATGGTCCTCGACCTGGACCCCGCCCAGGGCGCGGACATCGCCCTGACCACGGTCTCCGGGGAGGTCGCCATCCGGCTGCCGGACCCGGCCGACGCCACGGTGGAGGCCAACACCGCGAGCGGCACGGTCTCCAACGCCTTCGACGATCTGCGGGTCACCGGCCAGTGGGGCGCCAAGAAGATCACCGGCGCGCTCGGCGCGGGCACCGGCACCCTCAAGGTCACCACCGTCTCCGGCGGTCTGGCCCTGCTCCGCCGCCCCGCCTTCGAGGACGAGGACCCGCCGGGCGGCCCCGGCGGCGGCCCGGCCCCCGGCCCGCAGGGGGACTCCCCCACCGACCCGCCCGCCGAGAAGAAGGTGCTCTGAGCATGCCCCCCGTCTTCGCCCATGGCCGCCTGCGCCTCTACCTCCTCAAGCTGCTGGACGAGGCCCCGCGGCACGGCTACGAGATCATCCGCCTCCTGGAGGAACGCTTCCAGGGCCTGTACGCCCCCTCCGCCGGCACGGTCTACCCCCGGCTGGCCAAGATGGCGGCCGAGGGCCTGGTGACCCACACGACCGAGGGCGGCCGCAAGGTCTACTCGCTCACCGACGCCGGACGGGCCGAACTCGCCGACCGCGGCGGCGAGTTGGCCGACCTCGAACTGGAGATCCGGGAGTCGGTCGCCGCGCTCGCCTCCGACATCCGGGAGGACGTCAGCGGTTCGGCGCGGGATCTGCGCCGCGAGATCCGGGAAGCCGCCCAGCAGGCCCGCAGGGATGCCCGGGGCTCCGGAAAGGCCGGGCGGACCGGCGAACGGACCGCGGACGCCGGGGACGACACCGGCGGGCGGCCGTTCCCGGATGCCGCCGACTACTTCGACGGCGCGTTCGGCGACAAGGAGTCCTGGCAGCAGGCGAAGGAGGAGTTCCGCCGCGCCAAGGAGGAGTGGAAGGAGCAGGCCCGGCGGGCCAAGGAGGAGAGCCGGCGCGCCAAGCAGGACGCCCAGCGGGCCCGTAAGCAGGCCAAGGACGCCCAGGCGTTCGCGCGGGAGGAGGTCCAGCGGGTCCTCAAGCGCGTCCAGGAGCAGGCCCAGGGCGCGGTGCGGTCGGGCGACTGGTCGGGCGTGGTGCGCGAGGCGCTGTCCGAGGTGTCCCGCGAGGTCGGCCGCTTCACCGGCGGTCCGTCCGAGGCCCGGCGGAGTGACGGCGAGCCGGGCGCGGCCGGGGCGGCCGGCCGGGACAACGGGACGAAGGTGACGGCCGAGCGCGTCGATCAGGCCGGGGAAGCCCCCGGTCAGGCCGCCGCGGCCGAGGCCCCGCCGGCCCCGGAGTGGGCGCGGGAAGCGCCCGGCGACGACCCCGCCCGCGACTTCGACCGGCTGCTGGACCGCTTCCGCGACGATCTGCGGGACGCCGCGCGCGATCACGGGGTCACCGCCGCACAGCTCCGGGAGTCCCGCCGCCGGCTGTCGACGGCCGCCGCCCATATCGGCGCGCTGCTGCGCCACCCGGAGCAGTACGCGTCCCACACCGACCCGGACGACTGAGCCGCCGGGGCGGGGCCGTAGATAAGGGGATCTTGCGGCCCCGGGGGGGGGGGGGGGGGGGGGGGGGGGGGGGGGGGGGGGGGGGGGGGGGGGGGGGGGGGGGGGCGAGGGGGGGGGGGGGGGGGGGGATGTG
>NZ_JBVHZH010000069.1:0-28827 GCF_055574515.1 Streptomyces sp. NPDC029466
GCCGGACGAACTCCCACTCAGCATCGGACAGTTCATGGCGACGTATCACCCGACCATGATCCACCACCCGAGATCATTTGAAGACACTCCCTAGGGCGGCCGGGGATCAAGGCTGATCCGAACGGCACCGACCGGCCCGCTCACGCCACGGGCGGCCGGCGCGCACTTCGCGCGCCGGCCGCCCGTACGTCTGCCGTCTCAGCGCCCTTCGAGCTGGGCCAGCTTCCGGCCGGCCTTCAGGTACGCGACGCCGGGGGAGTCCGCCAGCTTCTCGGCCAGCACCTCGCCCAGCGGCCGGGCCGCGTCAGCCTCCGCCAGCACCACGGCCTGCTGGCCGCCCTCGCCCTCCACGACCAGCCGCAGCGCGTTCTGCTTGGCCAGCCGGCGCGCCGCCGAGGCGCTCGGGGTGAACTCCAGCACCGTCGTCAGCACCGCCGCCACCGTCTCCGCGCCGTGCGCTGCGACATCCACGGACGGCAGCGACTCCACATCGGAGAACGACTTCTTGGAGAACTGCGCCACGAAACCGGCCCGCGCCGCCATCGCCGCGTCCAGCCCGTACAGCGCGGTCACGACCTCACCCGCGAGCACCTTCTTCAGGTCCATCGGGTGCATCGAGCGGTCCGCGACCCGGCCCAGGACCAGCGCGATCTCCTCGTCGGTCCACTCCGTCCACGCCTTCAGGTACGGCTCCATCAGCCGGTCCGGCACCGACATGATCTTGCCGAAGACATCGTCGGCGGGCGCGCTCAGCCCGACGTAATTGCCCTTGGACTTGGACATCTTGGCGCCGGTGCCGTCCGTGCCCTCGATCAGCGGCATGGTCACCACCAGCTGCGGCCGCTGACCGCGCAGCTCCATCAGCTTGCGGCCCATCTGCAGGTTCAGCAGCTGGTCGGAGCCGCCCAGCTCCACATCGCACTCCAGCGCCACCGAGTCCAGGCCCTGCGCGATGGGGTACAGCAGCTCTGTCATGGTCAGACCGGAACCGGCCGCCAGCCGGTTGCGGAAGTCCTCACGCTGGAGCAGCTGCGAGGCCGGCACCTGCGCCAGCAGCGCGAGCAGCTCCGGGAAGGTGTACGGCGCCAGCCACTCGCTGTTCTGCCGGAAGCTGACCTTCTCGAAGTCGAAGAAGGGACGGACCTGTTCGCGGTAGGTGGCGAGGTTCTGCGCGATGTCCGCGTCGGTCAGCGGCGGGCGCTCGGCCGTACGGCCCGACGGGTCGCCGATCTTGGCGGTGAAGTCACCGATGATCAGCGTGACGTCATGGCCCAGCCGCTGGAACCGGCTCAGGATGATCAGCGGGACCGCATGCCCGAGGTGCACATCGGTCGCCGTCGGGTCGATGCCCAGCTTGATGTGCAGACCCTTGCCGGCCGCCCGGCGCTCCTCGATCCGCTCGGCCAGCTTCTCCACGCCCGGCAGGACCTCGACCGTACGGGCCGCGATCAGCTCGGCCTGCTCCTTGGCGGGCAGGTCCGTCAGATCCAGATAGCGCCGGGCGCCCGTCTCCTTGAGCAGCTCCTGGACCGTGGCGTCCGAGGAGAGGTCGGCGGAGAGCAGAGTGCTGGCGCGGGCGACGGATTCGCCGAGGCGTGTCATGGCGTTCCTGATCGATCGTGGTTCCCCGAGGGGAGGACAAGCGGACAGTCTATTCGCCCCGTACGACACTCCCGCGCCGTCCGCCCGCCCGGCCCGCCGTCACGGGCCGGGCGCACACCTGCCTCACACCCCGCGGCTGACCGAACTCATGTTGAAGTCCGGGATCCGCAGTGCCGGCATCGCCGCCCGGGTGAAGTAGTCCCCCCACTCGCGCGGCAGGGTCCGCTCCGTACGGCCCGCCTCCACCGCCCGGGACAGCAGATCCACCGGCGACTCGTTGAACCGGAAGTTGTTGACCTCGCCGACCACCTCGCCGTTCTCGACCAGATAGACCCCGTCCCGGGTCAGCCCGGTCAGCAGCAGCGTCGCCGGGTCCACCTCGCGGATGTACCACAGGCAGGTCAGCAGCAGCGCGGGACCGTCATGGCCGGCGGCCGCCACCATCTCGTCCAGCGAGCGCGAACCACCGCCCTCCAGAAGGAGGTTGTCGATGCCCGGCGCCACCGGCAGGCCGGTCAGCCCCGCACTGTGCCGGGTGGTCGGCAGCCGGTGGAGCACCCCCTCGCGGATCCAGTCGGTGGCCGTCAGCGGCAGCCCGTTGTCGAAGACCGAGGCATCGTCGCCGGAGGAGTGCGCCAGGACGAACGGCGCGCACTCCAGACCCGGCGCCCCCGGGTCGCTGCGCAGCGTCAGCGGCAGCTCACTGAGCCGCTCGCCCAGCCGGGTACCCGCCCCCGGCCGCGCCTCCCCGTCGCCGCCGGCCGGCCGGGAGAAGACCGTGCGGCCCTCGGCGGCGTCCCGGGCCCCCGACGACCACATCTGGTAGACCAGCAGGTCGGCGACGGCGGTCGGCGGCAGCAGCGTCTCGTACCGGCCGGCCGGCAGCTCGATGCGCCGCCCGGCCCAGCCCAGCCGCCGGCTCAGCTCGCCGTCCAGCTCCCGCGGGTCGACATCGGTGAAGTCGCGGGTCGCCCGGCCGGTCCAGGCCGAGCGGCTGCGGTCCGGTGACTTGGCGTTCAGCTCCAGCGTCCCGGTGGGCTGGTCGTGCCGCAGCCGCAGCCCGGTCGAGGTGCCCAGATACGACGAGACGACCTCGTGGTGGGCGAAGCCGTACAGCTCCCGGCCGCCGGAGCGGGCCTGCCGGAAGGACTCGCCGAGCGCCGGCGCGAACGCCGCGAACACCTCCGAGGAGGTCTCGGCGGGCGCCTCGGTGAAGTCGGCGGACGCCTTCTCGCCACCGACCAGCGGCTGCGCGTCCTCGGCGGGCCCGGCCTCCCGGGCGGCCGCCTCGGCGGCCCGGACCAGCGGCTCCAGGTCGTCCGCGGTCACCGCCGAGCGCGAGACGACACCGGAAGCGGTGCCCTGCCCGCCGTCCACGGTCGCCACCACCGTCAGGGTGCGCCCCCGGGTGACGCCATTGGTCGTGAGCGCATTACCCGCCCACCGCAGATTGGCACTGGAGTCCTCATCGGCGATGACCACACAGCCGTCGGCCCGGGAAAGCTCCAGCGCCCGCTCGACGATCTCGTGCGGCATCTTCGTACGCGACCTGCGCGTGCTCATCGACCGGCCTCCTGCGTCGTGTTCAGACTGTGCCTGCCCGGGGGACGACCCCCGGACCCCCGGCCGGTTCCGTGGTGGCGGCTCATCGACCGGCCTCCTGCGTCGTGTTCAAGATGTTCACGCCCTCGAAGAGCGCTGACGGGCAGCCGTGCGAGACGGCGGCGACCTGGCCCGGCTGGGCCTTGCCGCAGTTGAAGGCGCCGCCCAGGACATAGGTCTGCGGGCCGCCGACCGCCGTCATCGAGCCCCAGAAGTCGGTGGTGGTCGCCTGATAGGCGACGTCCCGCAGCTGCCCGCACAGACGGCCGTTCCGGATCGCATAGGCCCTCTGCTGGGTGAACTGGAAGTTGTACCGCTGCATGTCGATGGACCACGAGCGGTCACCGACGACATAGATGCCGCGGTCCACCCCGGAGATCAGCTCCTCCGTGGACGGTCCGTCCGCCGCCGGCTGGAGCGAGACATTCGCCATCCGCTGGACCGGCACATGACCGGGGGAGTCCGCGTACGCGCAGCCGTTGGAGCGGGAGAATCCTGTCAACTCGGCGATTCTGCGGTCGAGTTGGTAGCCGACCAGGGTTCCGTCCTTGATCAGGTCCCAGGACTGGGCGGCCACCCCCTCGTCGTCGTAGCCGATCGTGGCGAGCCCGTGCTCGGCGGTCCGGTCACCCGTCACATTCATCAGCGCGGAGCCGTACGCCAGCTTCCCGAGCTGGTCGAAGGTGGCGAACGAGGTCCCCGCGTACGCCGCCTCGTAGCCCAGCGCCCGGTCCAGCTCGGTGGCGTGGCCGATCGACTCATGGATCGTCAGCCAGAGGTTGGACGGATCCACCACCAGGTCGTACGCGCCGGCCTCGACGGTCGGTGCGTGCATCTTCTCGGCGAGGTGCTCCGGGATACGGGCCAGCTCACCGTCCCAGTCGTAGTGGCCGCCGGTCAGATACTCCCAGCCGCGCCCCACCGGCGGGGCCAGCGTGCGCATCGAGTCGAAGTCGCCGCTCGCCGGGTCCACCGCGACCGCGGTGAGCTGCGGATGCAGCCGTACCCGCTGCTGGGTGGTGCTGGTGCCCGCGGTGTCCGCGTAGAACTTGTTCTCCTGGACGGTCAGCAGCGCGGCGTCCGCATGGGCCACGCCCTCGGCGGCCAGCAGCCGCGCGCTCCACTCCGCCAGCAGTTCGGTCTTGTCGGTGTCCGGGATATCGAAGGGGTTGATCTCGTACGAGGAGACCCAGGTGCGGTCCGGGTGCGCGGGCTCCGCCGCCAGCTCGACCCGCCCACCCGTCGCCCACCGCCCCCCTTCGGCAGAAGCGCTTTGCGCTGCCCCTCCCGATTCCGCGGCCCGGATCACCTTCGCGGACAGCTTCGCCATCGCCACCGCCTGCGCGGCCACCCGCGCGGCCGCGTCCATCGTCAGATCCACCCCGGACGCGAACCCCCAGGCCCCGCCGTGCACCACCCGCACCGCGTACCCCAGGTCGGTGGTGTCCGAGGTCCCGGACGTACGGGCGTCCCGCAGCCGCCAGGACGCGCTGCGGATCCGCTCCAGGCGGAAGTCCGCGTGGTCGGCGCCCAGCGCGCGGGCGCGGGCCAGCGCGGCATCGGCCAGCGCGTGCCGCGGCAGCGCCAGGAATGTCTCGTCAACGGCATGGGGTGCAGGCAAGGATTCCTCCCGTGGTCGGCGCCTGCATCATGCCCTGTGGCGGGCCCGCGGCCCAGAGCGCACCGGCCGGTGGCGCCGTGCCGCCGGCCGGGGTGGCACGGGTGCCGGGGCCGGCGCGACACGGCCCGCGGGGGCCGTCGCGGTGCCGGATTCCGCCGTGGTGCGGTGCGGGATTCCGCCGTGGTTCTGTGGAGACCCGACAGGGACCGGCGCACGCGCCTGTCCGTGCTCGATTCCCCGGAAGTGCCCCGTGACCGATAGTTTCGTATCGAAACGCTGGACGGACAGGAAACGGAAAGGGTGATCTCTTGAGCCGCTCGGTTCTGGTCACCGGAGGTAACCGCGGCATCGGCCTCGCCATTGCCCGTGCCTTCGCCGAGGCAGGCGACAAGGTCGCCATCACCTACCGCTCGGGCGAGCCCCCCGCGGGATTTTTGGCCGTGAAGTGCGACATCACGGACAACGAGCAGGTCGAGCAGGCGTACAAGGAGATCGAGGAGAAGCAGGGTCCGGTCGAGGTGCTGGTGGCCAACGCCGGCGTCACCCGTGACCAGCTGCTGATGCGGATGTCCGAGGAGGACTTCACCTCGGTCCTGGAGACCAACCTCACCGGCACGTTCCGGGTGGTCAAGCGCGCCAACCGCGCGATGCTGCGGGCCCGCAAGGGCCGGGTCGTGCTGATCTCGTCCGTGGTGGGCCTGATGGGCGCGCCGGGCCAGGCGAACTACGCCGCCTCCAAGGCCGGCCTGGTGGGCTTCGCCCGCTCGCTCGCCCGGGAGCTGGGCAGCCGCAACATCACCGTCAACGTCGTCGCCCCCGGCTTCGTCGACACCGACATGACCCGGGTGCTCACCGATGAGCAGCGGGAGGGCATCGTCAAGCAGGTACCGCTCGCGCGGTACGCGCAGCCCGAGGAGATCGCCGCCTCGGTCCGCTTCCTGGCCTCCGACGAGGCCGCGTACATCACCGGAGCCGTCATTCCCGTCGACGGCGGATTGGGCATGGGTCACTGATCAGCATGAGTGGAATCCTCGCAGGCAAGCGCATCCTCGTCACGGGTGTCCTGACCGAGTCGTCGATCGCGTTCCAGGCGGCCAAGGTCGCCCAGAACGAGGGCGCCGAGGTCATCCTCACCGGCTTCGGCCGGCTCTCCCTCGTGGAGCGGATCGCCAAGCGGCTGCCCAAGCCCGCCCCGGTCATCGAGCTGGACGTCACCAACCAGGAGCACCTGGACGGCCTGGCCGACAAGATCCGCGAGCACCAGGGTGAGGGCGCCCGCCTTGACGGCATCGTGCACTCCATCGCCTTCGGTCCGCAGGGCGCCTTCAACTTCCTGGAGGCCGAGTGGTCCGACGTGGGCACCGCGGTCCAGGTCTCGGCGTACTCCTACAAGTCGCTGACGATGGCCTGCCTGCCGCTCATGGAGCACGGCGGCGCGGTCGTCGGCCTCACCTTCGACGCGCAGATCGCCTGGCCGAAGTACGACTGGATGGGCGTGGCCAAGGCGGCGCTGGAGAGCACCAACCGCTACCTGGCGCGTGACCTGGGCCCCAAGAACATCCGCTGCAACCTGGTCTCGGCCGGCCCGATCAAGTCGATGGCCGCCAAGTCCATCCCCGGCTTCGAGGAGCTGGCGGACGTGTGGAACCACCGTGCCCCGATCGGCTGGGACCTGGCCGACCCGGAGCCGGCCGGCCGCGGCGTGGTCGGCATGCTGTCCGACTTCTTCCCGCGCACGACGGGCGAGATCGTGCACGTCGACGGCGGTGTGCACATGATGGGCGCCTGACGCCCCGCACTACCTCCGTACTGCCCGTCCCGGTGTGCCGGGGCGGGCAGTACGCATGAGTGCCACGGGAATCCGCCGCGGGAATCAGCCACGGCAATGAGCCATGGCCATCACGGGAATACCGCTCCCAGGCCGCCCGCCGCGGGAATACCGCCCCGGCCCGTCCCGTTGTGGCCCCGCAGGGGGCGCCGGCATCCCCTACGGGAACTGTTCGACCCTCCTCAGGGCCCCGGTACGGTCAGGGCCCCGGTACGGTCAGCCGGCAGCCGAAGGGGTGCGCGCTCGCCTCGGCGGCGGCACGGTCGGCGTCGCCCGCGCGGATCGCCTCCACCAGCCGGGCATGGTCCATATGCGCCTCGGGCCGCAGTTCCTCGCCCACGTCGGCCCGCAGGAAGTCCCGCAGTACGCCCCCGAGGTCGGCGTAGATCTCGGCCAGCACCTCGTTGTGGGAGGCCGACACGATCGCCATGTGCAGATTCGCGTCCGCCTCCACGAAGGCCTCCGCCGCACCGGATTCCCAGGCCCGCTCGCGCCGCTCCAGCAGGGCGTCGATCTGCCGCAGGTCCTGCGCGGTACGGCGCTCCGCGGCGAGCCGGGCGGCCGATGCCTCCAGGGCGCTGCGCAGCTCGGCGACGTGACCGGGCTCGGCCGCCGCGAACCGGCGGTTCATCACGCCGGCCAGCTCACTGGTGGCGACCACATAGGTGCCCGAACCCTGGCGGATGTCCAGCAGCCCGTTGTGGGCCAGCGCCCGGACGGCCTCACGGACGGTGTTGCGGGCCACCCCGAGCTGCTCGACGAGTTCCGGTTCGGTCGGGATACGGGATCCCATCGGCCACTCGCCGGACGTGATCTGGGCGCGCAGCTGCGCGATCACCTGGTCCGCCAGCGCGGACCGGCGGGGCGAGGTCAGAGGCATGGCTGCGCTCCGGGGAGAAGGGGTGGACGGACGGCGGTGGTGCGGCGCCCGCCGGATCCTGTCGGCTCCCGGCGCCGCCCGGGACAGCCGAGGTTATCGGCATCGGTTGGACAGGGATTCATCCCATGATTCTATGATGGGCCTATGGCAGACGACGACCTCGCGACCCTCGGCCCCACCGCCGGGCCCCGTACGACCTCCACCGACCAGCCGGCCGACGGCCCGGAGCGCCCGCAGCCGGGCCCCGAAGCGTCCCCCACGGCCGGGCCGGCCGGCCGCTGGCTGCCGCGCCTGGTGATCGCCGGTCTCGTCCTCGCCGCGCTCAACCTCCGCCCGGCCATCACCAGCCTCGGCGCCCTCCTGGAGGAGGTCCGGGACGGCCTCGGCATGAGCGGCACCGTCGCCGGGCTGCTGACCTCCGTCCCCGCCCTGTGCTTCGCCGCCTTCGGTATCGCCGCGCCCCGGCTGGCCAGGCGCTGGGGTCCGGGCGCTGTCGTCTGCACCGGCATGGTCGCGATCACCGTGGGCGTCGCCTTGCGTCCGTACGTGGGCGGCACCGGCGGCTTCCTCGCCGCCAGCGGGCTCGCGCTGGCCGGTATCGCGGTCAGCAATGTCCTGATGCCGGTCGTCATCAAGAGCTGGTTCCCGGGCCGGGTCGGCCCGATGACCGGGCTCTACTCCATGGCGCTGGCCCTGGGCACCTCGCTCGCCGCGGCGCTCACCGTCCCCATGACCGGTGCGCTGGGCGGCAGTTGGCGGACCGGCCTGGCGGTGTGGGCGGCGCTCGCCGCGGTCGCCGTGCTGCCCTGGCTCGTGGTGGTGCGGCAGCGCCGGACCACCACCGGACCGGCCGGTTCCGCCGCGGCCCGGCCCGCGGAAACCCCGGTGCGGATCACCGCGTCGCCGACCGCCTGGGCGCTGGCCGTCTTCTTCGGTCTCCAGGCCACCGCCGCGTACATCACCATGGGCTGGATGCCGCAGATCTTCCGTGACGCCGGGGTCTCGGCCGGTACCGCGGGGGTGCTGCTCGCCGTCACCATGGCGATGGGCGTGCCGCTCTCCTTCGTCCTGCCCCGGCTCGCGACCCGGATGCGGCACCAGGGGCCGCTCGCGGTCCTGCTCGGCCTCTGCGGCCTGGCCGGCTACGCCGGGCTGTGGCTGGCACCGGCCGCCGGCGCCTGGGCCTGGGCGCTGCTGATGGGCATCTCCAACTGCGCCTTCCCGCTGGCCCTGACGATGATCGGGATGCGCTCGACCAGCTCCGCCGGTGTCGTCAAGCTCTCGGCCTTCGCCCAGAGCGTCGGCTATCTGATCTCCATCCCCGGACCGCTGCTGGTCGGCACGCTCTACCAGCACAGCGGCGGCTGGGGGCTGCCGATCGCCCTGATGGCCGGGCTCATGGTGCCGCAGATCGCGGTGGGTGTGCTGGCAGGCCGGGACCGGCGGATCGAGGACGAGGGGTGAGTGCGACACTGGGGCCATGCCAGTGCTCGAACCGAATCCGCAGGGCGGACAGAAGAAGCTGCTCCTCGTCCTGGGCGCCATGCTCGGCGTGACCGTCGTCGTCGCGATCATCGCGAGCATCGTCGCGCCCTAGTGCTTGCCTGCCCCGGCCCCGGACCGGGGCTGGAACGAGGCCCGGCCAGGGCCCGGATCCCGCGGGCCCGGGGTGGGGAAGGCCCCACCATCCCCTAGGGGGCGGGCATCAGGGGCAAGTGGGTGGCTTCCCGGGTAGGAACGGCCGCCGGTGATCCGTAGCGTCGAAGTACACCGCGGAAAGCGGTGGGCGCGCCGCGGCCCGCGGTCGCGCCGCCCGTCGACGCACCCCGGAGGCGATCCTCATGTCCGCCGTGTTCCGCCGGTCACCCGCGCCCGGCGCGCCCCGCCTGCGGACGCGGCTGCCGTGGTGGGCGCTGGCCCTGCCGGTGGTCTCCTTCATAGCCCTGCTGGCGCTCGTCGTCGGCTCCCCCGAGGCGAGCGCCGCGAGCGCCCGGCAGGGCCTGGCTCCGCTGCTGCGAATCCTGGCCCAGCTGCTGCACGGTGCCGCATGGTGATCACGCGCGGCGCTGCGTAATGATCAGCCGCGCCCGCGTCCCACCCGGCGGAACGAGCGCTTCAACACCCCGCGCCGCGCGCCGCCTTTCATGCGAAGCTGGGACGCATGAGCGCCGATACACCCCGCCGGATTGTCCTCCTCCGACATGCCAAGGCCGAATGGTCGGACAGCAGCGACCATGAGCGTCCGCTCGCCGGCCGCGGCCGCACGGATGCCCCGGTCGCCGGCCGCTGGCTGGCCGGAGCCGGGATCACCCCTGATCTGACCCTGTGCTCGACGTCAGTGCGGACCCGCGAGACATGGAAGCTCGCCGTCCATGAACTCCCGCAGCGCCCCAAGACCGTCTATGAGGAGCGGATCTACGAAGCCTCTCTCGGCGAGCTCATCGCGCTGCTGAACGAGACCTCCGACGAGGTGAACGACCTGATGCTGGTCGGGCACAACCCCGGTGTGCACGCCCTCGCGGACGCCCTTTCGGGCGAGGCGGAGGGCGATCTGCTGCCGCGGATGAACCGCAGCGGCTTCCCCACCGCCTCGGTGGCCGTGCTGACCTTCAACGGCTCCTGGAAGTCCGTCGAGCACGGCGTCGGACGGCTGGTCGCGTACTGGACGCCGCACGCCTGATCCCGGCAGCTCCGCGGGCCCGGTGCGTGCGGAGAGCGGAGACGGATGAGGGCCCCGGCAGAGAGGTTTCTGCCGGGGCCCTCGGATGCGCAAGGACGGCTTCCCGCCGTGCGGTGCCGGACGTGGTCGTGCCGCCGCGGGCAGCGGCCGCGCGGTCACCCGACGTGGGTGTCCGCCGCCTCGACCTCGTCGCGGGTGATGCCCAGCAGATACAGCACGGTGTCCAGGAACGGCACGTTCACCGCGGTGTGCGCCGCCTCCCGCACCACCGGCTTGGCATTGAAGGCGACCCCGAGCCCGGCCGCGTTGAGCATGTCGAGGTCATTGGCGCCGTCGCCGATCGCCACGGTCTGCGCGAGCGGCACCCCGGCCTGCTGCGCGAAGTCCCGCAGCAGCCGCGCCTTGCCGGCCCGGTCCACGACGGCACCGGTGACCCGTCCGGTGAGCTTGCCGTCGACGATCTCCAGGGTGTTGGCGGAGGCGAAGTCCAGCCCCAGCTCCTCCTTGAGCGCATCGGTGACCTGGGTGAAACCGCCCGAGACGACGCCGACTTGATAACCGAGCCGCTTGAGGGTCCGGACCAGGGTGCGGGCCCCGGGGGTGAGCCGCACCTCCTTGCGCACCGCGTCGACCACGGACGCGTCGAGCCCGCCGAGCAGCTTGACCCGGGCGTGCAGCGACTGCTCGAAGTCCAGCTCACCGCGCATCGCGGCGGCGGTGACCTCGGCGACCTCGGCCTCACAGCCGGCGTGCGCCGCGAACAGCTCGATGACCTCGTCCTGGATGAGCGTCGAGTCGACGTCCATGACGACCAGCCGCTGTGCCCGGCGCTGGAGTCCGGCCGACACCACGGCGACATCCACCCCGAGCTGCGCGGCCTCGGGCGCCAGCACCGTGCGCAGCGCCTCGGTCGCCGCACCGGAGACCGCGAACTCGACGGCCGTCACCGGATACTTGGCCAGCCGGAAGATACGGTCGATGTTGCCGCCGGTGGACGTTATGGCGGCGGCGATCGCGGCGGCCGACTCGGCCGTGAGCGGATGTCCCAGCACGGTGACATGCGAACGTCCGGTGCCGCGCGGACGGTTGTCACCCCGGCCGGAGATGATCTCCGCCTGGAGGTTCAGGGACTCGGCCCAGCTGTGCACGGTGGCCCGCAGGTCACCCTCGGCGGAGCCGGAGCCGCCCTGCGCGGGGGAGGGGGCGGTGACCAGCGCGCACAGCGTGATGCGTCCCCGGGTCACCACCTGTTCGATGTCCACGACGTCGACGGAGTAGGCAGCCAGGGTGTCGAAGAGGCCTGCGGTGATGCCGGGCCGGTCCTTCCCGAAGATCTTCACGAGAAGGGTCGGTACGTCATCGCCCGGTACGGCGGTGGCAGGCGGGGTCTGCGATGCGCTCATGGTGCCCTTACGGTAGCCGCCGGGCGGGCGTTTCCGTACGGGTGTCCGGGGTTCGGACCGGCGCGTCCCCGTTTCTCGCGCCCGCGCCCCGTGACTCCCGGCCCCGGCCGCCGCCGTCGATCGTTATGGAGTCGTGTCCGGCCCGCCCCGGGCCGTTGGCCAGGGCATCCGCTCGGCGTGCCAACGACCTTGCCGGGCCGAAGCGTTCGGCAGACCGGGGGAGCGCGACCGCGGCGGGCCGCGGCGCCCCCCCGGGCATTCGTCCGCTTCATCCCATCATGCGGCCTCCGGGGCGGACGTGCATGGCGTGCTCGGCGGCCGCTGTCGCCCCCCGCCGCACCCGCTCCGTCCGTAACACCCGGTATCCGATGATCTCTGCCCATCCATGGGTTCTTCCCGTGCTCCGGGAGCGTTTGGCGCACCGGCGCGAACTCCTTGCACCCCCGTCCCGTCCCGGTTTCCGGTCGGCAGGCCGAGCCTGAAATAGTTCCTCACGATGTTCGCCATCCCTAGACTTCCCATACAGGGCGTCACTCGGGGGACTATGTAATGGGGCATGGAGTGCCTGAACTCGTACTCGAATTGAACGGAAGGACCTGGACGCTCGACCCGTCCCGGTCCTACAACGTGGGCCGTGATCCGCAGGGCGACATGGTGCTCGACGACGCCAGGGTCTCCTGGCGGCACGCCACCGTGAGATGGGCCGGCCGCAGCTGGATCATCGAAGACCAGGGCAGCACCAACGGCACCTACGCCCAGGGCCAGCGGATCCACCAGATGGAGATCGGCCCCGGCTCGACCGTGCATCTGGGCAATGCCACCGACGGCCCCCGGGTGACCCTGTCGGCCCCGGCCGCCGGCGCCTTCAGCGCGCCGGCCGCGAGCGCGCCGCAGCAGCAGGCCGCGCAGGGCCGGCAGGCACCGCCCGCACACCAGCAGCCGCCGGACCGGCAGCCCGCACACCAGCCGCCCGCCCAGCAGGGCTGGCAGGCGCCGCCGCAGGCCCAGCAGCCGCCCTATATTCCGCCCCAGCAGGCGCAGCAGCCTCAGCAGGCGCAGCAGGCCGTGCCCCCACAGCAGGCCCGCCCGCCGCAGGAGCGCCCGGCGCAGAAGGCGGGCGGCGGCCCGGTCCACGGCGACCGCAGCCCGACCACCTTCCACCGCCTCGACATGGGCCGGGTGATGCGCATCGGCCGTGCGCTGGAGAACGAGCTGGTCGTCTCCGACCTCCAGGTCTCCCGCCACCACGCCGAGTTCCGCGCCACCCCCGACGGCCGCTTCGAGATCCATGACCTCGGCAGCCACAACGGCACGTACGTCAACGGCCAGCCGGTCCCCAAGTCCGGCAAGGCGCCGGTCGGCCCGAACGACATCATCGGCGTCGGTCACTCCACCTTCCGGCTGGTCGGCGACCGCCTGGAGGAGTTCGTCGACACCGGCGAGGTCTCCTTCTCGGCCCGCCATCTGACGGTCACCGTCGACGGCGGCAAGCAGATCCTCAAGGACGTCTCCTTCGGCGTCCCGGAGAAGTCGCTGATCGCGGTCATCGGCCCCTCGGGCTCCGGCAAGTCGACCCTCCTCAAGGCGCTGACCGGTTACCGGCCCGCCAACCAGGGCGATGTCCTCTACGACAACCGGAACCTCTACAAGCAGTTCGCCGAACTGCGCCAGCGCATCGGCCTGGTCCCGCAGGACGACATCCTGCACAAGGAGCTGACGGTCCAAAAGGCGCTGCGCTACGCCGCCAAGCTCCGCTTCCCCGGCGACACCGCGGAGTCCGAGCGCGAGGCCCGGATCGACGAGGTGCTGCGCGAGCTCAAGCTCGACATCCACAAGGACAAGCGGGTCACCTCGCTCTCCGGCGGTCAGCGCAAGCGGGTGTCGGTGGCCCTGGAGCTGCTCACCAAGCCGTCGCTGATCTTCCTGGACGAGCCGACCTCCGGACTCGACCCGGGCATGGACCGCGATGTCATGCAGCTGCTGCGCGGCCTCGCCGACGACGGCCGTACGGTCCTGGTCGTCACGCACTCGGTGGCCGAACTCGGGCTGTGCGACAAGCTGCTGGTGATGGCCCCGGGCGGCGGCGTGGCCTACTTCGGCCCGCCGGACGAGGCGCTCAACTTCTTCCAGTACGACACCTGGGCGGATGTCTTCTCGGCGTTCGAGAACTACCGCGACTACGACTGGATGGGGCGCTGGCGCGGCTCCCCGCACTACCAGATGTACGCCGCCGACATCGACGCCGTCGCCCCGCAGTCGGTCAATGTCCAGGTGCCGCCGGCCCGGATACAGAAGTCCCAGAGCTGGGGCTCGCAGCTGTGGACGCTGATGCGCCGCTATGTCTCGGTGCTCGCCTCCGACCGCGGTTTCCTCGGGCTGATGCTGATCCTGCCCGCCGTGCTCGGTGTGGTCTCGATGCTGATCCCCAGCGACTACGGCCTCGGCTACGGTCCGCTGAACAGACACCGCACCAACCGTGACGCGAGCACGATCATGCTGATCCTCGCGGTCGGCATGTGCTTCTCGGGCGCCGCCAACTCGGTCCGTGAGCTCATCAAGGAGCGCGTCATCTACGAGCGCGAACGGGCCACCGGCCTGTCGCGGTCGGCGTATCTGATGTCGAAGGTGATCGTGCTCGGCGTGGTCACGGCCATCCAGGGCGTGATCATCGCGGCGATCGGTTTCTCGACCCGGAACATGCCGGAGGAGGGGCTCCTGGTGGCGAAGGCCCCGGCGATCGAGATGGCGCTGGCGATCATCGCGCTGGGCTTCACCTCGATGATGTTCGGCCTGATCATCTCCGCGCTGGTCAAGACCGCCGAGAAGACCATGCCGCTGCTGGTCATGTTCGCCATCGTCCAGGTCGTCTTCACCGGCGTGCTCTTCCAGCTCTTCGACACGGTGGGCGTCGCGCAGTTCGCCTGGCTGATGCCGTCGCGCTGGGCCGTCGGCGCGATGGGCGCGACCGCCGATATGAACACGCTGCTGCCGTGGGAGCCGGGCAACCCGGACCCGCTGTGGAAGCACCAGACCGGCGTCTATGTGATGGACATGATCATCCTGATCACGCTGGGCGTCGCCCTTGCCTTCGTCGTCGCGCGGCTGCTGCGCCGCCACGAGCCGGAGGTCATGCGCAAGTAACGCCGCGCACCGCACGGCAACGCCCGAGGGGCGGCACCCGGAATGGGTGCCGCCCCTCGGCGGTGTGCGCGGACCGCGTCAAGCGCCGGCTCAGTACGCCGAGTTGACGTTGTCCATCGAGCCGTAGCGGTCGGCCGCGTAGTTGCAGGCGGCGGTGATGTTGGCGACCGGGTCGTACAGGTTCCAGGAGGTGCCCTCGACGTGGTACGCGTTGAAGGTCGGCTGGATCACCTGGAGCAGGCCCTTGGACGGGGTGCCGTTGATGGCGTTGATGTCCCAGTTGTTGATGGCCATCGGGTTACCGCTGGACTCCCGCATGATGTTGCGGTGGATGCCCTCGTAGGAACCGGGGATGCCCTTCTTGGCCATGATGTCCAGCGACTCGCGGATCCAGCCGTCCAGGTTGTCCGGGTAGACCTTGGCGGCGGGCTTGGCGGCCGGCTTCGGGGCGGCCGCGGGGATCGCGGTGCGCACCTCGGACCGGTTCGCGGCGGCCTTCGCCGCACGCGCCTTCGCGGCCTTCGCCTTCGCCGCGGCGGCGGCCTTGGCCTTGGCGGCCTTCTCGGCGGCGACCTTCTTGGCGGCGGCCTCGGCCTTGCCCTTGGCGGCGGAGTTGTCGGCCTGCTGGGAAATCGTGGCCTGCTGGGCCTTGCCGGCGGTGGCTACCGCGCTGAAGGCGACCGGCTTCACGTTCTCGACGGCGGTGGCCTGGCTCGTGCCCTGGTCGGCGTCGGCGCCCGGAACGATGCTGAAGACCAGTGCGGCGGCGCCGGCGGTGGCGACACCGGCGACGGAGAGCTTGTGGGTCCGGGACAGGCGGGGGAGACCAGAAATGAGGTGCTTAGGCATGGCGGGACAGACCTTCCGAATGGGGGGAGGTCGCACGGGCCTTGAGCGGGGCGAACGCCGAGTTTCCGACCACGGCGCCGAGCGACGAAAGCCATTCTTAGCGGCAGGAAATTGCCCCGGCAAAGGTGTGACGTACGATCCGACTTAGTGGAACCACGGTGCGGAATATTCCGTCCCGGATGGCAGCGGCCCAGCTCAAGCCCTATTTACGGTTCCACTACCCCCGCTCGTAAGTGACCTGCGTCCTATGCGCGGCGTCACAGCGCCAAGGGGTTTGTCTCGCCAGATGTAATTGCAAACGCACAGGCTGTATATGCCAGAACTCGCCCGCGACTCCATCGAGGGACTTTCTGGTCAAATCGGACACTTCGCATTCCGGTGAGGGGAAAGCGCGCCGGAATCACCACGAGCGCGCGCCCGTCGACGGGGCTGCGCCGCCGCGCCGCGCCGCCGGGACGGGCCCGGCAGCCGTGGGTCGCCGCATGGGGTGGCGCGGCTGGGTGGCGCGGCGCGATCGCCCCCGGAGCTCAGTCCGGCAGCACCAGATGCAGATCCCCGAACTCGTGCCACAGATAGCGCCCCCGCACCGCCGCCGCGTAGGCATCCCGCAGCATCTCCCCGCCCGCCGTCCCCGCCGTCCCCGCCGTCCCCGCCGTCCCCGCCGTCCCCGCCGTCCCCGCCGTCACCGACGCCACCGCCTCCAGCATCAGCAGATGGGACGCGGTGGGTTCGTGCAGCCCGGTGAGCAGGCCGTCCACCGCCCGCACTCCGCGCTCCGGCGTCACCACCAGATCCGTCCAGCCGGCCGCGGGCCGTACCCGCCCGTCCGCCCCGGCCGCCGACTCCAGGGCCCGTACGGCCGTGGTCCCCACCGCCACGATCCGCCCGGCCGGGGTGCCGCCCGCCGCCCGGCCCCGCCGCGCCGCCGCCCCGCGCCGTGCCCGTGCGGCGTTCACCAGCCACGCCGTCACCGGCGGCACCACGAACCGCTCCGGGTACGGCGGCTCGAACGCCTCCGCCGACGCCACCCCCGTGTGCAGCGCGACCGGCGCGAACTGCACCCCCTTGCTCACCAGCCGCGCCACCAGCTCCGCGGTGAAGGGCCGGGCCGCGCTCGGCATCTCCGCGCTGCCGCCGCCGGGCGCATCCACCGCGAACACCGTTTGGTACGCGGTCAGCGGCTGGTCCCGGTCCGTGTAGCCGTAGCGGATCGGCCGCCCGTGGCGCCGCATCAGCTCCGGCACCCGCGCGCCCGTCACCCGCGCCCACCACAGCCGTACGCCCCCGGGGTCCACCGGAGTCTCCAGGGCCAGCCGCGCCCCGCCGGGCAGCCGCACCACGGTGCCCGCCGGGCCGCCCGCCCGCGGTCGGGTGCTGCCGTGCCCGTCCGGGCTGCGCAGCTCCACCGCCCAGCGCCCGGCCGCCGCCCGGCCTGCCGGGTGCCACCGGTCCCCGCGGGTCGAGAAGTGCACCACCACCGGCTCACCGCGCCCCCGGCCGTCCCCGACCCGGCCGTCCACCGCCGCCGGCAGCGTCCGTGAGGTGTTCACCACCAGGACGTCCCCGGCCGCCAGCAGCTCCGGCAGCTCCCCGAAGGCGTGGTGGCCGGCCTCGGCCGCGCCCCGGCTCACCAGCAGCCGTACGGCGTCCCGGCCCAGGCCCGGCCCCCGCTGCTCGGCCGGGACCCGGGCCGACAGCTCGTCCGGGACCCGCAGCAGATCCGCGATCACCGGGGGCTCACCCCGCCGGGTGTGGCCGCCGCCGTATACCGCCCGCTGGGGGCACTGCCGTCCAGCAGCCGCAGCAGCCCCGGGACCACCGTCGCGGGCAGCGGGCGCCCCGAGGCATCGTCCTCCGGAGCGGCGGCCGCGTAGAGGTCGGTGCGCATATCGCCCGGGTCCACCCACCACACCCGCAGCCCCGGTTCCTCCACCGCGAGCACCGCCGACTGCTGGTCCAGTGCCGCCTTGGCGGCCCCGTATCCGCCCCAGGTCGGATAGGCCTCGACGGCGGCGTCCGAGCTGATGTTGAGAATCGCCCCACCTGTCCCTATATAAGGGGGCGAATCGGACGAAACGGCATTTCGGGCATTCCTGATATTGGGGTGCGAATCGTATGCCCCGCCATTACTGTCACTGTCTCCCGAAAGGGCGCTATTTCCGCCAGGTGCGACTTCCTCATACGACGACGAATAGGAGGACATGCGCAAAAGGGGCATAGCCTCCTGGATGAGTCCCAGTGGCGCCACCACATTCACCTCCAGCGCCGCCCGCAGCCCCTCCAGCGGATGGTCCGCCAGCCGCACCAGCGGCTCGGCCCCCAGCACGCTCGCGTTGTTCACCAGCAGATCGAGCCCACCCAGCTCACCGGCCGCGGCCACCAGCGCCGCCCGGTGCCCGGCGTCCGCCACGTCCCCGGACAGCGCCACCAGCCGGGCCGCCGCCCCTCGCCCCGCTCCCCGTCCCGCTGCGCGCAGCTCCCGCGCCGCCTCCTCCAGCGGCCCCGCCGACCTGGCGTCCACCACCAGATCCCAGCCCCGCCCGGCCAGCGCCGCGGCGAGCGCCCGGCCCAGCCCCTTCGATGCCCCCGTGATGATCGCCACCGGCATGATCACATCCCCTTTCGGCCCGGACCGGGAGCCCGGCCCTCTCCCTCACGGTAGGAACGGCAGCGCGCCCCGGACGTCGGCCGCCGGACCGGCCGTGGCCAGGGCATTCGGCCTAGGCCGGGGGGTGTAGGCGGCAGCCGTCATCGGACCGATACGGGCTGGTCGCCCCGCCGGTACGGTGAGCCCATGACCAACGGAGCGGGAGCCGGGATCCCCGCGGTGAGCACCGCGATCCTGGCGATGAGCAGGCATCTGGAGGTGCGCGACGTCCTCAAGACGATCGTGGCCTCGGCCCGCGAGCTGCTGGACGCCGAGTACGCCGCCCTGGGAGTGCCCGACGATCACGGCGGCTTCGCCCAGTTCGTGGTGGACGGCGTCAGTGCCGAGCAGTGGAAGGCCATCGGCCCGCTGCCCCGCCAGCACGGCATCCTCGCCGCGATGCTGCACCAGGCCACCCCCGAGCGGCTCGCCGACGTCCGGGCGGACCCGCGCTTCGGCGGCTGGCCGGCGGCCCACCCCGATATGTCCGACTTCCTCGGTCTGCCGGTCGCCGACGGTGACGAGATCCTCGGCGCCCTCTTCCTGGCCAACAAGCGCTGCCCCAAGCCGGCCGGCGGCTGCGGCTTCACCGAAGAAGACGAGCGGCTGCTCGGGATACTCGCCCAGCACGCCGCCATCGCCCTGACCAACGCCCGCCTCTACGAGCGCAGCCGTGAGCTCACCATCGCCGGGGAGCGCGCCCGGCTCGCCCACGAGCTGCACGACGCCGTCGCCCAGAAGCTCTTCTCGCTCCGCCTCACCGCCCAGGCCGCCACCGCCCTGGTCGACCGGGACCCGGCCCGCGCCAAGGACGAGCTGCACCAGGTCGCCGCGCTGGCCGCGGAGGCCGCCGACGAACTGCGGGCCGCCGTCATCGAACTGCGGCCCGCCGCCCTGGACGAGGACGGCCTGGTCGCCACCCTGCGCTCACAGGCCCAGGTCCTGGACCGGGCCCACTCCGCACGGGTCACCTTCGAGGCCCACGGCCTCCGGGCCCTGCCCGCCGCCCAGGAGGAGGCCGTTCTCCGCGTCGCCCAGGAGGCGCTGCACAACGCGCTGCGGCACTCCGGCGCCAAGACCGTCGAGGTGAGCCTGCTCCGCGACGGCCAGGGCGCACTGCTGCGGATCGCCGACGACGGCTGTGGTTTCGACCCCCGCGCGGTCCGCCGGGCCGGCCGTCATCTCGGCCTGGTCTCGATGCGCGACCGCGCCGGCGGCGTCGGAGGAAAGCTCACCGTGGAGTCGGAGCCCGGCAGGGGCACCGCTGTCGAGATGGAGGTGCCCGGTGGCTGAGAGAGACAAGGACGGTGCGATGGGGCTTCCCCGGGACGACGGCAGGGAGCGGCCGGGCCGCCGGGCGGCAGGCGAGGGACGGGCCATCCGCGTCCTGCTCGTCGACGATCACCAGGTCGTGCGCCGCGGGCTGCGGACGTTCCTGGAGGTCCAGGAGGACATCGAGGTGGTGGGGGAGGCCTCCGACGGGGCCGAGGGCATCGCCGCCGCCGAGGAACTGCGCCCCGACGTGGTCCTGATGGACATCAAGATGCCCGGCATGGACGGTATCGAGGCGCTCCGCAAGCTGCGTGAACTCGACAACCCCGCCCGGGTGCTGGTCGTGACCAGCTTCACCGAACAGCGCACCGTCATCCCGGCCCTGCGCGCGGGCGCGGCCGGCTACGTCTACAAGGACATCGATCCGGACGCGCTGGCCGGCGCCATCCGCTCCGTGCACGCGGGCCATGTCCTGCTCCAGCCGGAGGTGGCCGGCGCGCTGCTCGCCCAGGAGGAGAACAACGGCGGCCAGGGGCGCGGTACCTCACTCACCGACCGGGAGCGCGAGGTCCTCGGCCTGATCGCGGACGGCCGCTCCAACCGTGAAATCGCCCGCGCGCTGGTGCTGTCCGAGAAGACCGTCAAGACCCATGTCTCCAACATCCTCATGAAGCTCGACCTCGCAGACCGCACCCAGGCCGCCCTGTGGGCCGTACGGCACGGCATCGGGGCCTGACCGCCGTACGGGAGAACCGCCGCACCGCGGTCTCCTGGACCACCCCGGCGCCCCTGTACAACGACAGCAACCGGAATGTCGTCGTCAGATCCGAGATTCATACTGTCGTGTAGCCGTAGCCCGTTTGGCGTATCCCTTCCCGGGCCGGGCCGTTGTCCAGTGCAGCCGTGGCGGCTGGCCACGGCAACGGCAACGAGGAGCTAGAGAAGTGAAGAACATCAAGCGCGCAATGGCCGTCACGGTGGCGGCGAGCGGTCTCGCCCTCGCGGGCGCCGGCATCGCCTCGGCGCACACCCCGCAGGCGCAGGGCGGCTCGGTGGACTCCCCGGGCATCGTCTCCGGCAACAACATCCAGGTCCCGGTGCACGTCCCGGTGAACGCCTGTGGCACCACCGCCACCGTCATCGGTGCGCTCAACCCCACCTTCGGCGCCCCCTGCCTCAACCCCTGAGCACGGGCCTGCCCGCAGGTTCCGCCTGACCCGCGCGACGCCACGGTCCGCGCGGGTCACCCCGGACCGGCCCGCCCCTCAGAGCGCGGGGCCGGTCCCCTCCCTCCGCCCCGGTCATTCCGGCCCTGCGCCACCACGTGAGGAACACGCCCCCATGAACACCGCCAAGAAGGCCGCTCTCGTCCTTGCCGCCACCGGTCTCGCCCTCGGTGCGGCCGCGGGTTCGGCCTTCGCCACCAGTGGCGCGCAGGCCGACGGCAGGGCCACGAACTCCCCCGGCATCGGCTCCGGCAACCTGGCGCAGGTGCCCGTGCACGTCCCCGTGAACGCCACCGGCAACAGCGCCCATGTCATCGGTGTGCTCAACCCCACCTTCGACAACATCAGCTCCAACAACTGAGGTTGTCCGATCTGGGATGCCCGGCTCCGCCTGCCCAGAGCCGTGCGCCCCACTTCGGCACGGGCCCCGTCGACCACACAATGGTCCGGCGGGGCCTGTCCCGTTTCAGCCCCGGTTCCGCTCCCGCTCCTCCACCGCGGAGTTGTACGCCGCCACCTGCGCCCGCCGGGCCGTACGCTCCACCGGCCGCAGCGCCTCGGCACGGGCCGCGATCTCCGACGAGCTCACCGCCGCGCCGTGCTCCCGGCCGTCCCCGCCGGTCTGCTGCGCGATGCCGATGAGCGCACCGACGCGCTGCGCCAGCTCCAGCACCCGCACCGCCCGCGGCGGATACCCGGGGGCGAGCACCTGCCGTCCGGCCTCCGCCCGCGCCCGGTACGCCGCCAGCGCCGCCTGCGCCACCGGACCGGACCCGGCGACATCCAGCCGCGAGAGCAGCGCGGTCGCCTCCTGGAGCGCCTCCGCCAGTTCCCGCTCCGCCTCGCCCAGCGACGGCACATCTGCGGGCGGCGCCTCCCGTACGGGCAGACAGCGCCAGACCACCTCCACATGGACATCGGGCCCGGCGCCGCCCTCCGGCCCGGCCTCGTACGTCTCCGGAACGAGCCCGAGCCCGGCCCCCGAGGCGATCACCGCCTCCTCGGCCTCCAGGGCCCGCGCGTTGAATTCCGGCGGTCCGCACAGCCCCAGCGGATGGCCGGGCACCGGCAGCGCCACCCGCAGGCCGACCGCCCCCAGCGCCCGCAGCCGCCCCAGCGCGAGCGTCAGCCCGACCGGCGCCGCCTCTCCGGGCAGGCCCTCCACGCGGTGTACCGCATCGTCGTCCGCGATCCGATGCGCGGCTTCATCAGGTGAGACAAGTCCGGCCAAAAGGGCATTTCCCCATGCCGCCAGCCGTCCTGAACGAGGTTCATCGAGCATGGTCCCCAGCCTAGGGAAGAGCACCGACAACGAGTGGCGTAGGTTTGCAGGGGGGCTGCGCCTACAGGTGTACGCGACGACCGAGAAGCAATGGGAGACAACGCGCTCATGAGCGATGTGCTGGAGCTGGTGGACGTATCCGTGGTCCGCGAAGGACGGGCTCTGGTGGACCAGGTCTCCTGGTCGGTGAAGGAGGGGGAGCGCTGGGTCATCCTCGGCCCCAACGGGGCGGGCAAGACCACCCTGCTGAACCTCGCCTCCAGCTACCTCTTCCCGAGCTCCGGCAGCGCCTCGATCCTCGGCGAGCAGCTCGGCAAGGTCGACGTCTTCGATCTGCGCCCGCGCATCGGCATCGCCGGTATCGCCCTCGCCGACAAGCTGCCGCGCAGCCAGACCGTGCTCCAGACCGTTCTCACCGCCGCGTACGGCATGACGGCGAGCTGGCAGGAGAACTACGACGACATCGACGAGCAGCGCGCCCGGGCCTTCCTGGACCGCCTCGGCATGACCGCCTACCTGGACCGGAAGTTCGGCACCCTCTCCGAGGGCGAGCGCAAGCGCACCCTGATCGCCCGCGCGATGATGACCGACCCCGAGCTGCTCCTGCTGGACGAGCCGGCCGCCGGCCTCGACCTCGGCGGCCGCGAGGACCTGGTCCGCCGCCTCGGCCGCCTCGCCCGGGACCCGTACGCCCCCTCCATGATCATGGTCACCCACCATGTCGAGGAAATCGCCCCGGGCTTCACCCACGTCCTGATGATCCGTCAGGGCAAGGTGCTCGCCGCCGGCCCGCTCGAACTGGAACTGACCTCCAGCAACCTCTCGCACTGCTTCGGCCTCCCGCTGGTCGTCGAGCGCAACGGCAACGACCGCTGGACGGCGCAGGGTCTGCCCCTGACCTGAGGGCCGTCGCCCGGCCAACTTGAGGCGCCAGGCCCCCGCCGCTGACCGATCGTCCCCTGTCCCGGGCCGCTGCACGGATCTACCATGAAGCCGTGGATCCATGGGTGTGGTGGCTGATCGCCGCCGTAGGACTGGGCATTCCGCTCGTCGTGACCGCGATGCCCGAATTCGGGATGCTCGCGGTCGGCGCCGTCGCCGGTGCCGTCACCGCAGGCGTCGGTGGCGGCACCGTCCTGCAATTCATCGTCTTCGCCGCCGTATCGGTCGCGCTGATCGCGGTCGTACGCCCCATCGCCAACCGCCATCGCGGCCAGAGCCCCCAACTCGCGTCCGGAGTCGACGCGCTGAAGGGCCGCAGCGCCACGGTCCTGGAGCGGGTCGATGGCGGAGGCGGCGGCCGCATCAAACTCGCCGGCGAGGTCTGGTCCGCCCGCGCCCTCGACGGCAACCAGGTCTATGAGCCCGGCCAGCAGGTCGACGTCGTCGAGATCGAAGGCGCCACCGCTGTCGTCATCTGACCCGAACACGCTGCGCGACGAGCCACGTCTCTGAAAGACTGATCAACGGCAAGCCGGTCGCCGGCCGGCACGGACCAGCAACGAAGGGCACGGGAGCCGCTGTGGAACCGATCATCATCGTCCTGATCATCCTGGTGGTGCTCGTGTTCATCGCACTCATCAAAACGATCCAGGTCATCCCACAGGCCAGCGCCGCCATCGTCGAACGCTTCGGCCGCTACACCCGCACCCTCAACGCCGGCCTGAACATCGTCGTCCCGTTCATCGACTCCATCCGGAACCGCATCGACCTCCGCGAGCAGGTCGTCCCGTTCCCGCCACAGCCGGTGATCACCCAGGACAACCTGGTCGTGAACATCGACACCGTCATCTACTACCAGGTGACCGACGCCCGCGCCGCGACGTACGAGGTCGCCAGTTACATCCAGGCCATCGAGCAGCTCACCGTCACCACGCTGCGGAACATCATCGGCGGTATGGACCTCGAACGGACCCTGACCTCCCGCGAGGAGATCAACGCGGCGCTGCGCGGCGTCCTCGACGAGGCCACCGGCAAGTGGGGCATCCGCGTCAACCGCGTCGAGCTGAAGGCCATCGAGCCGCCGACCTCCATCCAGGACTCGATGGAGAAGCAGATGCGCGCCGACCGCGACAAGCGCGCCGCCATCCTCCAGGCCGAAGGTGTCCGGCAGTCCCAGATCCTCACCGCCGAGGGTGAGAAGCAGTCCTCGATCCTGCGCGCCGAGGGTGAGGCCAAGGCCGCGGCCCTGCGCGCCGAGGGTGAGGCCCAGGCGATCCGGGTGGTCTTCGAGTCGATCCACGCCGGGGACCCGGACCAGAAGCTGCTCTCCTACCAGTACCTCCAGATGCTCCCGAAGATCGCCGAAGGCGACGCCAACAAGCTCTGGATCGTGCCCAGCGAGATCGGCGACGCCCTCAAGGGCCTCGGCGGCGCCATCGGCAACTTCAACCCGGCGGGCGGCGGCTCCATCCCCAAGCCCAGCGCGCCGAACCGCGAAACGCCCCCCATCGACTGACCGTTCGGCCTCGTGCATGATCAGTGGTGGCCCCTCGACCTTCATGGCGGGGAGGCGACCCTGACCATGTGAGGAGATGGCCTTGTCCATCGGGGAAGCAGTCGCAGTCTTCGCCGCCGGGATCGGCGCCGGCACGATCAACACCATCGTCGGATCCGGGACGCTGATCACCTTCCCGGTACTGCTCGCCTTCGGCCTGCCGCCCGTCACGGCCAATGTCTCCAACACCCTTGGCCTGGTGCCCGGTTCGCTCAGCGGCGCCGTCGGCTACCGCCGCGAGCTGGCCGGCCAGCGCCGCCGGCTGCTGCGCTTCGGCGCCTTCGCCCTCATCGGCGGCCTCGGCGGCGCCATCCTGCTGCTGGGGCTGCCCTCCAAGGCCTTCGACACCATCGTCCCGGTACTGATCGCCGTCGCGCTCGTCCTCGTCGTCGCGCAGCCCAAGCTCGCCGCGAAGGTCCGCGCCCGGCGCGAGCGCAACGGCACCACCGCCCACCCCGACGGCGGCCCCGCCCTGCTCCTCGGCCTGATGCTGGCCAGCGTCTACGGCGGCTACTTCGGCGCCGCGCAGGGGGTGATCTACGTTTCCCTGATGGGCGTGCTGCTCAACGAGGACCTCCAGCGGATCAACGCCATCAAGAACGTCCTCGCGGCCGTCGTCAACGGCGTGGCGGCGGTCTTCTTCCTCTTCGTCGCGGAGTTCGACTGGCTCGCCGTCGCCCTGATCGCGGTCGGCTCCACCCTCGGCGGCCAGCTCGGCGCGAAGGTCGGCCGACGGCTGCCGCCCACCGCCCTGCGCGGCGTCATCGTGCTCGTCGGCCTGCTGGCCATCGTCCAGCTCCTCCTGAAGTAGGGGGAGCTGGACGAGAATTCCGGCGGGCCCGCGCTACGCCGGCACCGCCAGCCACTCCGGCAGCGCGTCCCGCACCGACACCCCCAGCGTCGACAGCAGCGCGTCCGCCGGCGTCGGCTCGAACGGCCGCCGCAGCAGCGCCATCCCCGCCTGCTCGGGCGTACGGTCCGCCTTGCGGTGGTTGTCCTCCGCACACGAGGCGACGGTATTCAGCCAGGTGTCCCCACCACCGTGCGACCGCGGTACGACATGGTCCACGGTGGTCGCCCGGCGCCCGCAGTACGCGCACCGGTGCTGGTCACGCACCAGTACCCCGCGCCGCGACCAGGGCGCCCGTTGTCGGAACGGCACCCGGACGTATCTGCTGAGTCTGATCACCTGCGGCACCGGCAGATCCACCGAAGCGGCACGGATGCGCAGCCCCGGGTGAGCGTGCTCGACGACGGCCTTGTCCTGCATGACCAGCACCACCGCCCGCCGCAGCGACACCGTCGACAGCGGCTCGAAGCTCGCATTGAGCACCAGCGTCTCGCGCATCCCGTCCACCCTCCCGGACCCGCTCCGCCCCCGCGGCGAAGTTGCTCCACTGTGCAGCGCCAGGTATTCCCCGAACAACGCAATTTCCGCACGCCACAAGGGAAATGGAGGACGATCGGCAGATGAAAAGGAGGTGCTCCGGCGGCGCCCCGCAGGGCACGAAAAGCGTGCGCTCCGGGTCCCACCCCCGTGAAACACGCGAGACCCGGAGCGAACGGCAGCCGGCGAGGACACCCGAGACACATACGGGCTCCGGCAAGCGGCCGGCGACACACCTGCGCCCCGCCGCTCCCGCCACTGCGGTACCAGCTGCCCGACGCCCTGATGAAGGGCGGCGGCACGGGTACCACTCTGCGTGCGGGAAGCGCCGGGGCGCAACGGAATTACGGCGCTCAGCCCGCCGCCGGCACCTCGTACTCGGCGATCAGCTGGGCCCGCCCGAGGGTGTGGAACCGCAGATTGAAGCCCACGACCGCGGGCGAGGCATCCGCGTCCGGACCGAGCTTCTCCTGGTCCACCGCGTAGACGGTGAACACATAGCGGTGCGGACCGTCTCCGGGCGGCGGTGCCGCGCCACCGAATTCCCGCGTCCCGTAGTCGTTACGGACATGAACGGCGCCTTCGGGCAGCCCCTTCATCTCCCCGGACCCGGCGCCGGCCGGCAGCTCCGTCACCGACGCCGGAATGTCGAACAGCGACCAGTGCCAAAAGCCGCTGCCCGTCGGCGCGTCCGGGTCGTAGCAGGTGACGGCGTAGCTCTTCGTCCCCGCGGGCGCACCCTCCCACCGCAGCTGCGGTGAACGGTTCCCCTCGGCGAAGACCTGCTCCGGCCGCAGCGTCCCGCCCGGCTCCACCTCCTCGCTCAGCACCGTGAACTCCGGCACCGGCGGATGGAAATCGTGCGGGAGCGGCCGCCGCTTCAGCTCGGACACTGCAACACCTCCTGGTCGCTTGCTGACACCTGTCCGGCCAGGTTAGAGCCAGTTCCGCTTACCGCCGACCTCCGCCAGCCACTGGTTGAGGTAGGCCGCCCAGTCGGTCCCCTGGAAGTCGTTCAGCCCGACCGTGAACGACCGGAAGGTGTCCGACCCCTCGCTGAACAGCCCCGGCTTCTTGTCCATCTCCAGGACGACGTCCATCTCCCGGTCGTCCGCCACGAACGACAGCTCGACCTGGTTGAGCCCGCGGTACTGCTGCGGCGCGTAGAACTCGACCTCCTGGTAGAACGGCAGCTGCTGCCGCGTCCCCCGGATGTGCCCCTGCTCCAGGTCAGCGGCCTTGAAACGGAACCCGAGGCGCCCGAACGCGTCCAGAATCGCCTGCTGCGCCGGCAGCGGGTGCACATTCACCGGGTCCAGGTCACTGGAGTCCACTGCCCGGGCGATCGCCAGCTCCGTCGTCACCCCGACGCTCATCCCGTGCAGATGCGCGCCCAGGAACGTGGTGATCGGCGTCTCCCACGGAATCTCCAGCCCGAACGGGACGGTGTGCGCCGCACCCGGCTGCACCGTGAACTCCCCGCCCAGCTGCACCTTGGTGAACTCGACGTTCCGCTTGTACTCCTCCTCGCCGCTCTCCACCTCGACGCGCGCCTGGAGTCCGACCGACAGCCCCTGGATCTCCTGGGCCACCGAACCGCCCTGGATCCGGACCTCGCCCTGCACGACCCCACCCGGGACCACGTTCTCCTCGAAGAGCACCGTCTCCACCGACGCGCCCCCGGCGCCCAGGCTCGCCAGCAGCTTCTTGAATCCCATGCTCGTCCTCCCCAGGCGGAACGCCTGTGCTTTGTCTAGCGCGCCGAGATCTCGGCTTGATTCCTACGAACGCGAAACCGCGCAAGCCGGTTCCACGCCATACCTTCCCAACCCCGGCGCTTCCATGGCCAGCCGCCCTCTCCCACGGCTCCACTACGCTCGGTCCGCATGACCGATGTACCGGAACGTACGCCGCTCACCCGCGACTTCTTCGACCGGCCCGTCGTGGACGTGGCCCCCGACCTGCTGGGGCGGACCCTCCTCCGCAACACCCCCGACGGACCGATCACCCTCCGGCTCACCGAGGTCGAGGCGTACGACGGCGAGACCGACCCCGGCTCCCACGCCTACCGCGGCCGCACCGCACGCAACGCCGCCATGTTCGGCCCGCCCGGCCATGCGTACGTCTACTTCATCTACGGGATGTGGTTCAGCCTCAACGTGGTCTGCGGCCCCGAGGGCGAGGCGAGCGGTGTCCTGCTGCGCGCCGGCGAGATCCTCACCGGTGCCACCCTGGCCGCCGACCGCCGCCCCAAGGCCCGCAGCGCCAACGAACTGGCGAAGGGCCCGGCCCGCCTGGCCACCGCCCTCGACATCGACCGCACCCTCGACAGCACCGACCTGTGCACCGGCGGCGCCGCCCCGCTCTCCCTGCTCCGCGGCGAACCGCCGGCCCCCGAGCGGGTACGCAACGGCCCGCGCACCGGTGTGGGCGGAGACGGCGCGGACCACCCCTGGCGCTACTGGATCGCCGACGACCCCACCGTCAGCCCCTACCGCCGCCACGTCCCGCGCAACCGACGCCGCGCCACCACGGCTACTTGACTCTGTGTGGCGAACCGCCTAACGTGGCCCGAGCCGCTGGAGACGGGCAGCGCTATCTGCGCAGACCGCCAGGCGGCACAACCAACTACTCTCAACGATTCCCTGACGGGTCCTCTTTCGCGTTGCCGAAATTCGACCCCGACGACCCGATTATGAGTCGCCAGGGAAAGCCGCTAAAGTAGTAACCCGCCGAAAGGGCAGCAGCAAATAGCTGCTCCGAGGCGGACCTCCGACGGAAATCGGAACCGGAACGAAACGAAATCCGGATCTGTTAGAGTCGGAAAGGCCGAAAAGCGAAAGCCAAACGGCCGAGCCCGCTCCAACAGGGCGCCGGAGACGGAAACGGATCTGGTAAGGTTGGAAACGC
>NZ_JBVHZH010000070.1:0-28188 GCF_055574515.1 Streptomyces sp. NPDC029466
CTGTGTTGTGGACTGCTTCGCTTTACGTCCACAACACAGGCCCCTCCGGCCCGTCACCGCACCCCGACAGCCCCGCGCAGCGGACCGGCCCGCCGCAGGCGCAACGGCGAGCAAGCCACAAACGTCGGCCGAGGCCAAGCGCAGCGGGTGGCGGGCGACAAACGGCGAGCAACACCCACGGCGGGAAAGCCAAAAACGTGGGCCGAGGCAGAGCGCAGCGGAGGAACGTTAGACTGCCCCCCATGGCAGTTCTCCCTTGGGTTCATTAGACGGCGCAGCTCGCCCTCGGACCGTCCGTCCAACCCGCCGTCCCTGACCCTGGAGCTTTTCCCGTGATCACCGCCTCCGGCCTTGAGCTGCGCGCCGGCGCCCGCATTCTCATCGAGTCCGCTTCCTTCCGTATCGCCAAGGGCGACCGCATCGGCCTGGTCGGCCGTAACGGCGCCGGCAAGACCACCCTCACCAAGGTGCTGGCGGGCGAGGGCATCCCCGCCTCCGGCACGGTCACCCGCGGCGGCCAGGTCGGCTATCTGCCGCAGGACCCGCGCACCGGCGACCTCGACGTGCTGGCCCGCGACCGCATCCTCTCCGCCCGCGATCTGGACACCGTGCTGCGCAAGATGCGCGAGAACGAGGACCGGATGGCCAACGGCAAGGGCGCCACCCGCGACAAGGCGATGAAGAAGTACGAGCGCCTGGAGACCGAGTTCCTGACCAAGGGCGGGTACGCCGCCGAGGCGGAGGCCGCGACCATCGCCGCCAGCCTCGGCCTGCCCGACCGCATCCTCGGCCAGCCGCTGCACACCCTCTCCGGTGGTCAGCGCCGCCGTGTCGAGCTGGCCCGGATCCTGTTCTCGGACTCCGACACCCTGCTGCTCGACGAGCCGACCAACCACCTCGACGCCGACTCCATCGTCTGGCTGCGCGACTACCTCAAGACCTACCGCGGCGGCTTCATCGTGATCTCCCACGATGTCGACCTGGTCGAGACCGTCGTCAACAAGGTCTTCTACCTGGACGCCAACCGGTCGCAGATCGACGTCTACAACATGGGCTGGAAGCTCTACCAGCAGCAGCGCGAGGCCGACGAGAAGCGCCGCAAGCGCGAGCGGGCGAACGCCGAGAAGAAGGCCGCGGCGCTCAACTCCCAGGCCGACAAGATGCGGGCCAAGGCCACCAAGACCGTCGCCGCGCAGAACATGGCCAAGCGCGCCGACAAGCTGCTGGCCGGCCTGGAGCAGGTGCGGGCCGCCGACAAGGTCGCCAAGCTGCGCTTCCCGGACCCGGCACCGTGCGGCAAGACCCCGCTCACCGCCGAGGGCCTGTCGAAGTCCTACGGCTCCCTGGAGATCTTCACCGACGTCGACCTGGCCATCGACAAGGGCTCCCGGGTCGTCATCCTCGGCCTCAACGGTGCGGGCAAGACCACCCTGCTGCGGCTGCTGGCCGGCGTCGAGACCCCGGACACCGGCGAGGTCCGCCCCGGTCACGGCCTCAAGCTCGGCTACTACGCCCAGGAGCACGAGACCCTGGACCCGGACCGCACGGTCCTGGAGAACATGCGCTCGGCCGCCCCGGACATGGACCTGGTCGCCATCCGCAAGACGCTGGGTTCCTTCCTCTTCTCCGGTGACGACGTCGACAAGCCCGCCGGGGTGCTCTCCGGCGGCGAGAAGACCCGGCTCGCCCTGGCGACGCTGGTCGTGTCCTCCGCCAATGTGCTGCTGCTCGACGAGCCCACCAACAACCTCGACCCGGCCAGCCGCGAGGAGATCCTCGGCGCGCTGCACACCTTCACGGGCGCGGTGGTCCTGGTGACGCACGACGAGGGCGCGGTGGACGCGCTGCAGCCGGAGCGCATCATCCTGCTGCCCGACGGCGTCGAGGACCTGTGGGGCCAGGACTACGCGGATCTGGTCGCGCTGGCCTGACCGCGGCGGATGGATCATGCCGTATGGATCATTCGGCCGACATGTGATCCATCATCTGAGTGAGAACGGCTCGTACACCGGCGAGTCTGCGGCCTACGGCCGGGTCCTTGGGGCCCGGCCGTCGCCTTTTCGGTCGCACACCACCTGACCTGCCACTTCTCGCGGGCGGCCGGAAGCGAGCGGCCTCGGAAACAGTCGGAATCAGGCATTCCGGCCCGTGTTTTCGGGCCTCCGCCGGCAAACGATGTCGTATCGACCTTGCGGAATGGGTGGCCAGGAAGCCGGGGAGGGGTGATCATGAGAGTCCAGAGCGCACTTCCCACGAGGAGGCACGGGTGGCCGAGACTCTGAAGAAGGGCAGCCGGGTAACCGGCGCCGCGCGCGAGAAGCTCGCGGCAGACCTGAAGAAGAAGTACGACTCCGGTGCGAGCATCCGGGCGCTGGCCGAGGAAACCGGCCGCTCCTATGGATTCGTGCACCGGATGCTCAGCGAATCCGGTGTGGTCCTGCGCGGTCGCGGCGGAGCCACGAGGGGCAAGAAGGCCGCATCGGCCTGACGGCCGCGACTCCGGGTGCAGCGGTGTCCCCCCGGTCGACCGAGCAGTCGACCGGGAGGTTACCGTTCAGTCACTTACGCACGCAGGTGCGGCTGGCTGACTCGGAGGCGCTCATGACTCTGCTCGACAAGGACGGTGTGCGACTCACCGTGGACGGTGCGATCGCCACGGTGACCCTCGCCAACGCGGCCAAGCGCAATGCGCAGTCGCCGGCCATGTGGCGGGCGCTTGCCGAAGCGGGTTCGCTGCTGCCGGGAAACGTACGGATCGCGGTGCTGCGTGGTGAGGGCAAGTCCTTCTCCGCGGGCCTCGACCGTCAGGCGTTCACGCCCGAAGGCTTCGACGGCGAGCCGTCCTTCATCGATCTGGCGCGCGGCTCCGACGAGGAGTTGGACGCCACGATCGCCGAGTACCAGGAAGCGTTCACCTGGTGGCGGCGCACTGATCTGGTGTCCATCGCCGCCGTGCAGGGGCATGCCATCGGGGCCGGCTTCCAGCTGGCGCTCGCCTGCGATCTGCGGGTGGTCGCGCCGGACGTCCAGTTCGCCATGCGCGAGACCAGCCTCGGGCTCGTACCGGACCTGACCGGTACCCATCCCCTGGTCGGGCTGGTGGGCTACGCCCGCGCGCTGGAGATCTGCGCCACCGGCCGCTTCGTGCACGCCGAGGAGGCCGAGCGGATCGGCCTCGCCAACCTCGTGGTGCCCGGCGATCAACTCGATGCCACGGTGGCCGACTTGGCGGCCGCGCTCACCGCCGCGCCGCGCGATGCCGTCATCGAGACCAAGGCCCTGCTGGCCGGTGCCGCGGGCCGTACGTACGAGGAGCAGCGCCGCGCCGAGCGGGCCGCCCAGGCGCGCCGGCTGCGCGACCTCGCGGGCGTGGGGGAGTAGCACCCGTACCGCGCCGTTCACCTGCCCGAGCTGCCCGGCCGCGCTCCCACGGCCCGGCCGGGCCGGCTCATCAGCTCCGGTCCACCGCCGTGACCAGCACCGCGACCGTCGAGACCGCGGGCGGCGCGGCCGCCACCGCCTGCCGTACGGCGCAGGCCACATCCAGCGCCCGGTGACCGGGCGCGGTCGCCAGCTGGATCAGCGCATGCCCGTCGGTGAGCCGCACCGGGCGGGACGGACCGCCGAGCACCGGCGCCAGCCGGGCCACGCCGGTGACGCCCCGCGCGACGGCGGCGACGCCTGCCGCGCCCTCCTGGGTGGCACCGGTCCGGTCACCCGCGGGCGTGGCGGGTGGCATGTCCCCTGGGGGAGCGGAACCGGCTGACGCATCTTCCGTCGTGGCCTCGTCCGCTTCCAGCAGGCCGCTGACCCGCAGATCCACCACGCCCACCACCAGCCCCAGCCCCTGGATCGACGCCTCCAGCAGCGCCGCGCGCACCTGGTCGGCGAGCACGGGCAGTGGCCGGTCGGCCACCGCGGCGAACTCCGCCTCGATGCGCAGCGGGCCGGGCGGCAGGGCGCTCGGCGGCGCCGGCACCGCCGGTTCCGGGGCCTGGCCGGGGTCGGCGACGGACAGCCGCAGCGAGCCGAGCCGGACACCGTCCGGTGTATCGGCGGACGCCCGCAGTGCCCCGGCGGCCGCCTGCTCGGTGATCCACGAGCCGTCCGCGGGCCCGCCGAGCGGCAGCAGCCGGCCGATCCCGAGCTGCGTGCGGACGGTCTGCGCCCACTGGTTCACGGCCACCGCGTCACCCCTTTCCCGGAAGGTCCCCGGACCGTCTCCGGACACGTCCGGACCACGCCCCCAGCCTGCCGCAGACCTGCCCGCACGGCAGGGCGGTGGGCCCGGCGGCGCCGTATGGAGCACTCGCCTGCCGCATCCCCGGAGCGGTCCGGAGACACCCGACCTACTGTGGGGAACGGAGCGGGCGGACCGCTTCTCCCCGCGGAAAGGGATACGGCGATGAGCGAGAGCCAGCAGCACGCAGAGGGGCCCAGGACGCCCGCAAAACGGGGCGGCGGCGACCCCGCGACCCGGGGGCGGACCACCATCGCCGACGGTGTCGTGGAGAAGATCGCCGGTCTGGCGGCCCGGGACGTCATCGGCGTGCATGCCATGGGCAGCGGCCTCGCCCGTACGCTCGGCGCCGTGCGGGACCGGGTGCCCGGCGGCGGCAGGGCCGCGACCGCGACCCGGGGAGTCAAGGCCGAGGTCGGCGAGGTGCAGACCGCGCTGGACCTGGAGATCGTGGTCGACTACGGCGTCGCCATCGCCGATGTCGCACGGTCGGTCCGGGAGAACGTCATCTCCGCCGTGGAGCGGATGACGGGCCTGGAGGTCGTCGAGGTCAATATCGCGGTCAGCGACGTCAAGCTGCCCGACGAAGCAGACGAAGAAGAGGAATCGGAGCCACGGATTCATTAGCCGGGCCCGTCCGGAGTGGCAGCGAAGGAGCGCGTGATGAGCATGGCCGTGGTCGGCCTCTTGGCCGGCATGGCGCTGGGCTTCGCCGGATACTTCGGCGGCTTCGGCGCCTTTGTCCTGGTGGCGGCGCTGGGCGCCATCGGGTTCGTGGCCGGCAGGTTCCTCGACGGGGACCTGGAAGCCGGCGATTTCTTCCGTCCGCGCGGCGGCGACCGCGAACGGCGGCGGTGAAGCCGGGTGGCGACGGTGTCCCCGGCCGCCGCTGCCACCGCCGTACCGGCGGGTGAGCGGGGCGCGACCAGAATCGCGGACCGGGTGGTGGCGAAGATCGCCGCACGGGCCGCCCGGGAGGCGCTGCGCGCGGAGTCCCCGCGCGCCCGTACGGACGCCCATGCGACGGTGACCGTGCACCGGCGCGACGACCGCCGGAACTTCGGTGAGGCACGGGTGCGGATCGCCGTGGAGCTGGGCTACCCCTCCGACATCGGCGCACAGTGCCGGGTGGTGCGCCGCCGGGTCACCGAGCGGGTGACGGAGCTGGCGAACATGACGGTGCCCGAGGTCGCGGTGGAGGTCGAGCGGCTGCACTCCCCGCTGCTGGACCGTACGGACCGCGGGAGGGTGCGATGAGCGACGAGGACGCGGAGCGGTCCGACACCCGGCGGCTGCCCACGCTCGACAAGACGCCGGACGGGGCGGCGGATAGGGCGGATGGGGCGGGCGGGGCCACGCCGTCCGGCGCGGAGACCCCGGCAACCGGCACCGCCGGTCACGACCGGGTGCGGCGCTTCCGGTCGGCCCGCCGGGTGCCGGCCGCGCTGGTCGCGCTGGTACTGCTGGCCGCCGCCGGCCTGTTGCTCTACGACGTGGCCGCGGTGCGCGCCGACCGCCCCGCGATGGCCTGGCGCCGGTGGCTGGCCCGCGAACTGGGCACCCGTCACCTCGACAACCCCTGGATCCTGGCCCCCGCCGCGCTGGCCATGGTGCTCGGCATCTGGCTCGTCGTCACGGCCGTCACGCCCGGACTGCGCCAGGTGCTGCCGATGCGGCCGGCGGCACCGGACATCCGGGCCGGGCTGGACCGTGCGGCCGCCGCGCTGGTGCTGCGCGACCGGGCCATGGAGGTCGCCGGTGTGCAGTCCGTACGGGTCGCCGTCAGCCGCCGTAAGGCCAAGACGCACGCCGTCTCGCACTTCCGCGAACTGGACGAGGTCCGCGCCGACCTCGACACCTCGCTCGGCGAGGGGCTGCGGCAGCTGGGCCTGGCACATGAGCTCCGCCTGACCGTGGACGTCCGGCGCCCGAAGAAGAGGTGAGCGAGCGATGCGCAGGGTCCGTGGCAGGGTCAACCGGGTGCTGCTCGGGCTGATCGGTGTGGTGCTGTTCGGCGTGGGCGGCCTGGTGCTGCTCGGCGGCCTCGACCTGCCCGCGAAATGGCAGCTCGGACTGCCCGCCGGCTGGCCCTGGTCCCGCCCCGGCCAGGTGCTGCTCCCCGCACGGCAGCGCACCCGCTGGACGGACCAGGGCTGGTGGTGGCCCGTCGTCATCGCCGCGCTCGCCGTCTTCGTGCTGCTGATGTTGTGGTGGCTGCTGACCCAGCTCCGCCGCCACCGGCTGAACGAGATCCTCGTCGACAGCGGCGACGGCGAGGGCGCCCAGCTGCGCGGCCGGGCGCTGGAGGCCGCCCTGACGGCCGAATCGGAGGCGCTGGAAGGCGTCGACGGGGCCGGGGTGCTGCTGACCGGCCGCCGGGGCGAACCGCATGTCCGGGCCGTGCTGGCGCTCGCCCCGCACGCCGACCCGGGGACCGTCGTCCGGCGGCTGTCGGACGAGGCGATGGCGCACGCCCGCCGCTCGGCCGGACTGGACCGGCTGCCGGCCGAGGTCCGGCTGCGCGCGGTCAAGCACCGGCCCGAGCGGGTCAGTTAGGGCGTCCGGGCGGGAGGCCAGGGGTCGCCGTCCGCCCCGTGTTCAGAACCCGTGCCGGGCCCCGCCGTCCACCGGCACCATCACCCCGTTGAGGTACGACGCGGCCGGCGACAGCAGGAAGGCGGCGGCGCGGCCGAACTCCTCCGGCCGTCCGTAGCGGCCCAGCGGGATCTCGGCGCAGTTGCGGGCGCGGGACCCCTCGGGGTCGCCGGAGCGCGCATCGAGCTGGGTCATCCGGTCGGTGGCGATCCGGCCGGGCAGCACGCCGAGCACGCGGATGCCGCGCGGCCCCAGCTCGTTGGCGAGCGACTTGGCGAAACCGGCGAGACCGGGGCGGAGCCCGTTGGAGATGGTCAGTCCGCCGATCGGCTCGTACACCGAGCCGGACAGGACAAAACCGATCACCCCGCCCTCCGGCAGCTCCGCGGCGGCCGCGCGGGCCAGCCGTACCGCGCCGAGGAAGACCGACTCGAAGGCCGACTGCCACTGCGCGTCGGTGTTGTCGGCGGCGGTGCCGGGCGCCGGGCCGCCCACGCTGATGAGCACGCCGTCCAGCCGGCCGAAGCGCTCCCGGGCCGCCGCCAGCAGGCGGCCGGGGGTCTCCGGGTCGGCGTTGTCGGCCGCGACGCCCAGGGCCCGCTCGCCGAGCGAGGCGGCCGCCGCGGCCGCGCTCTCCTCGGTGCGTCCGGTGAGCACGACCTGGGCGCCGTCGGCGACCAGTTCACGGGCGGTGGCGAAGCCGAGGCCACGGGTCGCCCCGGTGACGAGGTACGTCCGGTCGGTGAGTCCTAGATCCATGGCCCCTAGTGTGCCCGTGCCCCGTCCTGGAGACCGAAGGCGGTCCCCACCAGGCCGATATGGCTGAAGGCCTGCGGGAAGTTGCCCAGTTGGCGCCGGGCGGCCGGGTCGTACTCCTCGGAGAGCAGCCCCACGTCGTTGCGCAGTCCCAGCAGCCGTTCGAACATCTCCTGGGCCTCGGCCCGCCGGCCGCTCAGCTGCAAGGCGTCGACGAGCCAGAACGAGCAGGCCAGGAAGGTGCCCTCGCCGCCCGGCAGCCCATCGACGGAGACGCCCTCGGTGCTGTAACGGCGTACCAGGCCGTCGTGGGTCAGCTCTCGGCGCACCGTGTCGATGGTGGAGAGGACCCGCGGATCGTCCCCCGGCAGAAAGCCGACACGGGGGATCAGCAGGGTCGCGGCGTCCAGTTCGCTGGAGCCGTAGAACTGGGTGAAGGTGCCGCGGTCGGCGTCGTAGCCGCGCTCGCACACCTCGCGGCGGACCTCGTCGCGCATCGCCCGCCAGCGGTCGGCCTCCCCGCCGAACCTCGGATACGCCTCGGTCGCCCGCACCGCCCGGTCGGCCGCGACCCAGGCCATGACCTTGGAGTGCACGAAGTGCCGGCGCGGCCCGCGGATCTCCCACAGCCCCTCGTCGGGGTCGCGCCAGGTGGACTCCAGGTAGTCCACCAGCGCCCGCTGGATGCTCCAGGCGTGCTGTTCGGCGGGCAGCCCGGCCGAGCGGGCGATGTGGAAGGAGTCGAGGACCTCGCCGTAGACATCGAGCTGACGCTGCTCGACGGCGGCGTTGCCGATGCGTACGGGCGCGGAGTCGCAGTACCCGGTCAGCCACGGCAGCTCGGCCTCCGGCAGCCGCCGCTCGCCGGCCAGCCCGTACATGATCTGAAGGTCGTCGGGGGCGCCGGCCACCGCGCGCAGCAGCCAGTCCCGCCAGGCACCGGCCTCGTCCAGATATCCGGCGGAGAGCAGGGAGTTCAGGGTGAGGCTGGCGTCCCGCAGCCAGCAGTAGCGGTAGTCCCAGTTGCGTACGCCGCCCAGCTCCTCGGGCAGCGAGGTGGTGGGGGCCGCCACGATGCCGCCGGTGGGCGCGTAGGTGAGGGCCTTGAGGGTGATCAGCGAGCGCATCACGGCCTCGCGGTACGGACCCTTGTAGCGGCAGCGCGCGGACCAGGCGTGCCAGTCGTCCAGGGTGTCCTGGAGCGCCGTGAACGGTTCGATCTGGGTCGGCCGGGGCTCGTGCGAGGGGTGCCAGGTCAGCACGAACGCGGTGCGCGCGCCCGCGGCTACGGTGAAGTCCGAGCGGGTGCTGAAGTCCTTGCCGTAGGTGGTGCTTTCGGCCGGGGTGCGCAGCCACACCGAGTCCGGTCCGGCGATCGCCACCCGGCAGCCCTCGGTGGCGCGCACCCAGGGCACCACCCGCCCGTAGTCGAACCGCAGCCGCAGCACCCCGCGCATCTCGACGCTGCCGCTGAGGCCCTCGACGATCCGTACGAGGTCCGGCGCCCGGTCGCGCTGCGGCATGAAGTCGGTGACGCGCACGCTGCCGGTGGGGGTCTCCCAGACGGTGTCGAGGATCAGCGAATCGCCGCGGTAGGAGCGCTGGGCGCGGGCGTCGGGGGAGCAGGGGGCGAGCCCCCAGTGGCCGTTGTCCTTGCCGCCGAGGAGGGCGGCGAAACAGGCGCCGGAGTCGAAGCGCGGCAGGCACAGCCAGTCGATGGACCCGTCGCGGCCGACGAGTGCGGCGGTCTGAAGATCGCCGATGAGCGCATAGTCCTCGATACGTGGGTGCACTCAGCGCCCTTTCCCGTCCGGAAGGTGCGCTACGCGGTGGTGACGGCTGTCCGGGTTACGGGTTGGCCGGGGCCGGTGCCGCCTCGTCGCCGGCCGCCTCGGTTTCCCCGGAAGCGGCGGTCTCCTCGGAAGCGGCGGTTTCCTCGGAAGCGGCGGGTTCCGCGGAAGCGGCGGTTTCCGCGGTCCGCCCGCCGTCGCCCGCGGGCGCGGCGGCCCCGGCCTCCCGGGCCTCTTCGGCCTCCTTGGCCGCGGCCGCCATCCGGTCGCGGCGTTCACGGCGGACGAGGACGAGCCAGCCGACCGGCACCGCGGCGGCGAACAGCCACCACTGGACGGCGTAGGCCATGTGCGGGCCGATGGAGTCGTGGTCCGGCGCGGGGACCGGCTCCGGGGTGTTGCCGGCCGGCTTCGGCGCGGTCTGCTCGATATAGCCGCCGAGCATCGTCCTGCCGGTCCGCTTCGCCTGCTCCGCGCTGTTGATCAGCATGACCTGGCGGGCGGGCAGGCCCTTGGTGTTCTTGATGCCGCTGGCTGCGGTGGTCTCGTCGGCCATCATCCGGCCGGTGACGGTGACCTTGCCCCGGGGGGCGGCCGGGACGTCCGGGAACTTGGTCAGGTCGTTGCCGGCCGAGACCCAGCCGCGGTTGACCAGCACGGCCCGGCCGTTGCCGAGGACCAGCGGGGTCACCACGTAATAGCCGATGCTCTGCTCGTCGGCGGCGGTGCGCTGGCGGACCACGACCTCGTGGGCGGTGTCGTAGGTGCCGGTGGCGGTGACCGTGCGCCACATGTCGCGCCTTGGCAGCTCGCGGCCCGGTGCGGCCAGCGTGGTGACCGGAACCGGGTCGGCGGCCAGGCTGCGCGCGATCAGCTGGTTCTGCGCCACCTTGTGCTGATGGCGGTGGAGCTGCCAGTAGCCCAGCTTGATCATGACGGGGATCAGCACAAGACCCACGAGGGTGAGGATCACCCACTGCCGGGACAACAGGAAGCGGTACACGGCTTCGACGGTACCTGGGGCGCCGGGACCGCCGAGCCGGGGGTCCCCCTGGGGGTACCGCCCGGTTCCCGCGGGGGAGGCAGCCGGGGGCCGGGCCGGGTCAGCCCGCGCCGGTCCGGGTCCGCCTGCGCCGGTCCGGTGGGCGGTCCCGGTGGCCGGTCCGGTGGCCGGGCAGATGGCCGCCCCGGTGCAGACCCTGTGCGGACCCGGTTCAGACCCGGTCGACGATGCCCACTCTGCCGTCCGAGCGGGCGCAGTGCGCGCCGCAGTACCACTTCTGGTCGGCCTCGACGCCCTGCCCGATGATCTGGCAGCGGCAGTGCTCACAGATCGGCGCCATGCGGTGGATGGCGCAGGCGAAGCAGTCGAAGACGTGCACCGCGCCCTGCGCGTGCACCTCGAACGTCATGCCGTATTCGTTTCCGCAGACCTCACAACGTGCCATGCGCCACAGCGTGCGGGCGCCGCCCGCGCGCGGCGCGGTGCCGACGGGTGTGTTGGGCGGGCTTCACCCGGACGCAGGCGCCGGGGCCACATCCTGGAGCAGCTGCATGAAGGCAGCCTCGTCGATGACGACCGTGCCGAACGAGGCGGCCTTGGCGGTCTTCGAGGTCCGGGCGTCGGGGTCGTTGGTCACCAGCAGGCTGGTCAGCCGGGACACGCTCGTGGCGACATGCAGCCCCGCCTCGATCGCCCGGTCCTCCAGCAGCTCACGGTCCACGGAGGTGTCACCCGAGAAGGCGACCCGCATCCCCTGGACCAGCCGGCCGCCGGACTCGTAACGCCCCGGGTTGGGGTACGGGCACGCCGGGCGCTTACGGGACGGCCGCCAGGACGTGGGGCGGTAGGACGCGGCGGCGGCACGCTGCCGGGGCGCGGGGGTGTCCGACCACTCCGTCAGCGGCTGGCAGGTCAGCAGTGGCAGCCGCAGATTCTCCTGGGCGGCGCGCCGCAGACTGGGACGGAACGCCTCGGCCAGCACCCGGGCGTCATCCAGCGCGTGGTGGGCGCGCTCCTGCACCACGCCGTAATGGGCGGCGAGGGACTCCAGCTTGTGGTTGGGCAGCGGCAGCCGCAGTTCCTTGGACAGGGCGATGGTGCACAGCCGCTGCTGCACCGGGGCGGTCGCCGCGGCGCGGGCGTACTCGCGGGCGATCATCGACCAGTCGAACATCGCGTTGTGCGCGACCAGCACCCGGTCCGCCAGACGCCGGGACAGCTCCGGGACGATCTCCGGGAAGAGCGGGGCATCGGCGAGCACGGCGCTCGTGAGCCCGTGGATCCAGACCGGCCCGGGGTCCCGCTGCGGGTTGACGAGGGTGTACCAGTGGTCCTGGACCTCGCCCTGGGCGTCGAGTTGATACACGGCTGCCGAGATGATCCGGTCGTCGCGGGCCAGGCCCGTGGTCTCCACGTCGACCACCGCGTACCCCTGGGGATACGCGGCCGGCCAGGGAGCCGGCGGCGTCTGCGGGCCCGGCTGCTGCCCGATCTTCGGCGCGATCGGGTCGGCGGCTGCTGCCATGTGGTCTTCGAGCATGGTCCCTGAGGATACGGGCCACCACTGACAGCCACCGAACCGCATCGGAACACCCGGGAGGGACATATACCTGGCGCCCCTGCAGTTCGCGGGTGGGCGGGAGAGTTGACGGGGTGCCGGGGTGCTCTCCTGACCCGCCCACCCCCCGAAGGGGGGTGGGCGGCGGGGAAAAAACAGCAGGCCTGCGCGGCGGGGAAAAAACAGCAGGCCCCCCGTAACGGCCGCCCAACACCGCCCGAATAAAGGGCGCATACGGAAACCCGCGCAAGAAAGCAGACAAAAGCCCCTCCCGCAGGTGTCGGCGAGAACCACACGAACGGGCGGCGGGCGGCCCGGCCAACGCCGCCACCACGCGAAACCCGTCGCTGAGCGGGTCTCAAGCCGCCCAAGGCCACCGCCCGCCCACCTCGCCCCCGTTCAGGAGCCGGCCGCCCCCGCGGAGAGCAGGGAGCTCACCACCGCCTCCAGCGAGACCGTGAACAGTCGCCCGGTGTCGGCGGGGCCGGCCAGTGCGCGGGCCAGGGCCGGGTCGTGTTCGGCGGTGGGGGAGTCCCACAGCTCGCCCTCGCTCGGATGCTGTTCGGGGGACCGCTCGCGGTTGCGCTCGACCAGGACGAAGCCGACGACCTGGAACTGGACCGCCCGCACCGCCTCGGCGGCCGTCTCGCCGCGCAGTCCGGCGGCGTGCATCTCATGGACCAGCGCCTGCTGCGCCGGCAGGAACATCCGCTCCGTCAGGCCGCGTTCGTGCACCATCGCGATCAGCTGCGGGCGCTCGCGCAGCGCCGAATGCAGTGCGCGGGCGACCGAGACGATGCGGGCGTGCGGGGTCTCCCCGGTGGGGTGGATCTCGCCCATCTCCCGGACGGTGCGCTCGACGAGGGCGTCCAGCAGCGACTCGCGGTTGCCGACGTGCCAGTAGATGGAGGTGACGGCGGTGCCCAGTTCCGTGGCGAGGCGGCGCATGGTCAGCGCGCCGGGGCCGTCCGCGCGCACCAGCCGGGCGGCGGTCGTCAGGACCTCTTCGCTGGTCAGCGCGGTACGTGTCATATTCCCCCACTATCCCTCAACTCCCGTGCGCACACAGCCCTTTACCCTTCATCCCGCTCGGTGTAACAGTGTTACAGACGCCTCGCACGACCCTCGCAAGTCACCGATGACGAAGGGTGGTACGCCATGGCACGCATACGCTACGGAGCGCGCACCGCGGCGGAGATCACCGCGGCACGCACCGCGAGCTCCAAGCTCCCCGAGATCTGGTCCACCGGTGTGGTCGCCGTGTGGGAGAGCGACCCGGACGCGGTCGCGGCCGTGCTGCCGCCGCCCCTCGAACCCACCGGACGCCCGCTGGTCCGGGCCACCATCAGCAAGGTCGAGCTCCCCGGTTACCCCCTGGGCGCGGGCTCGGTCGCCGTCGCCGCCGCCCACCGCGGCGTCGAGGGCTGGTATCCGCTCGTCATGCCGATGACCCATGAGCGGGCCCTGACCGGCGGGCGGGAGGTCTTCGGCGAACCGAAGAAACTGGGCGAGGTCACCGTCGACCGCGACGGACCGGTCGTCCGTGCCGCGCTCGCCCGGCACGGCATCGCCTTCGTCGAGGTACGCGGCGCGGTGAGCGGACCGCTGCCGGTCCCCGAGCCCGTCCGGAAGACCGACTTCTACTTCAAGTTCCTGCCCGCGGTGGACGGTTCGGGCCTCGACCTCGACCCGGTGCTGGTGCACTGCCTGCGCCACGAGAAGGTCCGCAGGCTGGAGCGGATCACCGGCGATGTCGTCCTGCGCGAGTCGATGTACGACCCCGTCGCCGACCTTCCCGTACACACCCTCGTCGAGCTCACCCTCGGCGAGAAGACCAGCGACCAGCAGGGCCGGGTCGTCGAGCGGGTCAGCGCCGAGTCCCTGCTGCCGTACATCCACCAGCGCTACGACGATCCGCAGCAGCTCCTCGACGCACCGCCCGGGGGGAGTGCCTGATGCCCGTCCTGCCCGGAGAGCGACGCCGGACCACCCGGCCGGAGAAGCGGCCGTCCCGAGTGGCACGGAGCGGGGAGCGGGCATGGAGCTGACAGCGGGACAGGTCGCGGTCGTCACCGGCGCCGCGAGCGGGATCGGCCTGGCCATGGCGCGCCGCTTCGCCGCGGAGGGGCTGCGGGTGGTCCTCGCGGACGTCGAGGAGGAGCCGCTGCGGGCCGCCGCCGATGAGCTGGCCGCGGACGGCGCCCGGGTGCTGGCGCGCACCGTGGACGTCGGGGTGCGTGAGGAGGTCGCCGCCCTCGCCGACGCCGCGTACGACGCCTTCGGCGCCGTCCATCTGCTGTGCAACAACGCGGGGGTGGGCTCCGGCGCCGAGGGGCGGATGTGGGAGCACGAACCCAACGACTGGGCCTGGGCGTTCGCGGTGAACGTCTGGGGGGTCTTCCACGGCATCCAGTGCTTCGTTCCCCGGATGCTGGCGGGCGGCGGGCCCGGCCATGTCGTCAACACCTCCTCGACGGACGGCGGCGTCGCCCCGCTGCCCACCGCGTCCGTCTACGCCGTCACCAAGGCGGCCGTGGTGACCATGACCGAATCGCTCTACGCCCACCTCAGGGCCGAGGGTGCCCCCATCGGCGCCTCGGTGCTCTTCCCCGGCCCGCACATGCTCCGCACCGGCCTGTGGGAGTCGCACCGCAACCGGCCCGCGCGCTACGCCAAATCCCGGCCGCGCCGTACGCCGTACCGCAGCCTGGCGCAGTGGGAGGCGGCCATGAAGGAGGCCGGGAAGGAGGTCGCCTTCACCCCCGTGGAGGACGTCGCCGCGCAGGTCGTGGACGGCGTCCGGGCGGACCGCTTCTGGCTGCTGCCGCCCGCCGCGCACACCGACGCGCAGATCCGGGCGCGGTCCGCCTCGATGCTCGGCCGCACCGCCCCCGACTACCTGGAGCACTTCATCCTCGACCCGGACGACTGAGGGAGGTTTGCCATGACGGACCCACAGCGCCCTATGGACCCACAGCGCCCTATGGACCCACAGCGCCCTATGGACCCACAGCGCCCTATGGACCCACAGGGCCCTATGGACCCACAGGCCCCCGCGGACCGGCCGGACGCCACCCGTCCCGGCCCGGACGAGCCGTACCTGATCATCTCCTCCGACTGCCACGCCGGGCTCCCCACCGAGGAGTACCGCCCCTACCTGGAGGCCCGCTTCCACCGCGCCTTCGACACGTTCCTCGGCGAACGGGACGCCCGCCGCGCGGCGGCCACCCGCCTGGGAATCCGCAACGAGGCCTTCGCCACCCGGTGGTTCCAGGACCACGAGGAGGGCCTGCGCGGCGGCTGGGACCCCGCACAGCGCCTGAAGGAACTCGACGGCGACGGGGTGGCGGCGGAGGTCGTCTTCCCGGACGCGGATGCCGTCGACAGCGGCACCGCGGCCCCCTTCGGCGTCGGCCTCGGCCTCTCCGGCGACCAGGACCCGGACCTCGGCATGGCAGGTGCCCGGGCCCACAACCGCTGGCTCGCCGACTTCGTCTCCGGGCACCCCGAACGGCACTGCGGAGTGGCCCTGTTGCCGGTCACCGCCGACACCGGCCGGGTCGTGGCCGAGATACACCGCGCCAAGGAGTCCGGGCTCGGTGCCCTGATGATCCCGTCCATGTGGGTCGACAAGGAGCCGTACCACGACCGCCGTTACGACCCGGTGTGGGCGGCGGCCGCCGAGTGCGCGATGCCGGTACTGACCCACTCCGGGGCCGCACCCCGCCACGAGTACGGCGACCACCTCGGGATCTATGTCTCCGAGGTGACCTGGTGGCCCGCCCGCCCCCTGTGGTTCCTGCTCTGGTCCGGGGTCTTCGAACGCCACCCCGGCCTGCGCTTCGGCATCGCCGAATCCGGCTGCTGGTGGCTCCCCAACCTGCTGTGGTTCATGGACCGCCTCTACCTGGGCGCGCACGGCGGCAAGAAGCTCTCCCCGTTCGCCGCCCTCAAGCGTCCGCCGCACGAGTACCTGGACCGGCAGGTCTTCGTCTGTGCCACCAACACCAAACGCCGGGAACTCGCCCAGCGATACGAGATCGGCGTCGACAACATCCTCTGGGGCAGCGACTTCCCGCACCCCGAAGGCACCTGGCCGGACACCCGCGGCTGGCTGACGAAGACCTTCCATGACATTCCGGTCGCCGAGACCCGCCGCATGCTCGGCCTGTCCGCCGCCGAGGCGTTCGGCTTCGACACCGCGCGGCTGGCCCCGCTGGCCCGCCGTATCGGCCCCACCCCGGCGGAACTCGGCCAGAGCGCCGACCAGCCGGCGGTCGAGGCCTCCTGGGCCCGCTCCCGCGAGGTGGGCCGCCACTGGCTGACCGACCACGACTTCCCGGTACTGGGGGCGCAGCAATGACCGACGACCGCTACACCGTGATCTCCGCCGACTGCCACGCCGGCGCCGATCTGCTCGACTACCGGCCCTACTTGGAGTCCCGGTACCACGACGACTTCGACGCCTGGGCGGCGTCCTACGTCAACCCGCACGAGGATCTGCTCGCCGACACCGCCGACCGCAACTGGAACTCCGCCCGCCGCCTGGCCGAAATGGAGGCCGACGGCATCGTCGCCGAGGTCGTCTTCCCGAACACCATCCCCCCGTTCTTCCCGAGCGCCGCCCTCATGGCCCCCGCGCCCAGCGGCACGGAGTTCGAGCAGCGCTGGGCGGGTCTGCGCGCCCACAACCGCTGGCTCGCCGACTTCTGCGCCGAGGCCCCCGGCCGCCGGGCCGGCGTCGCCCAGATCCTCCTGAACGATGTCGACGCGGCCGTACGGGAAGTCCGCCGCACCAAGGAAGCCGGCCTGACCGGCGGCATCATGCTCCCCGGCACCCCGCCCGGCTCCGGCCTCCCCGAGCTCCACTCCACGTACTACGACCCCCTCTGGGCGGTCTGCGCGGAACTGGACGTGCCGGTGAACCACCACGGCGGCTCGGCCTCCCCGCCGCTCGGTGACGAACCCGCGGCCCGCGCCGTCTTCATGGTCGAGACGACCTGGTTCTCCCACCGGGCCCTGTGGCACCTGATCTTCGGCGGCGTCTTCCACCGCCATCCCGGTCTCCGCCTGGTCCTCACCGAACAGGGCTCCGGCTGGATCCCCGGCGTCCTGGACATGCTGGACTACTACCACGGGCGGCTGGTCGCGGCGTCCCGGGCGGCCACCGCCGAAGCCAAGTTCGGCGTCGGCCTGGCCGCGGCCATGGGCGACTCCCCGGCCGGAATCTGGCGCGACCACTGCTTCGTCGGCGCCAGCTTCATGCGCCCGCACGAGGTCCCGCTGCGCCACCGCATCGGCCTCGACAAGATCATGTGGGGCAGCGACTACCCCCACGACGAAGGCACCCACCCGCACTCCCGCGAGGCCCTCCGCCTCGCCTACGCGGACGTCCCGCCCGACGAGACCGCCGCCATGCTCGGCACCAACGCCGCCCGCGTCTACGGCTTCGACCTCGCCCGCCTCGCCCCCCTCGCCGCCCGCGTCGGCCCCAGGGTCACCGACATCGCCGAGCCCCTGGAGAAGATCCCCCCGGACGCCACCAGCCCGGCGTTCGCCCGGGGTGGGTCGGTGCGGGTGTGGTGAGGGGGGCGGGGCTCTGCGCCCTCCCGGCGACGGGCGTATATATGTGATACCTTTGCGTATATACGTGAGGGAGTGGTCATGACCAAGATGCTCATCGACATCGACGACGAGGCCCTTGCCGCGGCCCAAGAGGCATTCGGCACCAGCACCAAGAAGGACACGGTCAACACGGCGCTGATCGAAGCCGCTGCTCGTATACGGCGGGCTCAGGCTCTCGCGGAGTCGCGCCGCCTCGCGCAAGACGGCGCCATCGACCTCGACCTGCTCATGGACAAGCGCAACTACCGCCCCAGGCCGGGACAGTGATCGCGGCCAGGTTCCTCGCCGACACTTCGGCTGCCGCGCGCTTCCTGGTCAAAGGGGCTGACCGCTACGGCTGGAGCGAGCAGCTCCAGTCCGGAGTGGTGGGCCTGTGTGACCTGACCGAACTGGAGCTGGGCTTCAGTGCTCGGTCGCTCGCCGACCGCGACGCTCTGATGGCCGCACTGTCCGGCTACTACGTGTGGTGCCCCGTCCCTGACGGGGCCCACCGGAGGGCCCGGGAGGTCCAGCGGCTGCTCACTGAGCGCGGCGGGCACCGCAGCGCCGGTCCGGTGGATCTCGTCGTCGCCGCGACGGCCGAGCTCCTGGGGCTGACGTTGGTGCATTGCGATCACGACTTCGAGGTCATCGCCACCGTCAGCGGCCAGTCGACCCACATGATCAGCCCCTGAAGTGTCCCCAGCTGACGGCCCGTCTTACATACTTCTCAGTAACAACCCCTAGCGGCACGCCCGTCAACGCCTTTATGGTGCGGAACATGCCGCACCTGCCCGATGTCGTGTTGTGGTCCGTACCGGCCTTCGTCCTGCTCACCGTGGTGGAGATGGTGAGCTATCGCCTGCATCCTGACGAGGACGCGGAGGGCTACGAGGCGAAGGACGCCGCCACCAGCGTCGGCATGGGGCTCGGGAGCCTCGTGTTCGACGCGCTGTGGAAGATACCGATCGTGGCGATCTACGCCGCGATCTACGAACTCACCCCGCTGCGGGTGCCCGTGCTGTGGTGGACGCTGCTCCTGATGCTGCTCGCACAGGACTTCTTCTACTACTGGTCGCACCGCGGCCACCACGTCATCCGCGTCCTGTGGGCCTGCCACGTGGTGCACCACTCCAGCAAGAAGTTCAACCTCACCACCGCGCTGCGGCAGCCCTGGACGACCTGGACCGTGTGGCCGTTCTACGTCCCGATGGTCGCCCTCGGCGTCCACCCGGCCGTGATCGCCTTCACCTCCGGGGTCAACCTCGTCTACCAGTTCTGGGTGCACACCGAGCGGATCGACAAGCTGCCCCGGCCCTTCGAGTTCGTGCTCAACACCCCGTCGCACCACCGCGTCCACCACGCCTCACAGGGCGGCTACCTCGACCGCAACTTCGGCGGGATCCTGATCATCTGGGACCGGATGTTCGGCTCGTTCGTCGCGGAGACCGAGCGGCCGGTCTACGGGCTCACCAAGAACATCGAGACCTTCAACCCGCTGCGGGTGGCCACCCATGAGTACGCCGCCATCGCGCGCGACATACGGTCCGCGGACAGCTGGCGCGAGCGCGCCGGCCGGGTGTTCCGCGGCCCGGGCTGGCAGCCGGCCGAGCGGGCCGTCGCGTCGAAGGCCCCGAAGGACGGCCCGGCCGGGAACCGGGCGCCCGCCTCCGTCGAGGAGCCGGCCGCGTGACGGCACGGTGGCCGCGGGCCGTATCACCGCTGCTGTGGGCGTTCGCCCTGCTGAGCGTCGTGCACCTCGGGGCACTGCTGGCGGGCGTCCTGCCCGTCGTACAGCTCACCAAGCCCGTGCTGATGCCGGTGCTCGCCGGCTATGCGCTGGCGCGCGGCGGCCCCCCGCTGCTCGCCGGTGCGCTCCTCTTCGGCTGTGGCGGCGACACCTTCCTCCAGATCGGCGGGGATATCGCCTTCCTGGTGGGGATGGGCTCGTTCGCCGCGGGACATATCTGCTATCTGCTGCTGTTCGCCCGGTACGGGGCGGCTCCCGCGGGCGGCCGACGGGGACCGGCCGTGGCGGCCGGTGCCGCGTACGCCGTGCTGCTGGCCGGCACGGTGGTGCTCCTGTGGCCGGACCTCCCGGCGGAGCTGCGGATCCCGGTCGCCGGGTACAGCCTGCTGCTCACCGCGATGGCGTTCGGCGCGCTCCGGGCGGGCCCGTGGGCGGCGGCCGGAGGGCTGCTGTTCCTGCTCTCCGACACCTTGATCGCCAGCGGTATCGCGCACTGGCCGCAGCTCCCGGCCCCGCAGTTCTGGATCATGCTCACCTATGCCGCGGCCCAGTGGGCGCTGGCCGACGGGGTGCTGCGGTCCGCCACCACGGCTCCGCGGCCCACCGCACGGCAGGCGCGGGAGCTGCGGGCGGCGGGCGCACCGTAAGCCGCCGAGGGCCTTCCGGCGGGCCGGTGCGCCCCCCGTAAGCCCTCGGCTTGAGTCTCCCTCCGGGGGAGACCCGACAGTGGACGGCATGAACGAGGACGGCACGGGTCTGCTCACCATCGGCGAACTGGCACGGCTGACCGGTGTTCCGGTCAAGACCATCCGCAATTGGTCGGACCAGGACCTGCTGCCGCCCGCCGCCCGCACCCCCGCGGGCTACCGGCTCTACGGCCCGGACGCCCCGGCCCGCCTGGAGATCGTGCGCAGCCTGCGCGAGCTGGGCATCGGGCTGGCGGCCATCCGGTCCGTACTGCGCCGCGAGCGCACGGTCGCCGAGACGGCGGCGCAGTGGGCGGACGCGCTGGACGCGCAGATCCTCCCCCAAGCTCTTAAGGAGCAGGGGGGACCCCCATCTGCGGCTCCGGTCCGCGGTGCTGCGCTCGGTGGCCGCGCGGGGCAGCGCAGCAGAGGAGCTGCCGTACATGACCGAACTGGCCCGTCTGTCGGCCCGGGAACGCCGCCTGATCATCACGGACTTCGTCGAGGACGCCCTCGACGGGGTGGACGCTCCCGCCTACCGCAGCGGCCTGCTGGCCGCCACCCCCGACCTGCCCGACGACCCCACCCCCGAGCAGATCGGCGCCTGGCTCGAACTGGCCGCCCTGGTCCGCGAACCGGAACTACGGACGGCATTGCGCCGGCTGGCCGAGTACAGCGCGCGTACGGCGGGGGAGGCAGGGGCGGCGGGGGAGCCGGACGCTCCGGGGGACTCGCAGGCAGGGGAGCCGGACGCCACGAGCGAGCCGCCCGCCCCGAGAGACACCCGCTCCCCCCGGCCTCCGGACCCGGCCGCGGATGAGCAAGCAGCCCTCCGCGTCGCCGAGTTGATGCGGATACGCGGTGAGGCGGCCGTCGCGGCCGGTATCGCCCCGGACTCCCCGGCCGCCGAGCCCGTCCTCGCCGAACTGGTCGCCGCCTGGCTCCCCACCCAGACCGGCACCGCCGACCCGCCCAGCCCGCGCGCCGACCACACCGCCGACCACCTCGGCGACGACCACCGCACCGCCTTCGCGGCCTCGGTACGCGCCGCCCGCACCGCCTTCACCGGCAGCGGGATGCTGCACCGCACCTACGGCCCCTATCAGGCACCCGGCGCGATGATCGTCCAGCAGGTCGTGGTCGAACTGCTCGCACACGGCTGGGACTTGGCACGGGCGACCGGCGCGCCGACCGGACTGGCGCCGGAGGCCGCCGAGGAGACCCTGGCCGCGGCCCGCCGGATCTACGGCGCGGCGCCGCGCACCGAGGGCAGCTCGTTCGCCCCGGAGCGCCCCGCTCCGCCCGGCGCGGGCACCACCGACCGGCTGGCGGCCTTCCTCGGCCGCGAACCGGCCTGACCGGCCCCACCGGACCGCTCCCGGAAGGCGGAAAGAGGGCCGGGTGATGATCACCCGGCCCTCTCCTCAACCGCCGTTACCGGCACATGAGTTACTTCTTCACCGCGTCCAGCGCATCGACGATGCCGTAGCCGAAGTGGCTGTTGACATGCTTGGTCCCGGTGCAGGTCGTCTCACCCGTGGGGCAGCCGGGGTTGTCCGCCTGCTTCTTGAGGAGCCACTGGATCTCCTGCGGGCTCGCCTTCGGGTGGGCGCTCTTGAGCAGCGCCGCGACACCCGAGACATGCGGGCTGGCCATGGAGGTACCGGCCAGGTAGGCCCAGTCGCCGCCGGGCATGGTGGAGAGGATGTTGCCGTTCTTGGCGGGCAGCTCGGGCACCTGCTTCGAGTCACCGCCCGGCGCGGCCACATCGATCTGGTTGAGGCCGTAGTTCGAGTAGTACGACTTGAGCTTCTGCACGCCGGTCGCCGCGACCGTCACCGTGCCCGGCAGCTGCGTGGGCACGTCCCAGCAGGTCTTCGGGGTGACCTTGCGCTCGACGGGGGTGGTGTCGTTCGGGCTGGAGGTATCGGTGAGCTGGGCGGCCCCCAGATCCATGGCGGAGTTGCCCGCCGCCGCGACATTGATCGCGCCCTTGCGCTGGGCGTAGCTCGCCGCACGGCCGACCGCGTCGATGATGGCGGCCTGGTCGGCGTCGTTCTTGCAGTTGAACATCCACGGGTCGACGTAATAGCTGTTGTTCGTGACCTCGACGCCGTGGTCGGCCGCGAAGACGAAGGCGCAGACGACGCTCTCGGCGTAGAAGAGGCTCGTCTCCGGCTCACTGACCTTGAGGGCGGAGATCTTCACGCCCGGGGCGACCCCCGAGACACCGACGCCGTTACGGGCCGCGGCGATCGAGCCCGCGACATGGGTGCCGTGGTAGTCCTCGTCCGGGTTCCAGGGGCGCCAGGCACCCTTGGAGGTGTCGGCCACCCCGCCCACGCAGTTGGCGGACTGCTTCGCGGAGAAGTTGGCCTTCAGATCGGGGTGGGTGTCGTCCACACCGGTGTCGATGACGGCCACGGTGACGTTCTTGCTGCCCGGGTTCACCTTCGCGGCCTTGTCGGCCTTGATGGCGGGCAGGTCCCACTGAAGCGGTTCCAGCGGCTCCTCGCCATGGGCCTTCGCCGCCTGGCCGGCCGCCTTGAGCTGGGACTTCGGCAGGTCGACCTTCTGCGGCTTGCCGACGTCGGTGGTGCCCTGTGCCTTGAGCGGCGCGGTACGGGTCGCGCCCGCCGACTGCACGCCCGGCACCGTCCGCACGGTGGCGGCGAACTGCGGGTCGGGCGAGTGGACGACGATCACGCCTATCTGCTCATGGGCGACGATCACCTTCCCGCCGGCCTGGGCTATCGCCTTCTTGACCTTGCCGACCGTGGTGTGGCCGGGCGCGGTGTTCACGACGTACGAGAGCAGCGGGCCGTCGGCCGGGGCCGCTGCGGCCGGGGCGGAGTCCTGGGGCGCGGCGGTGGCCGCGTTCGGCAGGAAACCGAGCGACGCCGTCAGAGCCAGTCCGAGCGGTACGGCCAGCGCCCGCATGCGTCTTGAGCGGGGATGTGCCATGGATACTCCACATCATCCGTGAGACCGCCCGGGCGCGGATTTGCGCACGGGCGGGTGCAATGAGCGTGAAGTTATCGGCGATCACTTGCTGTCAGCAATGGAAATGGGAAAAAAGCAGGGCGAAAACCTGCCAGGAGACCGGAATTGACAGTACGTCAGCCGTGCTGCCGCAGCGCCGTGATGCTCAGCGGGGGCAGGGCGATCCGCGGACCGTACCAGCGGCGGGCGGCCGCGGCGGTCCCCGGCCGGGGTTCCGGCGGGGGGACGGTGAGCGGCGCCGGCAGCCGGACACTGCCGTACGGGCGCCGACGGGGAGCGGATGGCTGCGGGGCCTGCTGGGGCGGCGGATTCACACCGGGCTCAACGAAGCGCCCCGTGCGGGGTGGCGGTCGGCGCGGGCATTCACCGGTTTCTTCTGGGATTCAACCACCGACCCCCCTGTCGGATCGTGAGCCACGCCTCTACGATGCGTGATCCAGTTCACTTATATGAGCCTTATGACCGGGCGGGGTGCTCCTGCGCAGCTCCCGGACCGGTCCCTGGGAACCCGCCCTCTCGCGTCAGGAGACCCCGTGAGCGCCGCACCGACCCTCGACCCGGGGACGCATGAGCCGCCCGACTACCTCCAGGTGCAGTCGAGCGCGGAATTCGATGAACTCCGCCGCGCACACCGCTCGTTCGCCTTCCCGCTCACCGTCGCCTTCGTGCTCTGGTACCTCGCCTACGTGCTGCTGTCGAGCTACGCCGGCGGCTTCATGGCCACCAAGGTCGCCGGCCACCTCAACGTCGCCTTCGTCCTCGGCATCGCCCAGTTCGTGACGACCTTCCTCATCGCCTGGTGGTACTCCCGGCACGCCGCAGCCAAGCTCGACCCGAAGGCCGAGGCCATCAAGTCCCGCCTGGAGGGCGTCACCCTCCACAAGGAGGGCGACGCATGAACCTCACCCAGCAGCCGCTCGCGCTCCAGCTCGCGGCCGGCGGCGCAGGCGAGCACCGCGCCCTGATCATCACCCTCTTCGCGGTCTTCGTCGCCGCCACCCTCGGCATCACGGTCTGGGCGGGACGGCAGACCAAGGGCGCGGAGGACTTCTACGCCGGCGGCCGGCAGTTCAGCGGATTCCAGAACGGACTGGCCATCTCCGGCGACTACATGTCCGCCGCGTCCTTCCTCGGCATCGCCGGCGTCATCGCCCTCTACGGCTACGACGGCTTCCTCTACTCCATCGGCTTCCTCGTCGCCTGGCTCGTCGCGCTGCTCCTGGTCGCCGAACCCCTGCGCAACTCCGGCCGGTTCACCATGGGCGACGTCCTCGCCTACCGGATGCGCCAGCGCCCGGTCCGAACGGCCGCCGGCACCTCCACCATCATCGTCTCGATCTTCTATCTGCTCGCCCAGATGGCCGGCGCGGGCGCCCTGGTCACCCTGCTCCTGGGCATCACCAGCGAGGCGGGCAAGATCCTCGTCGTCGTCCTCGTCGGCATCGTGATGATCCTCTACGTCACCATCGGCGGCATGAAGGGCACCACCTGGGTCCAGATGGTCAAGGCCGTGCTGCTGATCGCCGGCACCCTGCTGATCACCTTCCTGGTGGCGCTCAAGTTCCACTTCAACCTCTCCGACCTGCTCGGCGCCGCCGCCGAGAACAGCGGCAAGGGCGCCGCCTTCCTGGAGCCCGGCCTCAAGTACGGCGTCAGCGCCACCTCGAAGATCGACTTCATCTCGCTGGGCCTCGCCCTCGTCCTGGGCACCGCGGGCCTGCCGCACATCCTCATCCGCTTCTACACGGTCCCCACGGCCAAGGCCGCCCGGAAGTCCGTCAACTGGGCGATCGGCATCATCGGCGTCTTCTACCTGATGACCATCGCGCTGGGCTTCGGCGCCGCGGCCCTGATCAAGCCCGCGGACATCGAGAAGCCGGGCAACACCGCGGCCCCGCTCCTCGCCGAGGCGATCGGCGGCGGCGCCGGCTCCACCGGCGGCGCCATCCTGCTCGCCGTCATCTCAGCCGTCGCCTTCGCCACCATCCTCGCGGTGGTCGCCGGCCTCACCCTCGCCTCGTCCTCGTCCTTCGCGCACGACCTGTACGTCAACGTCCTCCGCAAGGGCAAGGCCACCGAGAAGGAGGAGGTCGGCGCGGCGCGCTGGGCGACCGTCGGCATCGGCGCGGTCGCCATCGTGCTGGGGGTCTTCGCCCGCGGGCTGAACGTCGCCGGCCTGGTGGCGCTCGCCTTCGCGGTCGCCGCCTCCGCCAACCTCCCGACCCTCCTCTACAGCCTGTTCTGGAAGCGCTTCACCACCCGGGGCGCGCTGTGGTCCATCTACGGAGGACTCGCCTCCTCCGTCTTCCTGGTGCTCTTCTCCCCGGTCGTCTCCGGCAAGGAGACCTCGATGTTCCCCGGCGCGGACTTCGGCTTCTTCCCGCTGGAGAACCCGGGGCTGATCTCCATCCCGCTGGGCTTCCTGCTCGGCTGGCTGGGATCGCTGCTGTCGAAGGAGGAGCCGGACGCCCGGAAGTACGCCGAGCTGGAGGTCCGCTCGCTGACCGGGACCGGCGCGCACTGACGCGGTCCGGCTGAGGCTTCCGCACAGGGCCGGGCCGGGGGGGGGGGGGGGGGGGGGGGGGGGGGGGGGGGGCGGCCCCCCCCCCCCCCCCCCCCGCCCGCCTCGTGCTTCTCATCCCTGCTCGCTGTCACACCCATCGCGTAGGCTCGAAGACGTACTGATCCACCGAAGGACAGGTACCGAGCCGTCACTCTTGGGGAGGGGGCCCAGTGCTCATCGACACGTACGGCCGCGTGGCCACCGACCTGCGCGTTTCGCTCACCGACCGGTGCAATCTGCGGTGCACGTACTGCATGCCGGAGGAGGGCCTTCAGTGGCTGGCCAAGCCCGATCTGCTCACCGACGACGAGATCGTCCGGCTGATCACCATCGCGGTGCGCGACCTGGGCATCGACGAGGTCCGCTTCACCGGCGGTGAGCCGCTGCTCCGCCCCGGTCTGACCGGCATCGTCGAGCGCGTCGCCGCCCTCGACCCGCGCCCCCAGATGTCCCTGACCACCAACGGCATCGGCCTCCAGCGCACCGCCGCCGCCCTCCGCGACGCCGGCCTGGACCGCGTCAATGTCTCCCTCGACACCCTCCGGCCGGAGGTCTTCCAGGCCATGACCCGCCGCAAGCGTCACGACGATGTCCTCCGCGGTCTGGAGGCTGCGCGGGACGCCGGTCTGACACCGGTCAAGGTCAACACCGTCCTGATGCCGGGCCTCAATGACGACGAGGCCCCCGACCTGCTGGCCTGGGCGATCGCCCATGACTACGAGCTCCGCTTCATCGAGCAGATGCCGCTGGACGCCCAGCACGGCTGGAAGCGCGACGGCATGATCACCGCGGGCGACATCCTCACCTCGCTGCGTACGCGCTTCACGCTCACCCCCGAGGGCCAGGAGGAGCGTGGCTCCGCGCCCGCCGAGCGCTGGATCGTCGACGGCGGCCCGCACCGCGTCGGAGTGATCGCCTCGGTCACCCGCCCGTTCTGCCGGGCCTGCGACCGTACGCGGCTGACCGCCGACGGCCAGGTCCGTACGTGCCTGTTCGCCACCGAGGAGACGGACCTGCGCACCGCCCTGCGCTCCGACGCCCCCGACGAAGAGATCGCGCGGATATGGCAGACCGCGATGTGGGGCAAGAAGGCGGGCTCCGGTCTCGACGACCCGTCGTTCCTCCAGCCGGAGCGCCCGATGTCCGCGATCGGCGGCTGAGCCGGCCCGGCCTCAGCGACCGGCGGCCGAGCCCTCCCACTCCGCGAGCGTCACGACATCCTTGAGAAAGCCGCGCACCCCCAGGAACTGCGACAGATGCTCCCGGTGCTCCTCGCACGCCAGCCAGGTCTTGCGCCGGTCCGGAGTGTGCAGCTTCGGGTTGTTCCAGGCCAGCACCCATACGGCGGGGGCGCGGCAGCCCTTCGCGGAGCAGATGACGGCGCTGTCGGCGGAGTCCTGGGGATTCGGGGAGTTCACGGCCTCAACCCTACGTCCTGGGCCCACGCCCCCGGCCCGGCGATCCCGCCCGCAGGCCCTGCGAACATGACGACGCCGGGCAGCCACGGGGGGAGCCGCCCGGCGTCGGTCTGTCGCTCCGACGGGGGATGCGGAGCGCGTACGCAGTATGTCACGGGGGATGGTGCCGAGTGCACCGGAACTCCATGATTGATCTGAGCTTTTCTTGAGCTTTGCAGACCGCGAGATGATCAGCTGGGGTCATGTCGCGGTCCGGAAGCGTCCGCCGCCGGACGCTCCGGAACGGACTCCGCGGGGGTGTCGGAGGCACCCGGCGGCAGCATCGTCCTGGTCGGACCCGCGACGAACGTCTTCGGGAGCGAAGGGGCGTTCTCCCGGCCCGCGTTGGCGATCACGACCGCGATATAGGGGAGCGTCAGGCCCAGTACCAACGTCGCGATGGCCACCGGCCGCTCGATGTTCCACAGCACGACGGTCAGCACCACGGCCACCGTCCGCACCGCCATCGAGATCACATACCGGCGCTGCCGCCCGCGGACGTCCTCGGACAACCCCTGCCGGGCCCCCGTGATCCGGAAGGTCTGGCTGCTGCTCTGCTTCCGCATCACGCTCCACCACCTGGTCAGTCATGCCGGATTCTCCCCGGTATCCGGTCGGTTTCCACGGTACGCCGCGACTGCGCCGCCTTCGAGACCGGGTCGTGCCACGCTTCGCCCGGGTCGGCCGGGCCACCGTGCGTAGCACCGGCTCCGGCGTGCGCCGTAGTCGATGCGGGGCGACACTGACGGAGCGACTGTCATCTGCACCGCGCCGCAAGAGGAGTCGACATGACGTGGTTGTGGGCCATCATCGTGGGCCTGGTGCTGGGCCTGATCGCGAAGGCCATCATCCCGGGCAAGCAGCAGATCCCGCTCTGGCTGACCGTGATCTTCGGCATGCTGGGCAGCGTGCTCGGCAACTGGGCGGCCACCGGCCTGGGGGTCAACGAGACCGGTGGCATCGACTGGATCCGGCATCTGCTGCAGCTGGCCGGCGCGGTCCTCGTCGTCGGCATCGGCGACCGCCTCTGGGTCTCCATGAAGGGCCGCAAGAAACACGCGACCTAGGGCCTGTCGTTTGGATCAGGCCCTAGGAGTTGTCTTCAAATGTCACGCCCACATCAGAAGCGATGCGAGGGTGACGGCGGCTTGGTAGGACTCGGCGGTCTTGTCGTAGCGGGTGG
>NZ_JBVHZH010000071.1:0-27684 GCF_055574515.1 Streptomyces sp. NPDC029466
TTTTGTCAGTTCTCCTTCCCTTGTGTATTGGTTCGTTTTTTGCCCTCCCCCCCCCCCTCCTCCCCCCTCCCCCCCCCCCCCCCCCCCCCCCCCCCTCTCCCTCCCCCCCCCCCCCCCCCCGCCGGGCGGTGGCGGCTCAGCCCTTGTACTGGGCCTTGTCCTCCGCGGCGATCTCCTCCTCGGGCTCGCGGCCCGGGGTCGGGAGGTTGAACTTGACGATCGCGAACCGGAACACGGTGTAGTACAGCGCCGCGAAGACCAGCCCCGTCAGGGCGAGCAGCCACGGCTTGGTGGCGATACCGAGGTTCAGTACGAAGTCGATCGCGCCGGCCGAGAAGCCGAAGCCGTCCTTCATGCCCAGTGCCCAGGTCAGCGCCATCGAGACACCGGTCAGCACCGCGTGGATGGCGTACAGCACCGGGGCGATGAACATGAAGGTGAACTCGATCGGCTCGGTGACGCCGGTGATGAAGGCGGTCAGCGCGATGGAGAACATCATGCCGCCGACGACCTTGCGGCGCTCGGGCCGGGCACAGTGCACGATCGCCAGGCAGGCGGCCGGGAGGGCGAACATCATGATCGGGAAGAAGCCGGTCATGAACTGTCCGGCCGAGGGGTCGTGAGCCAGGAAGCGGGCGATGTCGCCGTGCTTGCCCTCGTAATCACCGGCCTGGAACCACGGGAAGGAGTTGAGCAGGTGGTGCATGCCGACCGGGATCAGCGCACGGTTGGCGACACCGAAGATGCCGGCGCCCACCGCGCCCGAGCCGACGAGCCAGGCGCCGAAGCTGTGCAGCCCGGCCCCGAGCACGGGCCAGATGTAGCCGAAGACGATGCCGATGACGAGACCCGCGAAGGCGGAGAGGATCGGCACCAGGCGGCGCCCGCCGAAGAAGCCGAGCCAGTCGGGCAGCTTCTTGCGGCTGTAGCGCTGGTAGAGCAGCGCGACCACGAGACCCATCACGACGCCGCCCAGTACGCCGGCGTCCACCGGCGGGGCGACATTGGCTATCTTGCCGTCGACGACCTCCTGGACCGTGGGCAGGTTGGTGTCCTTGAAGGTGCCGAGCACCTGCTTGAAGACCAGGTAGCCGACGACCGCGGCCAGACCGGTGGAGCCGTCGGACTTCTTGGCGAAGCCGATCGCGATGCCCACGGCGAAGAGCAGCGGCATGTTGTCGAGCAGCGCACCGCCACCGGCCGCCATGAACTCGGCGATCTTGTTCAGGAAGCCGGGCAGCGACTCCCGGCCGAGCATGTCCGGCTGGCCGAGCCGCACCATCAGCGCCGCCGCGGGAAGCGTGGCGATCGGCAGCATCAGACTGCGGCCGATGCGTTGGGCCACTGCCATGGCGCGGGAGCCGCGACCCTGCTTGTCGGGAGCCGCCGTAGCGGTGGCCGAACTCATCGGATTCCTCCTGGTGAGGCGGGCGCTCGAAGGGGGACGGCCCGCGCTTGGTCTGCACCTTGGTCTAAACCACTAGTGGTTTAGACCATTCTTAGCACGTAGTCCCGACATAAAGGAATCCAAAGGAATTCATTCTTCCAAGTGGTGTGGACCACATGACAACCGGCCCCCGGGTCACAGGACCCAGGGGCCGGCGGGCACGTCACACCAGGCCGGGCGGCGGCCCATGCGCGGCCACTTCCGGCGGTTTCCCGGCGGTGCTACTTCCGCTCTGCTACTTCACGTTCTCCCGCTCCATCGCGTCCCCCACCTCATCCGGCTCGCGGCCGGGTGTCGCCAGGTTGAACGCGGTGATCAGGAAGCGGAAGAGGACGTAGTAGACCACCGCGAAACACAGGCCGATGGGAATGATCAGCCAGGGTTTGGTCGCCAGGCTCCAGTTGATGACGTAGTCGATCAGCCCCGCCGAGAAGCTGAAGCTGTCGTGGACCCCCAGCGCCCAGCTCACCGCCATCGACACACCCGTCAGCAGCGCGTGCAGCACGTACAGCAGCGGCGCGACGAACAGGAAGGAGTACTCGATCGGCTCGGTCACACCCGTCACGAACGACGTCAGGCCGACCGACAGCATCATGCCCGCGATCTCCTTGCGGCGGTGCGGCTTGGCGCAGTGGGCGATCGCCAGCGCCGCCGCCGGCAGCGCGAACATCATGATCGGGAAGAACCCGGTGGTGAACTGCCCCGCGTCCGGATCGCCCGCCAGGAACCGGTTGATGTCACCGTGGACTACCGTGCCGTCCGGCTTGGTGAAACTGCCGAACTGGAACCAGACGAAGGTGTTCAGGAACTGGTGCAGCCCGACCACCAACAGGGCGCGGTTGGCGACGCCGAAGATCCCGGAGCCCCACGCCCCCAGGCCCGACAGCCACTCGCTGAAGCTCGTCAGCGCATCGCCGATCGGCTGCCAGACGAACAGACACAGCACCGCGAAGACCAGGCCGACGAAGGCCATGATGATCGGGACCAGCCGGCGGCCGTTGAAGAACCCCAGCCAGTCGACCAGCTTCACGCGGTGGAAGCGCTGCCAGAGCCAGGCGGACAGAAACCCCATGACGATGCCGCCGAAGACCCCCGGGTTCTGGAAGGCGGCCTGGGTCACCGTGTTGGTCCGGTCCACGCAGACCCCGCTCCACAGGCCCGCCTGGGTGTACACCTGGCCCGCGGAGCAGCCCTGCGGGAAGGCGTGCAGCACCGAGAAGTAGACGAGGAAACCGGCCACCGCCGCCAGCGCCGTCGACCCGTCCGACTTCTTGGCCATCCCGATCGCCACACCGATACAGAACAGCAGCGGCAGGCCGAGCGCCGAATCCAGCAGCGCACCGCCGGCGGCCGCGAAGACCTTGCCGACCGCGTCCCAGCCCAGCCCGTCCGCGCCGAACACATCAGGCTGCCCAAGACGGTTGAGGATCCCCGCGGCGGGCAGGACGGCAATCGGCAGCTGGAGACTGCGCCCCATCTTCTGCAGGCCCTGGAAGAAGTTCGACGCCCAGTTCCTCCTCGGCGCCGCCGCCGCTGCGTTCGCACTCATCCCTGTCCTCCCGGCGCCGGCCCGTCGACAACCGGCCCGGCGCTTGCCGCATACTGGTGGTGTAGACCACTTTCGGGGGGCGCGCAGCGACCGGACTTCCGGCTGCCCGGCGCGCACTCCGGTGATCGCCATCCTTCGTCAGACAGCGGACAAACGCCCACATAGTTGGGCTGAACGTGCGTTACGGTGTGAAAACCGCACGGCGGCACCGCCGGCGGCCGAGACAAGCAGGAGTGGACATGGCCAGCAAGGCTGAGAAGATCGTCGCCGGGCTCGGCGGACTCGACAACATCGAAGAGGTCGAGGGCTGCATCACCCGCCTCCGCACCGAGGTCGTGGACTCCTCCCTCGTCGACGAGGCCGCCCTCAAGGCCGCCGGCGCCCACGGCGTCGTCAAGATGGGCACCGCGATCCAGGTCGTCATCGGCACCGACGCGGACCCCATCGCCGCCGAGATCGAAGACATGATGTGAGCTGACCCCCGCTCACTCCCGAAGGCCCCGCCCCGGACACCACCGCCCCGGAGTGGGGCCCTCGCCGTTCCCGATAGGGTCTACGCCATGTCTCGCATCGACGGCCGCACCCCCGAACAGCTCCGCCCTGTCACCATCGAACGCGGCTGGAGCAAGCACGCCGAAGGCTCCGTCCTCATCTCCTTCGGCGACACCAAAGTCTTCTGCACCGCCTCCGTCACCGAAGGCGTCCCGCGCTGGCGCAAGGGCACCGGCGAGGGCTGGGTCACCGCCGAATACTCGATGCTGCCCCGCTCCACCAACACCCGCGGCGACCGGGAATCCGTACGCGGCAAGATCGGCGGCCGCACCCACGAGATCAGCCGCCTCATCGGCCGCTCCCTGCGCGCCGTCATCGACTACAAGGCCCTCGGCGAGAACACCATCGTCCTGGACTGCGACGTCCTCCAGGCCGACGGCGGCACCCGCACCGCCGCCATCACCGGCGCCTACGTCGCCCTCGCCGACGCCATCACCTGGGCCCAGGGCAAGAAGCTCATCCGCCACGGCCGCAAGCCCCTCACCGGCACCGTCTCCGCCGTCAGCGTCGGCATCGTCGACGGCACCCCCCTCCTCGACCTCTGCTACGAAGAGGACGTCCGCGCCGAGACCGACATGAACGTCGTCTGCACCGGCGACGGCCGCTTCGTCGAGGTCCAGGGCACCGCCGAGGCCGAGCCCTTCGCCCGCGACGAACTCAACGCCCTCCTCGACCTCGCCGTCGCCGGCTGCGCCGAACTCGACGGCGCTCAGCGAGCGGCACTGGCCCGCACGCTCTGAGCGGCGCCTGCGGGCGGTGCGCACGGGCCCGCGCTCCGGGGGCGGGGCGCGGGGCGGGGTGTGCCTTGCCGGGAGCGGACCGGTGTGTGCCCGGGCCGGAGCGGGCCGGGGTGTGCCCTGCCGGGAGCGGGGCGCCGCTGGGTGTCTCGCCCGGAGCGGGCCGGTGTGCCTCGCCCGGAGCGCGGGCCGGCCGGCTTCCGCCGTCCGGGAGGCCACGCCTCACGCGTGAGGGCCCCGGCCGCTCCCGGCCCCTGGCACCCCTGTGACCCTTTTCTCACGGGGCCGCCCGCTCTGGAAATGCCCCCGAGGCACCCGCACTGTGGAGCCATGTCCACCACCGCTGCCACCGCGCCCCGCACCCGCACCCGCGCCCGCACCGGCGGGCCCAAGGACGACTCCCGGCTCCTGGAGCACGTCCTCGGCTGGACCCTGGTCGTCGCCCTCGCCATGCTGCTCACCCAGACCGGCCTCCTCTGACGGACGGCCGCCGGGGGGGAAGGGGCACGCCGCCCGGCCGCCGGGGGACCGGTCGCGCCGCGCCGCCGCCGACGAAGGATGCGCCTGCGCGCAACCAAAACAACCCCGTCCCGCGTTTCTTCCTTTGCCCGCACATTGCCAACGGAAGGAACCCGCGCCATGGCCCCCCGCACGCTCCCGCAGCGCCGCCGCGCCACCACCGCAGTCGCCGCGCTGGCGGCCGCCGCCCTCGCGATACCGCTGCTCTCCGCCTGCGGAGCGGTCCAGAAGGCCATGGACTGCGCCAACACCGCCTCCTCCGTCGTCGACGCCGTCGACAAGCTCCAGCAGGCCGCGGACACCGCCGTCAGCGACCCGCAGAAGACCCAGCAGGCCCTCGACGACATCGACAAGAACCTGCGCAAGCTCAGCAAGGAGACGAGCGACGCCGATCTCTCCCAGGCCATCGACAAGACGAACGACGGCATCAAGGCCGCCCGCAAGGACCTCGACAACAACAAGGCCCCCGACATCCAGCCGATCGTCGACGCCACCGGCCAGATGACCAAGATCTGCACTCCGGGGTAGCCAGGACAGCCGGGATAATCGGGTCCCATGCAGACTCACACCGGCGGACCCTCCGCACGCCCCCGCCGCCTCATCCTCGCCACCCGTAACACCGGCAAGGTCAGGGAGCTCCGCGCGATCCTGGAGGCGGCCGACCTCGACATCGAACTCGTCGGCGCCGATGCCTACCCCGACGTCCCCGACGTCAAGGAAACCGGCGTCACCTTCGCCGAGAACGCCCTCCTGAAGGCGCACGCCCTCGCCCGGGCCACCGGCCACCCCGCCGTCGCCGACGACTCCGGCCTCTGCGTCGACGTCCTCGGCGGCGCGCCCGGCATCTTCTCCGCCCGCTGGGCCGGGTCCCACGGCGACGACCAGGCCAACCTCGCCCTGCTCCTGGCCCAGCTCGGCGACATCGCCGACGAACACCGCGGCGCCCACTTCGCCTGCGCCGCCGCCCTCGCCCTCCCCGACGGCACCGAACGCGTCGTCGAGGGCACCCTCGAAGGCACCCTCCGCCACGCCCCCACCGGCACCGGCGGCTTCGGCTACGACCCCATCCTCCAGCCCCTCGGCGACACCCGTACCTGCGCCGAACTGACCCCCGCCGAAAAAAACGCCATCAGCCACCGCGGCCAGGCCTTCCGGGCCTTGGTACCGGTGGTACGGGAGTTGCTGGGCTGAGGTCTTCCGTACGGGAAGGGGAAGGCCCGGCTCCGCGGTTCGACGGGCCGGGCCTTCGTATCCAAGGTGTGCGGCCGGAGGGACTCGAACCCTCACGGGTGTTACCCCACTGGCACCTAAAGCCAGCATGACTGCCAATTCCATCACGGCCGCTTGCCACGGCCATGGTACTTGTTGGTCGGACGCAGCGTGAGGTCTACCGCTGGTGTCGGCCGCCCCGGCACCAAGTGTCGGTGACCGCGTGGCAGTTGGGGCAGAGAAACCGCAAATTCTCCTGACGGTCGTCACGCCAGTCGCCGTTGATGTGGTCGATCTCCAGGGTCATGGGCTTGCCGTGCCATGCGGGGCCTGCCCCGCATTCGGCACATCTCTCCGGCACGCCGACCTGCCGCAGGGCTCGCCGTAGCAGCACGGTTCTTGTCCGGCGTTTCCCGCGGTGCTTCACGAGTATCTGCTCAGGACCCTTGACCGGTGTGGTCCCCGGCTTCCCGCGCATATGTGCCTGTCCCAGGAAGTGACTCGTGTCGATGCCGTGGTCGGATACCCATTGATGGAACAGCGAGCGACCGCGAGAGTTATCGGGCTTTTCCAGATACCGCAGGGCAGCGGCGATGGAAGAAGAGGCGCTGACGGCTTTCTGGAGGTCGTCCCTGCTGGGGCGGCGAAGATGAGTGGCGCGCCGTGCGACGGGCTTGAAGTGGGAAACGTCGATTCCGAAGTGCTCGAAGCGTCTGAACAGATGCCGCCGCAGCTGATGGTAGGAGCGGCCACCGCAGAACGCGATGACTTCGTCAATGTCCGTGCAACGCCTTGCGGCCTCGGTCAACAACGCCCGGGTGTAGCGGATGCTGTCGCTCATTGCGGCGCTCCGGTGTTCCGGGGACAGATGCCCTTGTTGCGCCCCCGGTAGGTATCCGTGGCGGAGTGGCAGTTGGGGCACAGAAACCGAAGATTCTCCCTACAGTTGTTACGCCAGTTTCCGTCGATGTGATCGACCTCCAGCGGCAGCGGGCGATCGCGCCAGACGGGCCCGGTGCGGCAGACGGCGCAACGCTCGTCCGCCCCGAGCGCGAGCATGGCAGCTTTGAGCCGGTGGCTCGGCATGCGTCGACCGGGGTTTTCTGCGTGCACGAGCAGTTCCTCGGGGCTGCACCGCCGACGAGCCTTGGTTTTTCTGCGGCCGACCGGAGAAAAGTGCGACGTATCGATGCCCAGGTTCTGGATGCGTCGGCTGATGTGGGTGTGCTGACCGCCTACGGGGTCAAGACCGAGCCGTCGTAAGACCTCGCACATGTTCGTCGAGAGTGCCACCGCATCCTCAAGGAGCTCCTTGGTCCAGCGCGTCCCTTCACGCTCGAAGTGCGAAGTATCAACGTCCATTGACCTCATTCGGTCATGGAGGTACCGCCGCGAGGTCCCCTTCGGATCCACCCCGAGCTTGCGTAATGCCTCCGACAGCGTCCGCGAGGAGGCGGCCGCCTCCTCCAATCGCTCCCGGGTGTACGGACTGACCGGCATGCTCCCCCCGTTCCGCGCACCAGGCCCACCCGTGCGCTCTCTCGAACGGAACAACGATCGAACGCAGAGCCGGTTACGCCGCGTCGGAAGGAGATTCGGGAAAGAGGTTCGGGAAGGAGGCTCCGAGAAGAGTCGAGGGGCCCGGGGAGAGATTCCCCGGGCCCCTCGACGTCCTGTCCCGCAGGTCAGAAGCGTGGTTCCGGGGTCTGGGCCTCGATGAGTTCGACGGCCTCCTGCTTGGTGGCGACGGAGGGCGGGGAGCCTTCGAGGGGCTGTTGGGCGGTTTCCTTCATGCAGGCGACGGCGATGACGCCGACGAGGGCGGCGCCCATCGTGTAGTAGGCGGGGACCATCACGTTCTTGTCGAAGACGTCCATGAGGGCGGTGATGACCAGGGGGGTGGTGCCGCCGAAGAGGGAGACCGCCAGGTTGTAGCCGATGGAGAGGGAGCCGTAGCGGACGTTGGTGGGGAAGAGGGCGGGGAGGGCGGCGGACATGGTGCCCAGGAGGCAGACCAGGGAGAGGCCGAGGAGGGCCATACCGGCGCAGACCGCGGGGAGGCTGCCCTGCTTGACGAGGAGGAAGGCCGGGATCGCGAGGACGAAGAAGCCGAGCATGCCGGACATCAGCAGGGGCTTGCGGCCGTAGTGGTCGCTGAGTTTGCCGACGGTGCTGAGGATGCACATCAGGACGGCCATGGTGGCGAGGAGGATCAGCAGGCCGTGGGACTCCTCGTAGTGGAGGGTGTCCGTCAGGTAGGTCGGCATGTACGACAGCAGCATGTAGTCGGTGATGTTGTAGGCGCCGACCAGGGCGATGCAGAGGATGAGGGTGGGCCACTGCTGGGTGAAGATCTCGCCGATCTTCTTCTTGGGGGCGTTCTCGGAGAGGTGCGAGAACTCCGCCTCGGTCTCGACGGCGGAGTTGCCGCCGCCGTGGGTCCGGGCGGCCTCGAACTTCTGGAAGGCGGGGGTCTCGTCGAGCTTGACCCGGAGGTAGAGACCGACCAGGCCGAGCGGGCCGGCGATCAGGAACGGCAGGCGCCAGCCCCAGTTGAGCATGGCCTCGTCGCCGAGGGTGGTGTTGAGCAGCAGCACGATGCCGGCGGCGCCGGTGTAGCCGATGAGGGTGCCCATCTCCAGGAAGCTGCCGAAGAATCCGCGCTTCTTGTCGGGGGCGTACTCGGCGATGAAGGTGGAGGCGCCGCCGTATTCGCCGCCGGTGGAGAAGCCCTGCACCAGGCGGAAGAGGATGAGCAGGACGGGCGACCAGAAGCCGATGGTGGCGTAGGACGGGATCAGACCGATGCAGAGGGTGCCCAGCGCCATCATGATCATGGTGAGGGCGAGGACCTTCTTGCGGCCGATGCGGTCGCCGAGCGGGCCGAAGTAGGCGCCGCCGAGGGGGCGTACGAGGAAGGCCACGGCGAAGGTCGCGAAGGATGACAGCAGCTGGGTGGTGCCGCTGCCGCCGGGGAAGAAGACCGCGCCGATGGTGACCGCGAGGTAGCTGTAGATCCCGAAGTCGAACCATTCCATGGCGTTGCCGAGCGCGGCGGCTTTCACGGCGCGCTTGACGACCCGTTCGTCGGTGACGGTGATGTCGGTGCGCCGCAGTCTGGGGTTCTTGCGCCGCGCGACGGCACGGAAGAGCACCCGGTGGCGCTTGAGCGCTTCCCGGTCCTGGTCGGGAGCGGGGTCGGCTCCGGTGCTGCCGGTCGGCACGAGGCGGTCCTCTCGGTCGGTCAGCGCGGGGTGCGCGGTGGGATTACGACAGGTGCGCCTGCGCAGTGGAGCGCGAATCAAACCACTCTGGCCGGAGGAATTGCGGTACGTCCTGCGCGGCTGGGCCGTCCGGAGCACCGGAGCGGGGCCGTGGCAGGGCCGCGGCGGGGGCGCGCCAGGGGTGCGGCGGCCCTTGTTACAGGACTGGTACACAGCCGAGTGCCCACCGCAGCGTTGAGGCAATCAGCCTGTGTCGCGGGGACGGGAGAGTGGCAGCACAGGACGCGGCATTCGTGTTTGCTGTGGGGGTACGGGGTGTCGTCCCCGGGAGGAGAGCGTGATGACGGACCGCGAACGGGCCCGCTGGGGCCGGGGGCGTACCGCGCTGGCGGCCTTTGTCGCGGTGACCGTGCTGGCGGCCGGTGGGGTGTGGCTCGGGCAGGTGTCGGACCGTGCGTCGGCGGTGGATGCCGCGCCGAAGACGTCGGCGGTGCAGGACGTGAAGGACGCCGGTACCTCGTCCGGAGGGCTGCCGGGGGTCCGGGACTGCGGGCGCGGCAATCCGGTGACCAAACCGCATGTGATCACGCTGACCTGCGAGGATGCGGAGATGGTGGCGACCGCGATCACGTGGAAGTACTACGGTGCGCGGGAGGCCTTGGGGGTGGGTGTGGTGCAGGTGGAGAAGTCGGACGCCGGGGCGGGCGCGGATGCCGGGTTCCCGGCCACCTTCCGTCTGCGGGACCCGGAGCGGGTCGGCGGGGAGCTGGCCTTCACCGGCCTGGAGGTGACGTACGAGGGGTCCACGCCGCTCGGTGACACGACGGAGATGTACACCCTCGCGTGATGGGCATTCGGGGCCGGATCGCGCTGGCCATTTCCTGTATGACCGCGCTGGCCGTGGTGGTGCTCGGGTTCGCCGTGCACCACATAGCGGATGCGGAGCGGAAGCGGTCGGCGCGGGCGTATCAGGACGACCGGCTGAGTTCGGCGCTGCAGATCTTCGAGCGGGACGGCACGCTGGCGCTGGGGGCGCAGCTGAACGATGAAGACCTGCCGCGGCCGTTGCGGGAGGCGGTGTTCCGGAACCAGTCGGGGACGTATGTCAGCGGCGGTGGGGATCCGCGGGTGTGGGCGGCGACCGGGGTCGGCGGCGGCGACGGGGGCAGGCCGGCGCGGTCGCTGTCGGTGTCGGCGGCGTATCCGGATGACGATCCGGCGCAGCTGGCGCTGGACCGGGCGCTGCTGATCGCGGGGTGCGGCACGGTCACGCTGATGGCGGGGGTGTCGTGGTTCGTGGCGCAGCGGCTGTCGCGGCGGCTGCGGCTGAGTGCGGCGGCGGCGCGGCGGATCGCGGCGGGGGCGGCGCCGGACGCGGACGCGCTGGCGAGCAACGGCCGGGACGAGGTCGCCGAGTTGGGCCGCAGCGTGCATCACATGGCGACGTCGCTGGCGGCGCGGGTGGAGGCGGAGCGGGAGTTCACCGCGGATGTGGCGCATGAGCTGCGGACGCCGGTGGCCGGTCTGGTGGCGGCCGCGGAGTTGTTGCCGCAGCCGCGGGCGGTGGAGCTGGTGCGGGACCGGGCGCAGGCGATGCGGCGGCTGGTGGAGGATCTGCTGGAGGTGTCCCGGCTGGACGCGGGGGTGGAGCGGGCCGATCTGGACGCCTGTGAGCTGCCGTCGCTGGTGCGCGGGATCGTGCAGCGGGCGGCGCGGCAGCGCGGGGTCGACGAGGCGGACGAGGTGTCGGTGTCCGTGGAGGGGGAGCCGCGGATCGTGGAGACGGACCGGCGCCGTGTGGAGCGGGTGCTGGTGAATCTGCTGGCGAACGCGGCCAAGCACGGCAAGCCGCCGATCGAGGTGGTGGTGGCCGGTGCGCGGATCGTGGTGCGTGATCACGGTCCGGGGTATCCGGCGGAGTTGTGTGCCGAGGGGCCGCGGCGGTTCCGTACGGCCGCGCCGGAGCGGGGGACCGGGCACGGTCTGGGGCTGACGATCGCGGCCGGCCAGGCGGAGGTGCTGGGCGCCCGGCTGGACTTCGGCGCCGCCGCGGACGGCGGCGCCGAGGCCGTGTTGGAGCTCCCGGACCGGGCGGTGCCCGAGCTCGTGGTTACAGTCCCAGGTCCTTGATGATCTTCGCGACGTGGCCGGTGGCCTTGACGTTGTAGAGGGCGCGCTCGACCTTGCCGTCCTCGTCGAGGATGACGGTGGAGCGGATGACGCCGGTGACGGTCTTGCCGTAGAGCTTCTTCTCGCCGAAGGCGCCGTAGGACTCCAGGACCGTCTTGTCGGGGTCGCCGAGGAGGGTGACCTTGAGCTCTTCCTTCTCGCGGAACTTGGCGAGCTTCTCCGGCTTGTCGGGGGAGATGCCGATGACGTCGTAGCCGTGGCCGGCCAGGAAGTCGAGGTTGTCGGTGAAGTCGCAGGCCTGCTTGGTGCAGCCGGGAGTCAGGGCGGCCGGGTAGAAGTAGACGATGACCTTGCGGCCCTTGTGGTCGGCGAGCGAGACCTGCTTGCCGTCCGCGTCGGGCAGGGTGAAGGCCGGTGCGGTGTCGCCGGGCTGAAGTCGCTCGCTCATGCGCCCGCCTCGCTTCGCTCGGCGCGCACGCATTCGCGATGCGCGCACCTCTCCACGATTCGCTCGCTGCGCTCGCTCATGGTTCTCCTTCGCGTGGGTCCGTACGCCCCGACATTAGCCAGCCGGGGCGCGGCATGGTGCCGGGGGCGTCCCGGCGCCGCGAAACGGGGGTGCTGTGGGGCGTGTGGGGGGCCGAGCTGACAGACTGTCCATGACGAATCGGCAGTCAGTGGTGTGGCCGGTTCCGTACGGGACCACGAGTCCGGCCCCGTACGCATCGGCGCGAGACGACGGAGGCAGCGCGGTGGCGGAAGCCAGGACCCCGGCGCAGATCGAGGCGGACATCGTCCGCAGGCGGCAGGAGCTCGCCGTCACGCTCGACGAGATCGGTGTGCGGCTGCACCCGAAGACGATCATGGATGATGCGAAGGCCAGGGCGGCGGCCGCCATGGACCGTACGGCGGGGCGGGCCTATGTGGCCGCCAACCGCGCGGTGACGGATGTGCGGGCGCAGCTGGTGTCGGAGGACGGGGCGCCGCGGCTGGAGCGGATCATTCCGGTGGCGATGGTGGGCGTGGCCGTGGTGGGCCTGCTGACGCTGCGCGCCAGGCGGCGTTGCTAGTACCGGGCCGGTAGGCCGCCGCGGGCGGGCCCGGGGCGGGCCGCGGTGCGTGCCGGGCGGCGCCGGGCAGGTACGGTCGTGCCGTGAGCCCGAATAACACCAAGGACACCCACGACAAGCTGCCGATCCGGATGCTGCACGACCGTGTGCTGGTCCGGACGGACATCCCCGAGGGCGAGCGCCGCTCGACCGGGGGCATCGTCATTCCCGCGACCGCGGCGGTCGGCCGCCGCCTGGCCTGGGCCGAGGTGGTCGCGGTCGGGCAGAACGTGCGGACCGTGGAGGTCGGGGACCGGGTGCTGTACGACCCGGAGGACCGGGCCGAGGTCGAGGTGCGCGGCGTGGCGTATGTGCTGATGCGGGAGCGCGATCTGCATGCGGTGGCCGCGGAGCGGCTGGAGGGCGCGGAGGACTCGACCGGGCTGTATCTGTAGCCGGTACGCCCCCGGCCAGGGGGTTCTCGCGGGCGGTGACCGGGGTCACCGCCCGTTTCGCTGCCCTTTGCTAGCCTCGGAACCCACCCGACGAGACGCGCCGTACCGGGTCAGGACAAGACGACGCACCCCTGTTGAAGCTCTTTCGCGGAGGTGCCGTCATGGCCTGGATCCTGATCGTGGTCGCCGGTCTGCTGGAGGTCGGCTGGTCGGTCGGCATGAAGTACACCGACGGCTTCACCCGGCTGTGGCCCAGTGTGTTCACCGGCGCGGGCATCGTCACCAGCATGCTGCTGCTCTCGTACGCCGCCCGGACCCTGCCGATCGGCACCGCCTACGGCGTGTGGGTCGGCATCGGGGCGGCCGGGGCGGCGGTCGTCGGCATGACGGTGCTCGGCGAGCCGGCTACCGCGGCCCGGATCTTCTTCATCTGTCTGCTGCTGGTGGCGGTGGTCGGGCTCAAGGCGACGTCGGGGCACTGACGCCCGGCCGGTGCGCGGGCCGCGCCGTGCCCGCCCCGCTATCCGCCCCACCCCCACCCCATCTGCCGCTCCAGGACATCGCTCTGGGGCTGGACCGTGGGGAAGTCATCGGTCGGGGGTGTGGTCGGCCCGGGTTCGGTGGGGGCGGTCGGGGTGGGGGGCGTGACCGTCGGCCGGGTGGGGCCGACGGTGGGCGGCGCGGGGTCGGTGGGCGAGTCCGTCGGGTCGGTGGACGCGCTGTCCGAGGCGCTGGGCGACAGCGAGTCGCTGCTGGAGGGCTCGGGCGAGGACGGCTCCGCGCCCGCCTCCAGCTGGAGGTCGAAGTCGCGGACCGGGCGGCCTTCCAGCGCGGCCGCGGTGTAGTCGGCCCAGATCTGGGCGGGGTAGTCACCGCCGTTGACCCGTGACAGGCCGCCCGCGCCGTACAGCGGCTCCTGTGCGGCGCTCTCCGGGTTCTGGCCCAGCACCGCGACGACGGTGGCGAGTTCGGGGGTGTAGCCCGCGAACCAGGCCGCCTTGTCCTCCTCGGCGGTGCCGGTCTTGCCGGCCGCGGGCCGCCCGGCACCCTGGGCGGCGGTGCCGGTGCCGCCGTCGACGACGCCGCGCAGGATCGCGGTGGTGGTGTCGGCGGCCGGCCTGGGGACGGCCCTGGTCTCCTCGCGCTCGGGCAGTTCGATCTCCTCCTCGCTCTTGGTGACCTTGTCGACCAGGGTGTACGGCCGGTGGCTGCCGTGGTGGGCGAGGGTGGCGTAGACCTGGGCCATGTCCAGGACGCTGGGGGTGGCGGTGCCCAGCGAGACGGCGCCCTGGGAGGCGGCGAGGCTGGGGGTCCGGGCGGGGATGCCCAGGTCGGCGGCGGTGGCCTTGACCTTGGCCGGGCCGACGTCGATGCCCATCTGGGCGTAGACGGCGTTGACGGACTTGTCGGTGGCCTCGGTGACGGTGATCGGGCCGTAGGAGCGGTCGTCCTCGTTGGCGGGCGCGAAGCCGGTGGGCCGGCCGTGACTGACCGTCATCCGCTTGTTGGTGCCGTCGTAGACGGTGTTCGGGGTGATCCGGGTGCCGTCCTGGGTGGTGGAGCCGTGTGCGACGGCGGCGGCGAAGACGATCGGCTTGAAGGTGGAGCCGACCTGGTAGTCCCGCCGGGTGGCGCCGTTGACGTACTGCTTGGCGTAGTCGATACCGCCGTAGAGGGCCACCACCCGGCCGCTCGCGGGGTCGATGGAGGCGCCGCCGGCCCGGACGTAGCGGTCGACCTTCCGGGAGTCGTCGAGCCGGTCCATCACCCGGGTGTTGACCGCCTTGACGAAGGCGTTCTGGCGCTTCTTGCCGATGGTCGTGGTGATGCGGTAGCCGCCGCCGCGCAGGGTGTCCTCGTCGAGGATGTGGTGGTCGAAGAGGTAGTTCTTGACGGCCTCGACGAGGTAGCCGCGCTGCCCGGACAGTCCGGGGGACGCTTTGGCGCGCCGGGTCGCGGGGAACTCCAGCGCGGCCCGTTCGGCGCGGGTGAGCCACTTCTTCTTGACCATGCCGTCCAGCACGTAGTGCCAACGCGCCAGCACCCGCGGCCGGTTCTCGGGGTGGGCGGTGAGGTCGTAGGCGCTGGGGGCGTTGAGGAGGGACGCGAGATAGGCGCCCTGGGCGGTGGTCAGCTGCTCCGCGTCGCGGCCGTAGTAGGAGCGGGCGGCGGCCTGGATGCCGTAGGCGTTGCGGCCGTAGTAGCTGGAGTTGAGGTAGCCCTCCAGGATCTTGTCCTTGCTCACCTCGCGGTCCAGCTTGATGGCGATGAAGAACTCCTTGGCCTTGCGGGTGACGGTCTGTTCCTGGCCGAGGTAGTAGTTCTTCACGTACTGCTGGGTGATGGTGGAGCCGGACTGTTTGCCCTTGCCGGTCAGGGTGTTCCAGGCGGCCCGGACCATCGCGGCGGGGTCGACCGCGGACTCGGAGTAGAAGTCGCGGTCCTCGGCGGCGAGTACGGCCTGCTGGACGGACTTGGGGATCTGGCTGAGGGTGACGTTCTGCCGGTTGACCTCACCGTCGTGGGCCAGCTCGGAGCCGTCGGAGTAGAGGTAGATGTTGCTCTGGGCCTTGGCGGCGCTGTTGGCCGGCGGGATGCCGACGAGCAGATAGCCGGCGATCATCCCGCCGACGACGAGCAGCAGGAACAGCAGCCCGGTGCCCAGCACCGTGCGCCAGGTGGGGAGGACACGGCGCCAGCCCGTGCGTTGTCCGCTCATGTCGGTATGGACTCCTCGGCCGCCGCCGGAGGTTGTACTGCGACGGACGGTGTCGTGTCGGGGGATTGCGCGCGGTACGCCGGGAAGAGCAACTGCCGCCCGCGGGGAAACTCTCGCATCATGCGTCCCGGTCTCCGGAGGTGGCGCGCACCGCGGACCGCCACCTGACCGGCTGAATGGCGCCCACGGCTCACCCGAAGCGGTGATAATTCGATGGTGCCCGCCGTGCCCGCGACTTAGGCTCCGGTGCTTTGCGCGTCCGACGGAAACGGGGCTGGGGGGAGCACGGCGTGGTGTACGCGGCGGTGGCGGCCGGCAGCTTCCGGCGGTACGCCACCTATCGGATCGCCACCGTGGCGGGGGTGTTCACCAACACCGTCTTCGGCTTCATCATCGCCTACACCTACCTCGCGCTGTGGGACGAGCGGCCGCACCTGGGCGGCTACGACCAGGCGCAGGCACTGACGTTCGTCTGGACCGGGCAGGCGCTGCTGGCCACCGCGGCGCTGATGGGCGGCGGCGGGCTGGACGAGCTCCAGGAGCGGATCCGTACCGGCGATATCGCGGTGGACCTCTACCGGCCCGCGGATCTCCAGCTGTGGTGGCTGGCCGCGGATCTGGGGCGGGCCGGGCTCCAGCTGCTCGGCCGCGGGGTGGCGCCGATGGCGGTGGGCGCCCTGGTCTTCCCGCTGGCGCTGCCCGGCGATGCGCTGACCTGGGGCTGTTTTCTGCTGTCGGTGCTGTTCGGGGTGCTGGTGAGTTTCGCGCTGCGGTATCTCGTCGCGCTGGCGTCGTTCTGGCTCCTCGACGGCTCGGGACTGGCCCTGATCAGCGGGCTGGCCTGCATGTTCTTCACGGGGATGGTGCTGCCGCTGCGGGTCTTCCCCGGCGGCTTCGGGGAGGTCGTCCAGCTGCTGCCGTGGGCGGCGATCCTTCAGGTGCCGGCCGATGTGCTGATGGGTGTCCGCAGCGGTGACGCCCTGGTGCGGGGGCTGGTGTTCCAGGCGGGGTGGGCGGGGGCGCTGCTGGCGCTGGGCCGTCTGGTGCAGTCGGCGGCGACCCGCAAGGTGGTGGTGCACGGTGGCTAGCGGGCGGACGGCGGTGCCGGGCCGGGGCGGACGCGGGCGGGCGGCGGAGGCGGCGTGGGGGCTGGCCGCGTACGGGCTGATCGTCCGGATGTGGGTGCGCTCCACCCTCGCCTACCGGACCTCGTTCGTGATGATGACGGTCGGCAGCTTCGCCGCCAACGGGCTGGACTTCGTCGCGATCATGCTGATGTTCTCGCAGATCGAGGCCCTCGGCGGCTTCTCGCTGCCCGAAGTGGCCTTCCTGTACGGCACGTCCGGGCTCGCGCTGGGCCTGGCGGATCTGCTGCTGGGCAGCATCGAGGGGCTGGGCCTGCGGATCAGGGACGGCACCCTCGACACGCTGCTGCTGCGCCCCGTGCCAGTGTTCGCGCAGATCGCGGCGGACCGCTTCGCGCTGCGCCGGGTGGGCCGGATCACCCAGGCGCTGCTGGTGCTCGGCTGGGCGCTGCCCCGTGTCGAGGTGGACTGGACGGTGGGGCGGGTGCTGATGGTGCCCATGATGGCGGTGTGCGGCACGGCCATCTTCGCGGCGGTCTTCACCGCCGGGGCCGCCTTCCAGTTCTGGGCGCAGGACGCGGCCCAGGTGCAGCACTCCTTCACCTACGGCGGCAATGCGCTGCTGCAGTACCCGCCGACGGTGTTCGCCAAGGAGCTGGTGCGCGGGGTCACCTACCTCGTACCGCTGGCCTTCGTGAACTGGCTGCCCGCGCTGCGGCTGCTGGGCCGGCCCGACCCGCTGGGGCTGCCGGGCTGGGTGGACTTCCTGGGGCCGGTAGTGGCGGCGCTGATGTGTACGGGGGCCGGGCTGGCGTGGCGGCTGGGGCTGCGGGGGTACCGGAGCACCGGCAGCTGAGGGCGCCTCACGGGACGGGCCGCGAACGGGACGACGAAGGAGTGGGCGGGATGAGCGGTGCTGCCGCTGCGGAGCAGCTGATCGAGGTCGACGGCGTCGAGAAGGTCTTCTCGGTGCGGCGCAAGGCCGGCCGGCTGCGGCGGGTGCGGCAGGAGGTCCGGGCCGTGGACGGCATCTCCTTCCGGGTGCCGCGCGGCGAGATGGTCGGCTACATCGGGCCGAACGGCGCCGGGAAGTCCACCACCATCAAGATGCTGACGGGCATCCTCGTCCCCAGCGGCGGGCGGCTGCGGATCGCCGGCATCGACCCGGCACGGGAGCGGACCCGGCTCGCCCGCCGGATCGGGGTGGTCTTCGGGCAGCGCACCACGCTGTGGTGGGACCTGCCGCTGAAGGACTCGTACGAGCTGGTGCGGCGGATGTACCGGGTCCCGGACCGCACCTACCGCGCCAACCTGGAGCGCTGTGTCGACCTGCTGGACCTGGGCCCGCTGCTGACCGTGCCCGTACGGCAGCTGTCGCTGGGGCAGCGGATGCGCGGCGATATCGCGGCGGCGCTGCTGCACGACCCCGAGGTGCTGTATCTGGACGAGCCGACCATCGGCCTCGATGTGATCAGCAAGGCGAAGGTGCGCGAGTTCCTGCGCGAGGTGAACGCCGAGCGGGGCACCACGGTCCTGCTGACCACCCATGACCTCACCGACATCGAGCAGTTGTGCCGCCGGGTGATGGTCATCGACCACGGCCGTCTGGTGTACGACGGCGGGCTCGACGGGCTGCGGGCGGCCGGTGACGGCGAGCGGACGCTGGTGGTGGACCTGGCGCGGGAACTACCGCCGATCGAGGGCGTACCGGGCGCCCGTACGGTCCGGGTGGACGGGCCCCGGCAGTGGCTGGCGTTCCCGGCGTCGCAGAGCGCGGCGCCGCTGGTCGCGGCGGTCGCCGCGCGCTATCCGCTGGTGGATCTGTCGGTGCGGGAGCCGGACATCGAGACCCTGATCGCCGAGCTGTACGCGGGCGGTGGCACGCGCCGGGATGTCGCGGAGGACGGCGGCAAGGCGCCTGGCGCCCTCTAATGTGGCCGTATGACTGAAGACCTCCCGGAATTGCGCGCTTCCGACACCGACCGTGAGCGGGTCGCCGAGATCCTGCGGGACGCCGTCGCGGAGGGGCGGCTGGCGATGGAGGAGTTCGACGAGCGGCTGGACGCGGCCTACCGGGCCCGTACCTACGGGGAGTTGGCGCCGCTCACCGCCGATCTGCCGGTGGCCGCGGCGGCCCCGGCGCCGCTGTCGCTGCGCAAGGAGAGCGGCGCGCCGGCGCGGTGGTCGGAGCGGATCGTGAGCGGCACGGAAGGTTCCGCGCTGGGCGTCGGCATCATGGGCGGCTTCCAGCGCAAGGGCCGGTGGACGATCGGCCGGCGCTTCACGGCCGTCGGCGTCATGGGCGGCGGCGAGATCGACCTGCGCGAGGCGAACTTCGCCGGCCCGGAGGTCGTGATCACGTGCTGGGCGCTCATGGGCGGGGTGCAGATCGTGGTGCCGCCGGGCGTCGATATCGACGTCCGCGGGCTCGGCATCATGGGCGGCTTCGACGCGCGGGAGGACGGGGAAGGGGCCGAGCCCGGCGCGCCCCGGGTCATCGTCAAGGGCCTGGCCCTGATGGGCGGCGTCAGCGTCGAACGCAAGCTGCCCAGGGCCGAGCGCCGCCGCCTGAAGGAGGAGCGGCGCCGCCTGAAGGAGGACGGGCGCAAGGAGCTGGACTAGGGCCTGTCGTCGAGGTCCCGCCTGGCTCGCGGTGCCCGGCACGTGTTGCGGTGCCCGGCACGTGTCGCGGTGCCCGGCACGGACCGGCCCCTAGAGCATGCTCAGTGCCTGCATCGCCTCGCGTTCGATGCGCGAGAGCTCGTGGAGCAGGGAGCCGGCCTGCGTGAGGTTCTCGCCGTCGCCGGATTCGCCTGCTGCCGCGATGAGTGCGGCCACCTGGGTCCACAGGGTGGCGGCCTCGGTATACAGGCGGTGGCCGGTGCGCAGGTGGCCGCTGTCGATCAGCTGGGCGCATTCGGCGAGGAAGTCCCGGTAGAGATTGCGGAACAGGGCGCCGCCGGTGCCGGCCTGCTCCATGAGGACGGCGGTCCGTGCCAGGTCCTCCCGCGGATTGCCGCTGCGCTCCCGCCACTTCGGCACCTGCTGGGCGGTCTTCTGGATGCCCCGGTGGCCCAGGTTCGCGATGGGCGGGTTCAGGAAGGCGTCCGCACAGCTCTTGATCGCGGGGATGATCCGGTCCTGGGGCGGCGTCAGGTCGCCGGGCGCGGTGAGGGTGAAGGAACGGTGCCTGGCGGTCATGGGGCCGCGCTCGGCCCTGGCCCTGGCCAGTCCGGCGAGGCCGGTGGAGACGGCTCCGCCCTGAGGGGCGGTGTCCACCAGATAGGCGTCCTGGTCGTCGTAGCCGTACATGGCCACGATGTGCCCGCCGAAGTGCACCTTGGTGCTGAAGTAGTCCAGGTGGTAGCTGTCGAGCTGAAGGCCGACCGGTCGGCCGGCGTCGAGGGGTGCCGCCACGTTCTGCCACGCCTTGCGCGGGGAGGTGGTCTCCCCGACCTGAAGACCGAGCCCGAGTACGGCGGCCAGGTTCCTGGTGAGCTCGAACGGCTTGACCCGGCCTCCCAGGAAGGGAAAGCCCATGCTCTTGCTGTCCCAGTAGATGAAGGACAGCCCGGAGCCGAGCCCGAACAGCATGGGCTCGGACAGGTCGAGTCCCTCGTGCCGCAGCAGCACGCCCAGCGCCGTCGTCTCACAGTGCTGCATGCCGCGGGCATCGATGCCTTTCACCATGGCCATGCCGCTCAGTCTCCTCCCGCACCGGACGACGCCGTCGCCGGGGGGCCTGCCGGACCACCGCGTGCCGGACCACCGCGTCCCGGGCGGCTCGCCCTGGGGCCCGCCTGCCCCGCCGCCCCCGCGGGCTGAATTCGGGGCGGCGGTCTGCTCCGTTGGTGTTACAGCGCGGCGGCGGCCGACTGCTTGAGGTGGGCGAGGTTCACGGCGTAGGCCATCGCCCGGAAGCCCTCGTCGCTCGGGTGGAGGTGGTCACCGGAGTCGTACTCGGGGCGCAGCCGCCCCGGCGACGCCGGGTCCCGCAGCGCCTCGTCGAAGTCCACGACCTCGTCGTAGACGGTGCCGGAGCGGATGATGCGGTTGACCTGTTCGCGGACCGAATTCAGCTGGTTGGAGTAGCCGCGGTGTCCCCCGAACGGCGTCAGGGTGCTGCCGGTGACGCGCAGACCGCGGGCGTGCGCCTCACGGACGATCTGCCGCATCCCGCCGACGATCTTCTCCGGGTCGAGCTGACGCGGCGTCTTGAACAGGTCGTTCAGCCCGATCTCGACGATCACCGCCTTCACTCCGGTACGTGACAGTGCGTCGCGCTCCAGCCGGGACAGCACGCTGGGCCCGTTGTTGGGCGAGAACCGGCTGCCGTTGACCAGCAGCCGGTTGCCGCTGATGCCCTGGTTGAGGACGCCGTAGCGGGGCGCGCCGGGCTCGGTGCGCAGCCGGGCGGCGAGGAAGTCCGTCCAGCGGTGGTTGGCACCGGCGGTGGAGGTGATGCCGTCGGTGATCGAGTCGCCGATGGCGACGACCGAGCCGCGGGCCTGGGTGCTCCACACGTCCACACCCGTCAGATACCGCCAGTACGGGCTCTGCTCGGTGTAGGCGGCGCCGGTGGCGTCCTCGGCCCGGTCGCCGCGCGCCAGGTAGGAGGTCTGCCGGGCGTACGGGTGGTAGGTGGCCGGGCCCGAGGGGGACGGCGAGTACGTGGTGACCAGCAGGTCCGCGTCGCCGGGCACCTTCAGCCGGGCCGGGTCGCTGGTGACCGCGCCGCCCGCCGGGATGGTCACCGCGGGCTTGCCGCCGAACGACAGCCGCCGCATGGTGCCGCTCGCGGCGGTGGGGTTGCTGGGGGCCGCGGCCAGCGCCAGCGAGGCGTGGCTGACCACCAGCGGGCGGGTGCCGTAGAGGTTGGAGAGCTGGATGCGGACGCCGGAGCCGCCGACGCTGGTGTGCACGACATTGCGTATCGACATGCCCGCGTAGCCGTTCAGGGTGCCGGGCTCGGCGGCCGCGGCGGCCGCCGACCAGGTGCCGACCCACTGTCCGGAGACCGCGGGGGCCGCGGGGTCGCGTGGCTTGTGCGGGGAGGTGCCCGGACCGCCGTCCTCGCCGCCGAAGCCGACGAATATCGCGGTCGAGATCAGTACCACCACTGCTGCCAGACCGGCGAGCAGGGAGTAACCCACACTTTTCTTCATGCGGGAGGGGTCTCCTGGGTAAAGCGGAGCAGCACGCTCCGGGCGGGCAAGGGCAGCGGATGATCAGCGGCACCGTTGCGGTCCGATCGGTCCTTCATGATCCCACGGACCTCGGGGACGCCGCCCGGCGCCCCGTTCGATGCCTCCACGGCATGGACGCGGGGAACTCGTGGTTCGTTCCAGGAGTAGGTCACAGTGGGACTACGGCCGGAACGGTGGCCGGCGTGCGGAGCAGGATAGGCCGTAGGGACGGTGGGGGGCACGGTGGGAGCGGTGGAGCGGATGGAACGGACAGAAGCGGACACGGCACCTCAGGCGGAGCGGGCGCCGGTGGCGGGCGCGGCGGCCCCCGGGCCGGCCGGCGGGTTCGTCCTCGGTGTCGCCGACGAGGAGCGCCGGCGCGCGGTGCGCCGGATGAAGACGCTGGCCACCGGCATGCTGCTGGCCGTCGCCGTGGTCTATGTGCTGGCGAAATGGGCCGAATCCGCCGGGGCGGGCGGCTGGACCGGGTTTGTCGCGGCGGCGGCGGAGGCCGGGATGGTCGGTGCGCTGGCCGACTGGTTCGCGGTCACCGCGCTGTTCAAGCGGCCGATGGGGCTGCCCATTCCGCACACTGCGATCATTCCCACCAAAAAGGACCAACTGGGTCAGAGTCTGGGGGATTTCGTCGGAGAGAACTTCCTTTCCGCCGAGGTCGTCCGCCGCCGGCTGCGCTCCGTCGGTATCGGCCGTCGGCTCGGCGGCTGGCTCGCCGAGCCCCGGAACGCCGACCGGGTCACCGAGGAGGTCTCCACCGCGCTGCGCGGCGCCCTGACCGTGCTGCGCGACTCCGATGTGCAGGCGGTGGTCGGGGAGGCGATCACCCGCCGGGCGCACGCCCAGGAGATCGCCCCCGGTGTCGGCACCCTGCTGGACAAGGTCGTCGCGGAGGGCGGCCACCGGCGGGTGGTGGACCTGGTCGTCTCCCGCGCCCACGACTGGCTGGTCCTGCACGCCGACTCCGTGATGACCGCGGTCTCCGGCGGCGCACCGGGATGGACCCCGCGGTTCGTCGACCGCAAGGTGGGCGACCGGGTCTACAAGGAGCTGCTGCGCTTCGTCACCGAGATGCGGGACATGCCCGAGCACCCGGCGCGCGGTGCGATCGACCGTTTCCTGCGGGACTTCGCGGACGATCTGAAGTCCGACCCGCAGACCCGGGCCAAGGTCGAGCGGCTCAAGTCCGAGGTGCTGGGGCGCGGCGAGGTGCAGGACCTGATCGCCTCGGCCTGGGGCTCGGTCCGCGCGATGATCGTCGCCGCCGCCGAGGACGAGCGCAGCGAACTGCGGCTGCGGGTCCGGGCCGCGCTGCTGTCCCTGGGCCGGCGGCTGGCCGGCGAGGCGCGGCTCCAGGAGAAGGTGGACGGCTGGCTGGAGGGCGCGGCCGTCTATGTGGTGACGACCTATCAGAGCGAGATCACCTCCCTGATCACGGACACCATCGCCGGCTGGGACGCCGAGCACACCTCCCGGAAGATCGAGGCGCACATCGGCCGCGACCTCCAGTTCATCCGCATCAACGGCACCGTCGTCGGCGCGCTGGCCGGACTGTGCATCTACGCCGTCTCGCACGCCTTCGGCGGCTGACCCCCGCCGCCCGCCGGGCCGTGCGCGGCTCTGGAGACCTGCGCCCGCAGGGCTTACGGTGCCCGCGTGCGGGAGCGGATACCAGTAGTCGTGCAGGGGCGGCGCACCCGTCGCTCCCGTGCCGCGCGGGCCCTGTGGACGGGAGCGGAGCTGGCGGTGACGCTCGGCGCCGTCCTGCTGCTGCTCGTCGTCCACCAGCTGTGGTGGACCAACCGTCAGGCGCAGCACGCGGCACGGGACCAGGTGGGCCGCCTGGAGCGGCAGTGGGACGCCAGGACGCCGGCCCCCGGCCCGGCCCCGGACGCCAGCCGCACGGGCGGCGCGCGGGCCGTGCGGAGCGCCCCGCCGGCCGGTCCGCCCGGCCGCGCCCGGAGCCGCACACCGGCACCGCCGGAGGACCGGGCGTACGCCGTGCTGCGCATCCCCCGGATCGGGCTCACCGCCCCCATCGCCCAGGGCGTCGGCAAGGCCGCGGTCCTCAACCGGGGCTATGTGGGCCACTATCCGCACAGCGCGGACCCCGGCCGGGCCGGCAACGCCGCGCTGGCCGGGCACCGCAACACCCACGGCGAGCCGTTCCGCCACCTCGACCGGCTGCGGCCGGGCGACACCGTCCTCGTCGACACCGCCGAGGCCCGCTACACCTATGCCGTGCGGCGCACCCTGCCGCGGACCACCCCCGGCGACGGCACGGTCCTCGCCGCGGTCCCGTACAGCAGCGTGCACCCCGCCTACCGCTTCACCACGCCGGGCAGCTATCTGACGCTGACGACCTGTACGCCGCAGTACACGTCCACCTACCGGCTGGTGGTCTGGGCCGTGTTGCGGTCGACACAGTCCAGGTGAGCCGGGGCGGGCACCGCCTAGGCTCTCGGGTCGTGAGAAACCAGACCCCCGGCGGCCGGTCCCCGGGTTCGAGAAGGCGTCCCGCGCTGTGGTGGCTGCTGCTGCCGTATGCGCTGTTCCTGGTGGTCCTGCCGCTGGTGAACCGGGTGACGCCGACCGTGCTCGGGCTGCCGTTCCTGTTCTTCTGGATGCTGCTGGCGACGCTGGCCACCCCGCTCGCGGTGTGGCTGGCCCGGCGCGGCGACCGTGCGCGGGGCCGGATATGAACGCCGCCGTCGCGACCACCGTCTTCGGCGCCTTCATGGTGCTCACCGTCGTCCTCGGCCTGCTCGCGGTGCGGCGCACGGGCGCGGAGAAGGGGCGGCCCGCCGGGCTCTCGGAGTGGTCGGTGGGTGGCCGGAGCCTGGGCACGGTCTTCATCTGGGTGCTGATGGCCGGTGAGAGCTATACGAGCTTCAGCTACCTCGGCGCGGCCGGCTGGGGCTACAACTCCGGTGCCCCGGTGCTCTATGTGCTGGCCTACATGTCCTGCGGTTATGCGCTGGGGTACGTCGTCGGGCCGATGCTGTGGGCCTACGCCCGCCGGCACGGGCTGGTCGGGATCACCGACATGATCGCGCACCGCTACCGCGCGCCCTGGCTCGGGGCCGCCGTCGCCCTGCTCGCCACGGTCTGTCTGCTGCCGTACATACAGCTCCAGATCACCGGCATGGGCGTGGTCGTCGCCACCATTTCCTACGGTGCCATCAGCATCAACTGGGCCTATTTCCTCAGCTTCGCGGTCACCACCGGCTTCGTGGTGATCAGCGGGCTGCGCGGCAGCGCCTGGGTCTCGGTGCTCAAGGACGTCCTCGTCATCGGCACCCTCGGCTTCCTCGCGGTCTATGTGCCGCTGCACTACTTCGACGGCTACGGGCCCTTCCTGGACCGGCTCGTCGCCGAGAAGCCGCAGTGGCTGACCTTCCCCGGGCACGCCTCGGGGGGTCTGGGTCAGGTCTGGTTCGTCACCACCACCCTCGTCAACTCCCTGACCGTGGTGATCTTTCCGACGACGGTGGCCGGCTATCTCGGTGCCCGCAACGCCGAGGCGCTGCGCCGCAACGCGCTGTACCTCCCGTTCTACAACGTGCTGCTGTTCGTGCCGATGCTGCTGGGGATGGCGGCGCTGTTCGTGGTACCCGGTCTGACGGGTGCGGACTCCAATCTCGCGCTGTTCAGGATGGTGGTGGACTCCCTTCCGGCCTGGGCCGTGGGGCTGGTCGGGGTGGCCGCCGCCCTCTCCTCCATCGTGCCGATGGCCGTGTTCATGCTGGTCATCGGCACGATGTGGGGGAGGAGTGTGCTGGGCGCGATCCCCCTTCTCAACAAGGGGGCGGCCGGGGCGGCTTCCGGGGACGGCGGGGGAGGGGTGGCGGGCGGACGGCAGAAGCTGTGGTCGCAGCTGGTCGTGGTGGTGGCCGGGGCGTTGGCGCTGCTGCTGACCTACACCGCCCCCGACACCCTCGTCCGGCTGTCCCTGATTTCGTACGAGGGCATGGCGCAGCTCGTGCCGATGCTGCTGCTGGGGCTGGTGTGGCGGCGGCTGACGCTGCACGCCGCGGTGAGCGGCCTGGTGGCGGGCTTCACGCTGGTCTGTGTCCTGGTCTTCGGGGGACACGACCCGGTGTGGGGGATGAACGCGGGGATCGTCGGGCTCACCGTGAATGTGGTGGTGGCGCTCGCGGTCACCTGGCTGGGGCCGCGCGCCGCGGACGGGCGGCCGGATGCCGAGGTGCTGGCGCTGGACGACGAGTTCCCGCGGGACGGGGTGCCGTCGCGGGGCGCCGCGGTCAGCCCTCCGGCGTCGTCGTGATCTTCTTGCCCTCCTTGGAGACCGCGAACCACAGGCCCATCTTGCCCTGGCCGTTGATGTCACCGGGCTGCTCGTCGCCGGTGAACCAGTAGACGGGCCAGCAGTCGACGGCCAGCTGACGGGTGCCGTCGGGGCGGGTGACGGTGGAGATGAGCTTGGGGGCGATGCCGTTGAGCTTGGAGCGGTCGGCGGGCTTGGCGGGCTTCCAGGTGTCCAGGCAGGCGTCGTTGCAGCCGAACTTCATCGGCCAGGCGCTGTCCTTGTTGAAGCGGTAGAGGGTGCGGCCCTTGCCGTCGACGAGGATGCCGCCGAGGTCGGGGTGGTTGAACACCGAGACATCCGCGGGCTCCTGGGCGCCGGCCTTTTTGCCGTCGGGGGCCAGCGCGTTCCAGGTGCCGCCGACGCCCTGGCCCTTGGTGTCACCGGCCTGGGTGTCCTTGATGTAGCGGTAGGCGGGCCAGCCGCCGATGGTGAGCTGCTTGACGCCGTCGTCGCGGGTGACCGAGCCCAGCTTGCTCTTGTCGATGCCGGCCGGGGCGTTGGCGCCGTCGGCGGGGACCGGGGGCCAGGTGGTGGCGCAGGACCCGTTGCAGTTGGACTTGGCGGGGTCGGGGGTGTCCTTGTCGAAGCGGTAGAGGGTCATGCCCTTGGCGTCGGTCACGATCGTGCCGATCTTGGCGTCCTGGCTCAGTTTCAGCTTCCCGGCGGCGGCGGCCTTGGGGGCCTTGCCGGCGGCGGTGTCGGTGCCGCCCGCCTGGCCGCCGGAGCCGGAGCCGCCGCCGGAGGAGCCGTAGCCGTAGTCGCTGGTGCCCTGCCCGGCGGGCTGGACGTTGTCCGCGTTGGTGGTGCCGGGGGCGCTCTGGGTGCCGCTGCTGCCGCAGGCGGTGGTCAGCGCCAGGGTGGCGACCGCCGCGGCCGCGAGCGCCGCACGACGTCGATTGATCATGATGTCTCCTCTGCCGGTGGGTGGTTCCGTCGTTGCTGAGGTGGTGACCGGGTGGCCCGTGCGGTCGCCCGTTCCGTTCCGGTCCGGGCGACGGCGGGGTGCCGTCGCCCGGGGAATACGCGCTCCGGGGTGCCGGGCGTTCAACGCCGCCGAAGAATTTTCTCCGAGCGCAAAAGCCCTGCCCCGTACGTCAGTTGCCGCCCTGCACCCGCATCGCCAGCGCGGGGCAGCGGCGCACCGCGAGCTGGGCGCGGCGCCGCATCCGGGCCGGCAGCGGCATGCTGGCGGACTGCGGATAGCCGTCCGCGCCGAGCTTCACGACGCCGGGCACGACATCGGCGCACAGGCCGTGGCCGCGGCACAGCGTCCAGTCGATCAGCAGCCGTTCCTGCGGCGGGGGGGGGGGGGGGGGGGGGGGGGGGGGGGGGGGGGGGGGGGGGGGGGGGGGGGGGGGGGGGGGGGGGGGGGGGGGGGGGGGAGAGGGGGGGGGGGGGGGGGGGGGGGGGGGGGGGGGGGGGGGGGGGGGGGGGGGGGGGGGGGGGGGGGGGGGGGGGGGGGGGGGGGGGGGGGGGGG
>NZ_JBVHZH010000072.1:0-27589 GCF_055574515.1 Streptomyces sp. NPDC029466
ACCCGCTACGACAAGACCGTCGAGTCCTACCAAGCCGCCGTCACCCTCGCATCGCTCCTGATGTGGGCGTGACATTTGAAGACAACTCCTAGGCCAAGCACAGGGCTTTGTACGTGCCGACTTCGACTTGGCCTCCGGCGTCGTTCATGCCGTGCTCGCCAGTACCCCGGAATGAATGCTCTGGGCACAGTCAGTCGAGTCCGGATGCGGTTCGTGAGCCCACCGCAGGTGATGGATCGCCGTCCCGGCTCCTCCGATCTTGCCCACCTTGGGCCGAGGCCGGCGCCGTTCGGCACGGCGGTGGGCATGGAAGGGCTGGTAGGCGGAGCCGCCCCTGGGCATAGGCCGTCGGTTGCGGCGTATCTCCCGGCTGATGGTGGAGGGGCTGCGGCCCGGCTCGGCGGCGATCTGCCGGATGGATGCCTTCTCACGCAGCCGGTCAGCGATGTGGATGCGGTCGTGCTCCTGGAGGTACCGCGACGGCGCGGGAGGTCGGCCCTCCGCCGGCGCCGAGGCCTGTCCCGGCGCCGGGTAGATCGGAGGAACTGCCTTCCGGCCGCCCGGCGGTGAGTGCCAGCCGTTGCGCCACCGCTTGCCGGTGCGCAGGTTGATGCCGACTATTCGGGCGGCTTCCCGCGTGCTGTACCCCTGCTCCATGAGCTGGAAGTATGCGGCCCGCTCACGGGCCATGTCGCGCCCGCTTCCGGGCCCCCGGGTTCTTCCGGATCTCGAAGTCCATCGCACCCCTTCACCTGGGGTGTTGCGACGACCACTAGAACTCAAGGCCATGGTGGGGGCTCATCTGCTCGCCCCCTCAACTGTCCAGAGTGAGAGGGACGCGACCCCTCGTAATCGGCCGTCATGCTGCCGCCCGAAAGGCTCGGCGACGACGACGCTCCGTCAGGTCACTCCGCAGCGTCCCGAGGTGGGGGAGAGCGAATGCCACGACGGCCGGGGCGACTTCGTGCAGGAGAATGGGTGCTGGCGGCGCGGTGCACGTAGGTTCAGTCGTCGCCCCGAACGATGTTCTCGTCGGCTCCTTCCCCCGAGGGCTCCTCCGCCTTGATGTCTCCGCCCTCGACGACGACGGCGGCACGGCATGTGCGGATCCGCTGTTCTTCGCCTATTTCACTTCTGATCGATCCGTCCGGGTGCAGCGGGTTCACAGCTCACCTCTCCTGACGTCGGTGCGCCGCTGTTGACACCTGTACGGGCCTGAGCGTCCTTTGCTCGCACGGCGCTCCGCTTGCGTATACCCCTGCAAGTCAGGCACATGCCGCATCTGGCAACCATCGGCGGCCAGCAACAGCCCGCCGGGTCAAGTGTTCGCACAGAACATCGCGCCGATTTGGTACGTCCGTGTCCCCGCGAGAGCCGATGGGGGAGAGCTGTCCGGTGCTTGTCATGACGGGCGTAACCGGATTCTCCGCTCCAAGCAGCGGGAAGCGGCCTAGCTAGGGGGTGTCTTCAAATGTCACGCCCGCATCAGGAGCGATGCGGGTGACGGCTGCTTGATAGGAATTGGCGGTCTTGTCGTAACGGGTGGCGTTGCCGCGCCATTGCTTCAGGCGGTTGAAACAGCGTTCCATCACGTTGCGGTGCTTGTAGAGCTGCTTGTCGAAGGCCGGGGGCGCCCGCCGTGGCTGCCGCGCCGCAGACGGTTGCGGATCTGGTCGGACCGTTCGGGGATGGTGTGGCCGATGTCGCGGCGCCTGGGCCAGGTGCGGATCGCCTTGGAGCTGTAGCCCTTGTCGGCCAGGACGTGGGAGGGCCGGGTCCGTGGCCGCCCGAGCCGATGCGGGGCTCCCGTATCGCCTCCATCACAGCGGTGAACTGCGTGCAGTTGTTGCTGTTCCCGCCGGTGACAGTGAAGGCGAGCGGGCGGCCCGCAGCGTCGCAGACCAGGTGAATGTTGTTGGTCAGACCGCTCCGGGAGCGTCCGAGCCCGGGGGTTTGGAGCCCCTTTTCGGGCTCCGGCGGCGTGCTGGTGGGCACGGACGACGGTTGAGTCGACCGACACGAGGCAGTCGATGTCCCCGGCCGCGTCCGCCTGCGCCTGTGCGGCCTGGAGCATCCGCTCGAAGGTGCCGTCCAGGGCCCAGCGCCGGAAGCGGGTGTGCAGTGTGGCCCACGGACCGTACCGCTCGGGCACATCGCGCCAGGCCGTGCCCGTACGGAACTTCCATACGATCCCGTTGAGCACAGTGCGGTCATCCACCCGCTTCCGCCCCCGCGAAGACCGGGGCAACAGCGGCCGAACGAACTCCCACTCAGCATCCGGCAGTTCATGGCGACGTATCACCCAACCGTGATCCACCACTCAAGATCATTTGAAGAGACAACCTAGCCGGGCCTCGTATCGGATCTCCGCGTAGCTGCAGGCTCGCTGGACTGAAGCGGGCGCGGCCGTCCAGGCGTCCACATACCGGGCCGCTGACTTCGTGGCCCTCGCTGTCGGGTAGAAGCGAAAGGAAAGGAGGGAATCAGAGTGCGAAGTCCGATGGTGAGCCGTCGAACTCACATATGGCGAGACCGCTTTCCACGGGACTGCCCATGATTAGGAACGCCCCGGTCCTGCAGACGCTCGTGACCATCCGGTATGGCGACCTGCCCCGCCGCAGATCACACGCCGTGGTGCCGTCCGGGCGCAGGGCCATGACTCTCACGGTGCGGCGCGGGCGTGGACGCAACGACTTCACCCCCTGCCACACAGCCTTTCTGACATTGGAACGCCATAAGGTGCAGCACGTCGATGCCGGGTTCCCTCGGCCCGGCCAAAGCGACCCAGAACGCGCCGTCGGGCCCATGGGAGATGTTGTCGGGAGGGAGGAGATCCGGCGTCTCACTGAGTGGCGCGGCACCGATGCCGGCATCGAAGCGGTCGGCATGGAGGCGCGCGGCGCTCCCCTGGCGAGAACTGCGCCGGACTTCTGCCCAACGCGATCGCGAGAAGGTGCTGGGCCGGGCCGGCATGGGCAGCATGTCGGCCCGGCCCAGCACGGCGGTCGATGCCGTGCGGCGTGGCGGCACGATCTCCCTCATCGGCGTCTATGGCGGTTCCGTGGACCCCGTACCGATGCTCACCCTGTTCGACAAGCAGGTCCAGCTGCGTATGGGCCAGGCCAACGTCAGGCACTGGGTGGACGACATCTTGCCGCTCCTCGACGACGAGGATGTCCTCGGTGTGGAGAGCTTCGACACCCACACCCTGCCGCTTGAAGAGGGGCCCCGGGCATACGAGATCTTCCAGGCCAGGGAAGACGGCATGATCAAGACCGTCCTGACGCCCTGAGAGGACGGCGCCGCGAGGTCGGCCGTCGCACGTCATGGGCTCGTGGCCTCATCACGAGCATGGAAATCACGCCCTGTGCCCCGCCTCCCACTCCAGCGGCGTCTGGCGGGCACAGGGCCGACGACGCCCTTTGAGCTCCCAGCAGCGTGCCGGTGCACGCCTCAGCGCTCTGCGCACCCGGGCCCCGGTGTCCCGCGGCCCTCAGGAGCACTGTCTGGGAGGTGTGGACAGGACAGGCCGGCACGGTCGTGGGGCAGACGCATGCGATGGGCGAGGTCTCGCGTCATGCGCCGAGCGAGGCGGCTGTGCCAGGTGATGTCGGGGTAGCAGGCGCGCAGATGCGAAACGGCCCGCGTGCCCAGGCCGCTGTCCTGCAACGGCGAAGTGACCTGGACCTGGGTGATCACGCCGCTCGCGCAGCGTTCACACACTTCGTAGGTGACCTCCCCAACGACGCGGCGGATGTACACCAGCAGCAGACTTTGTGCCCGTTCACTCGTCGGAGCCGGAGAGCGGAAGATCACTACGTCCCGGTAGGCAAGCAGCCGCCGGTGGAGCTTGCCACGTCGGGGGCTCGGACGCGTGTGGCGTGGCCGTCGACGGCGATGGAAGCTTTGGAGTAGGGCTCCCGGCACAAAGTTACGTGTGGCAACCATGCACGCCGTCTACCCCCGTCGAAAGTGGACAAGCACTCTCCGGATCACTTGCCAGCTACGTCCTGTCCTTGGATGCGCAGGGGGACCAAGAACCGAAGCGACAGCTCTCCAGCGGAGGGAGACAGAGTGGGCCAGGAGCTGGGTCGGCCGATGCGGCCGAGCGGGGTCATGGCGGCGGCACCGTCCAGCGCGTCCGGTTTGGCACTGTTCCGGAGGAGGCCGGTGTCGGTCGGGCCGAGCGAAAGGGCGTGGGCCGTGATGCCTCTGCCGCCGAGTTCGCGCTCGGCAGTCCTCTCCCTTGGAGCCGTGGGGAGTGGGACGAGGTCACGCTACGCGGCTCCGTCGGGATGACCGAGGCATGGACGGGCCGGCCGGGGCCCAGGCAGCGCGGGGCACCGCCGTCACCCGTCAGCGCCGCTCGCCCCCACGCGAGAGGGTCGCGCGGACCCATTTGCCGCCTTCAGGGTCGCGACCGCAGGTCCAGGACTCGGCGAGTGCCGCAATGATCTGCATTCCGCGTCCGCAGTCTTCATTACGGCCGGCGGTGCGCTGGACCGGCAGGATCATGGACCCGTCATGCACCTCGATGTGCAGCACATCGGCTTCCAGGGCGAGCCCGAGAGTGATCACGGAATCCGGCCCCCGTTCGCGCCCGTAGACGTCCGGCAGCCGAGCTCCGTGACGAATGGCGTTGGTGGCCAGCTCGCAGACGATCAGCACGGCCGAATCGATGAGTTCCTCGCTCTCGCCCCAGAACCGCAGAGACTCCGCGGTGAAGGTCCGGGCTTGCCTGGCGGAGGACAGGACTGCCGGCAACGTGAGCGAGACAGAAGGAAGTTCGACGTCCCGTGGAATGACGAATTCAGCCACTGCAGTCATTTCCTTAACCCTTCAAACAAGCAAGCGCGCGATCAACGCGGCCCGCGTTTGCAGCATTCGCTGTTGCTCGGATGAGCAGCTACAGCTCATATATGCAATTACTTCCCATTAAAGATCCGCAAAGGGCGATGTCAATGGTTTCCGAGGGCTCTTTTGAAACATGAGCAACTCATGCTCAGACGAGCAGATTCCCCGGTATTCGTCACGGTGCGCAGCAGGTCGATGATCCCCGGTGAGCCGCGCCACGTCATTTCACGGCGCCGAGCGAGAGGCCCTGGACGAGTTTGTCCTGGGCGGCGAACCCGGCGATGAGAACGGGAAGGGAGATGAATGTGGCGGCGGCGCACACCTTGGCCAGAAAGAGGCCCTGGCTGGTGACGAAGCCGGTCAGAAATACCGGCGCGGTGCCGGCGACGACGCCGGTCAGGACCCGGGCGAAGAGCAGCTCGTTCCAGCTGAAGATGAAGGAGATCAGGGCCGTTGCGGCGAGGCCGGGCAGGGCGACCGGCGCGACGATCCGGGTCAGCGTCGTGGCCAGGCCCGCGCCGTCGATCGCGGCGGCCTCCAGCATCTCCACCGGAATCTCGGCGAGGAACGAGCGCATCATCCACACCGCGATCGGCAGGTTCATCGCGGTGTAGAGGAGGACCAGCAGCCAGATGTTGTCGAGCATTCCGGTGTGCTGTGCGACGAGGTAGAGCGGGAGCAGTGCGGCCACCAGCGGCAGCATCTTCGTGGAGAGGAAGAAGAAGAGGACGTCGCGCCATTTGCGCACCGGTTTGATGGACAGGGCGTAGGCGGCGGGGACGGCCAGGGCGAGGACCAGGAGCGTGGAGACCACCGAGGCGGTCAGCGAGTTGAAGATCGGGGGCCAGGGACTGACGCCGCTGCCCTCGCCGAAGAACTCGCGGTAGCCGTGCAGGGTGAGCGGAGCGCCGAGGCTGGGCGGGTTGGTCGCCGCATCCGTCTCGCTGTGCAGGGAGGTGAGCACCATCCAGGCGACGGGCACGAAGAAGAGCAGTCCGCACAGCCAGGCCAGCAGGACCAGATACGCGTGCCGGCGACGCCGGCGCCGGGCGGATGCCGGCAGCCGGTGGACGGTGCGCAGCATGCCGGTCATCGGATGCCCTCCTCGCGCAGCAGGGACGAGACGGTGCGCAGTGCGAAGGCGGCCACGATCAGGGAGCAGATCACCACGACGACGCCCTGTGCGGACGCCAGCCCGTAGTCGTGGGCCTGGTAGAAGGTCTGGTAGATCGTGTAGGGGAGGTTGGCGGTGCCGAGGCCGCCGGAGGTGAGGGTGAAGACCGCGTCGAAGTTCTGGACGAGGTAGATCGTCCCGAGCAGGGCGGCGAGTTCCAGGTAGCGGCGCAGATGCGGCAGCGTCAGATAGCGGAAGATGTCGAACGCGGAGGCGCCGTCCACCAGGGCGGCCTCGACGGCGTCGGCGGGCCGGCTCTGCAGCCCGGCGAGCAGGATCAGCATCATGAACGGCGTCCACTGCCAGATCAGCGTCACTTCCACCGCGGCGAGCGGGGCACCGGTCATCCAGTCCGGCTGCGGCGGGCTGTCACTGCCGAACAGGCTCCACAGCCAGGTCAGGACGCCGTTGAGGAGGCCGTAGGAGGTGTTGAACAGGGCGTGCTTCCACAGCAGGGCCGCAGCGACCGGCACGATCAGAAACGGCGTGATGAGCAGGGTGCGGACCAGGCCGCGGCCGCGGAAGCGCCGGTCGAGCAGCAGCGCGAGGCCCAGCCCGAGCAGCAGGCTGACCAGGACCACGGTCACCGTCAGCAGGATCGTGGTCCCTACCGCACTGCGCAGCGCGGGGTCGGTGAAGACGGCCCGGTAGTTGTCGAAGCCGGCGAACCCCCGGTTCTGGGGGGCGAGTGCGTTCCAGCGGAGGAAGGAGATCACCGCTGTCGTCACGAACGGGAGTTGGGTGACGATGATGAGGAAGACCAGGGCGGGGAGGAGGGGCGCCCGGCGGGCCCGCACCGTGGCCCGGTCCATCGCCGCGCGGCTGCGGGCGTCCACGGCTCCGCGCGGGCCGGGCGCCGAGGCGTCAGTGGCCTGCGTAGACACGGGCCACCTCCGCTGCCAGTCGCTGGCCGTGACGGAGTGCGGCGGCCACGCTCTGCTTGCCGGCGATGGCCGCACTGATCTCGTGGCTGGTCTTGGTGCCCAGGGCGGCGAACTCGGGGATGTCCACGAACTGAATGCCGGGCACGGGGCGGGGCTGGACCCCAGGGTCGTCGGGCCGCGCCGTACTGATCGCCCGCTCGGTCGGGCCGGCGAAGGCCCGGGCGGACGCGGTGTACTGCGGGTCGCGATAGAGCGACGCCCGCTTGCCGCCCGGCACCTTCGACCAGCCCAGCTCCCGGCCCACCAGCCGTTCGTACTTCTTGCTGGAGGCCCAGGAGATGAACTTCCACGCCGCGTCCTGGTGCCTACTGGCCTTCTGCAGGCCCCACGCCCAGGTGTAGAGCCAGCCCGAGACGGCGGTCTTCTCCACCGGCGCCGGGGCATAGCCGACCTTGCCCGCGACCTTGGACTCGCCGCTCTCCAGCGAACCGGCACCGGCCGTAGCGTCGTACCACATCGCTACCTTGCCCTGCTGCATGTCATTGAGGCACTCCGTGTAGCCGGCCTGCGGGGCGCCCGGCTCGCCGTGCTTGCGCACCAGATCGACGTAGAACCGGGTGGCCGTGGTGAAGGCGGGGCTGTCGACCTTCGCCCGCCAGTCCTTGGTGAACCACGTCCCCCCGAACGTGTTCACCACGGTCGTCAGCGGGGCGATCAGCTGGCCCCAGCCGGGCTGCCCGCGCAGACAGATCCCCTTGACGCCCTTGCGGATGCCGTCCAACTTGGCGGCCATCGTGGCGACTTGGCGCCAGGTGGGGCGGGCCGGCATGGTCAGCCCCGCCGCCTTGAGCAGGTCCTTGCGGTACATCAGGAACGACGACTCGCCGTAGAACGGCTCCGCGTAGACCTTTCCGTCGGCGGCGGTCAGCGAGGAGCGGACCGGCGGGAGGATGTCGTCCTGGTCGAAGGCGCGGTCCTCGGCGGCCCGCGCACCCAGATCGGTCAGCCAGCCGTTACGGGCATAGATCGGCGTCTCGTAATTGCTCAGGCTCGCCACGTCGTACTGCCCGGCCTGGCTGGAGAAGTCCTGGCTCATCTTGTCGCGCAGATCGTCCTCCGGCAGCACCGTGAAATTGACCTTGATGCCGGTCTCCTTGGTGAAGTGCTCGGCGGTGAGCCGTTGCAGATCCACCATCTGCGGGTTGTTCACCATCAGCACATTGAGGGTGTTCTTGCCACTGTTCCCGACATCGCCGGCGCCCCGATAGCAGCCGCCTGCCGCCAGCACCACGGCCAGGGTCACGGCGGCCTGCCGGACGAGGTGGCCGGGGCGGCCTGGTCCGGCCCGACCACGGCGGCGTGCTCTCACGGCTGGCACCTTTCACCCCGCCCGCTACTTCCCGCACCAGGTCTATCGCCTCGGTGTGCGGCCGTGCCCCTGCCGGCGGACGACAAGCGCACGGGTTCGCGCGTTCAGAGCAAGCTCTCGGCCACCCTGGCGTCGGTGACCACGCCGTTGAAGAGACCGGTCTTCACCGCCGCCGAGGCAGCGACTGCCCGTTCGATGCCGTCGGCCAGCAGAATCACCTCGGGCACCTTGCGCAATTCGTCAAAGCTGATGGCGATGACCCGTTCGGTGAGTTCGGGGACGATGATGCGTCCTTCCGCATCGAGCAGATGACCCGCGACTTCGGCGCATACTCCGCGGCTCCGGTACTCTTCACGTTCGGCGTCACTGAGCGCGTCGAACACGGTGGAGAGCCCCGGGCCCCATCCGCCGACGGTGACCACGGCCTTGGTCAGCCGGCTGAAGTGGCGGATCGCGTCGACCACGCCGGGCTGCTCACGCAGCATCCGGGCCGCCGTCGCATCGGGCAGCAGCAGCGGTGCGTAGATGGGGTGGACGACGCCGCGCGAGATGGTGGCGGCCCGGCGTACCGCCTCCACCGCCGTGTTGTTCACGGGCCGCAGCGGGGTCACCCCGCACAGCTGGACGACCGTGCACCGGGCGAGCGTGGTCAGCCCGAGACCGAGGGCCTCGATCTCCGGACCCCAGACCAGCCCGAGGACATCGTTCTCGGTGACGATCTCGGCGAGCAGGTCGGCCGCGACCGCGCCGAGGCGGCGGGTGGCCTCCACGGTGTCGTCCGGGACCTCCTGCCGCGAGTCGATGACGATGGCGTGCCGCAGGCCGAATCGCGTGCGCAGGGCGTCGGAGAGGTCGGCGTCGAGTTCGGCGGGCAGCCGGATCTCCAGCCGGATCAGGCCGTCGCGGAGGGCGGTCTCCAGGGTCCGGGCCACCTTGAACCGGCTGATGCCGAATTCCTCGGCGATCTCCATCTTGGATTTGCCTTCGAGGTAGAACCTCCGGGCCATCGCGGCCGTCTGGACCAGGTACTCCGGGCCGGTGTGGTGGGTACGCATGGCAGGCATGGCCTTTCTGGACGCTGCGAGTCAGCGCTCGAATGAGCGCATGTGCCTCATATGCACCTTTTCTCCATTAAAGACCCCTGGAGGGCGCTGTCAACGTGCCCACCGGCTGCGGCTCCGCCCGGTGCGCATCGGTGTGGTCACCGGCCTCCGGCTGCGGCTCGGGCGGCGTCTTCATGCACAGCACGAGGACGGTGCTGAGCAGATGCAGGGCGGCATAGATCCACATGACTCCCCCGATGCCGATCGCGCCGATGAAGACCGTGCCGATGAGCGGACCGAAGGCCATGCTGGCGCCGGCCCCAGCGTGTACGCCGACATGATCTGGCCCTTGTGCTCCGGATCCTGCGAGGTCATCAGCGGCGGCAGCGGGACGTACCCGGCCATGCGACACCCAGCGCGCCGGCCGCGGTCGCGACGAAGAGGTAGTCGTCGACGACCGTTGCCGTGTGTCGTGGGCGAGGTGGGCGCACGGTGGGGGTATGGCCAAGCGTCCCCCGGTGGCAGTGCATCCGCCGTCGCCAACCGGCGGCCGACGGTTGACAGTTGACGCTGAGATCCGCTTACGGGCCCCGAGATCTGGTGGAGTTCCTGGGTCGACCAGCCGCCCCGCCGCACCCGCAACGTGCCTGTCGCCAACCCCATTCGATCGGCAAGTCCGAGGCGAACATAGCCTGATGTGGCACCAGCTGTCGTGCCAGAGTGGTTGGCCGATCTGTGGACAACTTACTCGGGAAACCGCCTGTGTCGCACAATGTAGTGTCGATGAGTGGGAGACAGGGGGAGCGGTGGCGCTGGTACACGTTCACGGTATCGGGAACCGGAAGGCCGATGCTGTGGGTCACTCCGCCGCACTGCGCGACGAACTGTTGCGCCTTCACCTCCTGCCCGCGACAGGCCATTCCCCTGGCGCTCTGCTGTCCAGCCCTTGGTGGGGTGAGCTCGTCGCGGAACCGGCCTGGGGATGGGCCTCCCTGGCCCCGGACGAGGTGGAGTCGCTGGGCGGGGCAGGCGAGGAGCCGCTCAAGGAGGCCGTCGCCGGGGCTCTGGCGGACGCCACGGGGCCGGAACAGCGGGACGTTGATCAGGTCCTGACGGCGACCGCCCGCGTCTCGTTGCAGTGGGCGATCGATCTGCTCGCGCTGGCCGGCGACGACAACGACGAGTCCGAGCCGGGTGCCCTCGCGGAGCTGGGGGCATTCTGCGCGCGAGCCACTGCGTACTGGTCCGAGAAGACCGGCGAGGGCACCCTGGGTGACGGCGCACCGTTCTTTGCCTGGCTCGGGAATGTTGAGGAGGACGACGACTTCCTTGACTGTCTGCACGACGAGGTCGCCGACTGGGAGAGGCGCACGGGCCGTGGCCTGGCCGAGGCGGATCCTCAGTCCTGGGAGAGCTTCGGCGTCACGAGCGGCCTGCCGACCCGCGCCGTCCGCGCGGTGCACCGGCTGCGCGCCCTCCACGTCTCCATGCGCACGCGCCCCTTGGCCGCCGGCGTCCGCCGCTGGGGCGCCCGCCCTGCGGCTCTGCTGATGGGTGACGTCATGGGCTACTTCGCCGAGCGGGGTGCCCTGGAGGCGCCCGGCCCGATCCTGGAGCGAATCTCCGGCTCCCTCGACGAGGGGGCGCGGGACGCCGCGCTGCGCGGTGAGCCGCTCGTGGTGCTCGCCCACAGCATGGGCGGGAACATCGTCCATGACGTGCTGTCCTACTTCCGGCCCGATGTGCGGGTGGATCTGCTGGTGACGGTGGGCACCCAGATCGGTCTCTTCGAGGAGCTCAAGCTCTTCGCGTCCAGCGACCACCAGGTGCCGAACCGGAGCCGTCCCAAGGCCGCCGCGCTGCCGAACGTGGGCCGCTGGCTCAACGTCCTGGACCGGTCCGACCCGCTGGCGTTCGGGCCGCTCCGGTCTTCGCCGGTGCGGAGGACCTGGTCTTCCGCACCGGCGCCTGGTGGGCTCATGGGAGCTATCTCACGTCCTGCGACTTCCACGCGCGGCTGGCGCGCAGGGTGGGGAGGCCGGCATGACCACGGTGTGGGAGAGCGGCCTTGCGGGACCCGCCGCACACGCGCTGGTGATGGGCGTCGGCGCGTACGACTGGTTCCCGGGCGGGCCACGGTATGTGAAGGGCCGCAAGGGTGACCGGCTTTCCAAGGAGTTCGCCCAACTGGCTTCTCCACCGGCGTCCGCGCGTGCGCTGTGCGAGGGATTGCTCGAAGGGTTTCGGGACTTGCCTGGCGGGCTGTCGCTCGGCAGCCTCGAAGCCGTTGTCTCGGACAAGGAGGAGATCGTCCTCAAGGGTGACGACGGTGCAGGGGTGCCGCTCGGACCGGCCACCTTCGGGGGGGGAGGAAGCGTTTTGGGCCTGGTACGAACGGGGCGATAGCCATCCGGACAACGTGGCGCTGTTCTTCTTCTGTGGCCATGGGGTTCAGGCCGGAAGGGACCCTCAGGCGCTCCTGCTTCAGGACACCGGTGAGAACGCGCGGGACTACTTCCGCAACGCAGTGGACCTCCACGCCTTGGTTGAGGGCATGGAGCGGAACAACGCCCGGATCCAGTGCTTCTTCGTCGACGCCTGCCGTTTCGCTCCGGAACGGCTATACGAGGAAGGGGAGGTGCGTGCCGCGCAACTGTTGACGCCCCCGCGCCGGCCGCGCGACCGCGACCGAGTCGTCGTCCACTCCACCCGCCCGGGTATGAAGGCACATGGCCCGCTGGAAGGAGTCACCCGCTTCACCGAGGCGGTCCTGCGCGCACTGCTGACACCCGAGTCGGACTCGGCGGGCGAAGCCTGGGCGGTGACCACGGAGACGGTCGGGAAGTTTGTGCGCGAGCTCATGGACTGGCCGGGCCTGCGGCCGGACGGCATCGCCATGCCCGACCAGCGCTGTGACTTCTCCTCTCTGAGCACGAGCCAGGGCGGTGTTCTCTTCTCGTTCGACGAGGCTCCCCCGGTCCCCTTCCACTTCGACACCTGGCCCGGGGAGTCGCTGTCCGACGCAGAGTGGGCGCTCATAGACCGGGAGCACCAGGAGCTGTACGCGTCCCGCCCACCGATGCCGGAGCCCTGGATCGGACAGGGCCCCTTCGGCCCGGCCCGGGTCGAGGTGGCGTTCGCTGACGGACGCTTCCGGGGCCATGGCGACGACATCTGGATGCAGGCACCCTGCCGTGCGCGGACCGTGGAGGTGCGGGAGCTGTGAGCGTCGCTACCGCACACATCGACATCGTGGCTCCTGCGGTGCCTAGTGCCAGGCCGGGCACGGTCGTCGGCGCGGCCGAGGTCCTCGATCGCGGCAACCGCCGTCTGAGGCGCGTCCCGTTGCGCGCCGAGATGTCCACCCTGGTAGAGATCCCTTACGAGGAACAGTGCCTGGTGTACGCATGGTCGCCCTATCTGTCGGTCCAGCCCGTCGTGGTGACCGGCGGCCGTACCGAGCAAGCCGTGCTCTCCGCGCGGCGCGTGAAAGCGAAAGGCACGGGCGGCGAGGTGGCTGGCCGGGCCGCGAATGGCTGGGTCCGGCTGTGGGGGCGGGAGCCGAACGGCCGGTGGACCGTACGGGACTTGTCGGGCATGGCGACGGGCGGTGCCGCGACGGTAGCCACCCCGCTGGGCGGCCCCGCCGCCCTGCAGATCGGCGGCGGTCGGCGGCGTCCGGTGTGCACGCTGGTGCCAGAGGGATCCCTGTTCACCCTGGAACCGGCTGAGCATCGACCGCAGGGACGGGTAGAGGTCCGCCCGGTAGCGGACTCGGGCTTCACGCTGTTGGAGGCGCTGCGGCTTGGGGAATGGGGTTGGGCCACCGTCGTGGAGCGGGTCTGGTGGGGCGACCCCAGCGTACGCGGCACTCCGCTCTTCGATCTGGCCGTGGGCTATCTCGCATGCCGACGCGGCGACCTGGAGCGGGCAAGGCAGTGGCGGGAGGAGACCGGCGACCACCATGAGTCCGGCCCGGCCTAGATCGACGTCCTGGCCATCGACACCTGGCTCGCCCGGCGCCGCGGTGAGTGGCGGGACCTCTCCGAGCCCCTAGCCCGGCTCGCCGATATGAGAGGGCCCCACTGGTGGCCGAGGGACTGGACCTGCTCGCCTCAGAGCTGGCCCGCCCGGCACCGGAATCGCGGGAACCAGCGGCTGAAGCACTGCGTCACCTTCTCGCCCCCTATCTGCGTGCGTCACTGCCATCGTCGCTCTCCTCCTTCACCGCCGCTCACCCTGAAGAGCCAGAGCCGCGGCCTCCGATGAAAGCGCAGGTCGGCGCGGCGCTGCCCTTCCGGGTGGAGGCGGACACGAACGCCCTGCGGATCCAGTGGCGTGGGCTGAGCGGCGCGACCACGCACAGCATGCATCACGCAGTCGACAGGGCGCTGCTCCCGCGCGAGCCTGCCCTCATGGTCGACGAACCGGAGGAACTCCGCGAGTGGCTGATCATCGAGGACGAGGACCCGATGGTGCTCTGGCGACTCTCCCGCAGTCTGCTCGACGAAGGGACAGCCGCCGGAATCTCCCTCGTGCCGGGCCGCGACGCGGTCGCGGTGGCACTGCCGGGGCTGCGAGTACGTCCCGTGGCGGCTCTTCTCGCCGCCCTGCTGCGGGAGGGCCGGGTGCGGCGCCTGGGGCTCAGTGTGGGCGGCGCGCGCCGGGAGCTGGACGTCGCGGACGTTGCCGAGGCGGAGCGGATTCTGGCCGTGCTCCTACGGGAGGGACACCGGTCTTAGGCCCCGACGCAGACTCAGGCCCCGAGGTCTGCACCGTGCCTTCGAGCAGTACCCGGCAGCGAGCGCGCCGCCGGGCGCCGGGTGCCGCCCTCAACCGAAGCAGTGCTCTGGGACGCCTCAAGCTCCGCGCCTCTTCGTGAACCCCCAGGTCAAGGCCCGCGAACGAGCCACACCGGCCCTGATCGATATCCTCCAGCGGTACCCTCTCGCGCCCAGCGGTAAGAGCCGCGCTGCGCAGCTCATGACTGCTCTGGACGCCTCCCTCGTGGGTCCCCGCGAGCGGGGACTGAACGCACAGGTGGCTAGGTTCTGGCCGTGGCAGATCTTGTGACTGCTGAGGACTCTCGTCGTTGGCATGTTCATGGGTCGGGGAGATCTCACGAATGCGGAATGGGCCCGACTGAGGCCACATCTGCCGAAGACCGGAATCCGGGGCGGCCGTTGGGCAGGCCACGGCAGGGTCATCAACGGAATCCTGTACCGCAACCGCACGGGGGTGCCATGGCGGGAATTGCCTGCACGTTTCGGCAAGTGGAAGCCGTGTACGAGCGGCATCGACGCTGGTCGGCGGGTGAGCCTGGCCGGAGCGGAGGAGAAACTCGCCCAACTCGACCGGCGCCCTGTCGGCCGCAACATCATCGACCTCGGCATGCCCGCTTCCCTGCACATCCCGGCTCAAGAGACCACAGCCAAAGGTCCCCCAGACGACGGAAGGGCAAATCAGGCAGTTCGCACGACACCACCGTCACCATCCAGCTCGACTCTGCCAAGCGCCTCAAACTCATCGCGAGCCTGATGAACACGCTCCAGTTCCTCGAGGAATCTGGTCAACTTCTGCGTGTCGGGCCAGCCCAGGTGCGACATCTGCGAAACGAGATCGCTCAACTTGCTGATCGATCCATACAGCGTGTCTGCTGCTCTCACCATGTCCTGCGGCCCCGCCAGCCCAAGGGAAGATCGAGCGGCTTGAAGAGCAGCGAATGCTGCCGGGCGACTTTCCGGATCGATCCCTCCGGAACCAGCGAGATGGCTGTTGAACGAGCGCATCAGCAGGTGAACCGTGCTGTTGGCGGCTTCCCCGAACCGCACAAAAGCGTCATGACGACCTTGCCGCCGCCACTGCTCATGCTGAGTACGCGCTTGCTTCCGCGCGCCGATCGCGGCCGCAGACATGGCTCCGCCAGCTCCCAAGGCGGCACCCAAAACAGCTGCAACGGCGCCGACAAGCGCTACACCCCCTGCATCCATTGCGCCATTCTCCCTGACCGAACTGACACAGCTCATGCCGCACCCACCGACACACGCCGCGTCTAGTTCAGAGAAGGCGTGATCAACCAGGGCCTCTTCTACCTGTCCTGGTTGATGGATCACCGGGCCGAGTTCGGGCACTTGGTCCGCGACCGACTCGGCGCCACGGCCGCGTCCCAGGTGCTGTGGAGCGCCCCGAGGCTGATCTGCGTGGCCGGCGACTTCACCCGCTACGACATCCACGCCGTACGCGAGCACCGGCGCAGCATCGACCTCGTCCGCTACCGTCTCTTCGGCCACGACCACATCGGCCTTGAGACCGTGGCCTCGTACACCGGGCAGACGGCCAGGCCCACGGCGGCTCGGCGTCGCGCGGTCGGTGTGCCGAGCGCTCGACGGCAGGGCGGGGACCTGATGGACCTGGCTGCAGCGGTCGACGAGGCACTGCTCGGCCTCGGTGACGGCATCACCCGAATCCAGCGCAAGCAGTACCGCGCCTACCAGCGACTGCGGAACTTTGCGTGCGTCTGCCCGCCGCAGACGACCAAGCTGCTGGAATACCTCAAGGCCGACCCCAGGCAGGTGGACCTCGTGCCCGGCTTCACTCGCGATGTCACCGGGCTCGGTCACCACGGAACCGGTGACCTGGAGGTGCAGCCGCGCACGCCCAGGGATGTGGAGCGCGCGCAGGAGCTGTTCCGGGCGAGCTACGCGGCGGCGTGAAGGGTCGACTGGCGGGGGTTATGCCGTGTGGCTGACTGGCGCCGTGGTCAGGGCTTGGGGACGGGGGTGCCGGTGAGGTTCGGCGCGTTGTGCGATGAGCGGGTGAGGTGGGGGTGTACGCCTGTGCTGCACGCCTGGAGGAGCTGGCCAAGCGCGACGAGTTCCCCGGCCCGGCTCGCGGGAGTGGTCAAAACCTCGGCGAACTCCTGCCTCAGCCGCGCCGCGGTCGCGGGCGCGGTAAGGGAATAGGCGTGGCGAAGGCCGAGGTCGTAGCCGACCGGCAGAAGGCCCCACTCGTTGCAGCCCGGCGGGGCACCCTGGCCTGGTGACGCCGCCTCCGCGTGCGGATGGAGAATCTGTCGCTGCCATTGGCGAGTTCATGGACCGGATGCTCCTGCTCTGCCACCCTTTGACGACAGCGGGATGGAGGCTGGATGTCGGACCAGGAGGGACAGCGGCGGCAAAGGGTCTTGATGGCGCAGCGGCGGCCAAGGCCGCGCCGAGTGCGGGACCGCCAGCAGGCTCGGCGTTGGTGGAATCGGATCGACTGGGGTAGGGCGGGAACCATCTTCACGATCATCGCGGGGATTGGGAGCCTGCTGTTCACCGGAATCGCAACGTACTACGGAGCGGCGGTATCGAAAGAGCAACTTGACCAGTCGCGAGAGGACGCCGACCGCAAAGAGCGCGAACAGGCCATGCGCGTCGCGACTTGGATGGATCAGGATGGCGACGGCGCGCAGCACCTCCACCTCATGAACAGGTCACCAGACCCGATTGCTGGGGCGGTCTGGGACATCAAGGTGCACCTAGGGACGTCCAGTTTCGGGAACAGAGTGTTTATCCGAGAAGCACTGTCTGGACTCGGGCCCTGCTCGGAAATGGTGATCAACTGGACCGCGTTGGAGTATCAGGAGAAGTGGGGTGGCAAGTACCGAAAGGTGCCCGACACCTACGCCATGCAGATGGCCGTTGCGTTCACCGACCGCAACGGCACAGTGTGGGAGCGATACGGAGGACGCCTGACCGAGATAACGGATTTCCCTCACGTTGGCCCACTGGACCGCCAACCTAATGAGAAGGTCCGGATTGGAAAGGTCGTAGGTAAGCCGTCGCTGAAGCAGGCAGCATCCTGCGGTTATGAGGACGCTCTGAGCGCAGGTGGTACTCCATGAGGGTTGGCCCACGTCACGAACGGGCCGGGCATCGCTGACGAACCGGCCTTCCTCGCCCGCCCTGCACCGTCTGTCGATCTTCTCCTCGGCGAAGGCGATCTCGTCGTCTCCCTGCTCGGCCGGATCGGTCCGGACACGGCCGTCACTTTGCTGATCACGATGGGGGACAATCCGGAATGCCTGCACAGTGAGGCGCCCTTCGCCGCACTGTGCGGGGTCAGTCCCGTCGAGCGTTCCTCCGGTAGTCGGCAGTACCGTCGCCTCAACCGTGGCGGCGACCGGCAGGCCAACGCCGCCCTACACAGGATCGTGCAGACCCGCTTGCGCTTCGACCCGCGCACCCAGGACTACTACGAACGCCGCACCAAGGAGGGCAAAACCCGACGCGAAATCGTCCGATGCCTCAAACGCTACGCCGCCCGAGAGGTGTTCCATCTGGTCAAGCCTCCTCGACCAGCTGGCCGTCGCGGTCCCACCATCCGCAGGTTCTGGGGCGACGGCGGCTACCGCAATCACTACGTCGAGCACGCCGCCGCCCTCGGCATCGATCTCGAAAGCGTCCAACGCACGCCCCAGATGAAAGGGGTCACGCCGACCTCGATGGGTGGGGGCCAGTGCGATTCGGCGAGTCGCTGGTTGGTCATCTCGACAAGGCCGGGTGAGCGGGTCCGCCGTGATCGGCTAGGGTCTGGGCTTCTGGGCTGAGCCTTGTTCGGTAAGTGGCCTGTTCGGCGTGGGGGGAGTTGCCTTGGCTGTTCCGTGGGAGCTGGTGATCTCGAGCGCGGGTGGCGTTGCCGCCACGCTCGTAGGTGTTGTCGCCGGCGGCGTGGTCGGACGGCGGGGTCAGAATCAGCAGTGGATCAGGGACAATCGGACGGCTGCGTATGCGGCCTTCTTGCAGGCGTTCGCCACGCTGGAGATGGAACTTCGTGAGGCGTTCCTCGAGGACCGGCCCCATACGGCTGATTGGGTGCCGTGGCACTCGGCACTGACCACGATCAGTCTGGTTGCGCCGTGTGAAGTGGCGGCGGCTGCTTCAGAGCTGACGGGGGCCGTGGGACGCTTTTGTGAACTGGTCGACAACTCGCCCAAGACACGCGAGGACTTGCAGGCAATCCACACCGCCCTGGTTGAGGGCCAGATGCGTTTCGTTAATGCGGCCCGTGCCTCGCTGGACGGATCGCAGTTGCCGCTCGACTGGCAGCTTGGAGGCCCGCCGGCGTGGCATGAGGTCGAGCCGTATGCCCCAGCTCCGTCAGTGGACGGATCCGCATAAGTTAGGAGCCGTCAGGTCTGCCCCTCATGGTGGGGGTGGCCGCAGGCGTCACCGTTCCCTTCACGGATCTCTGCGATGAGGTCGGCGCCCTCGTCTTCGTCCAGGCCCGGCCCTGCCGCTGGGGACGAGCTCCGTTCGCCGCTGTGTCCTGGTCTCCCACCCGTGCCGGCCTCCCCGTCTTCGCCGGCGAGTGGTCATCTCGCCTGTCCACGCCTTCACCTTCGCTCACCTGCGGCCCGTGTGCGGCATTCAAGGGAAGTCGAGCAGGGGGTGTCGGCGGTTGGAGGCGTGGTCAGTTGCTGAGAGCCTTGAAGCGGCTGGACCGGCAGGTGGTGGGAGGCACTGCTGGCTAACCGAGCTGCTCCTCCTCATGTCGGAGGACTTGGTCAACGTGTTCGACCAGGCACTGTTCCAGCTCGGCCGGCGTCCCGCTGCGAAGTTCCGCCAGTGGCAACTCCCACTCGACGCCTTCACGGATGTTCACCATGAGCCCGCTATCGGCTGGCACGATGGTTTGCTGGAGCCAGCTGGCGAAGTCGGCCGCTTCGGCGGCGGTGCAGTCCTCGATGGCTACGCCGTTCGGTTCGACTCCCATCATCCCTTCGTTGATCTCGCCGCTGGATGCGCGGAACTGGAAGGAGAGCGTCTCACCTGTGTAATGCCCGCTCCATGCCTCCACGACCGCCTCGGGCTCCTTCGCGCGCAAGGCGTCGGCGAAGGCGGGGAAGGTGAGGCCCCATCCCTGGGGAACGCCTTCGGGCGGGCTGAAGATGAACATGGTTCGGAAGTTGCCGGCGTCTTCGCTCATTTCCCATCCTCTTCGATCGCCATCTGGGACAGGCCACGTGTCGGCTGTAGCCGTTGACCCCGTGGGCGACGAGTAGGGCATCCCAGTAGGGCACGGCGTCGGGGTCGTTGGTGGCGACCTCTACGCCGCGTAAGCGTCCAGCGTGGGCTGGGTACTCGATCGCCGCTTTGTACTTGTACAGCTCTTTCTCGTCCTTCTTGTGGAGCACCTTCTCCTGGAAGCTGTCGCTGTTCTGCAGGTCGTCGAGGTTCCGGTACGTGCATCCCGGCCTCTTGACGAACTTCGCTTCCACCGCCATGCCGTCGGTGTTGCGCAGGCCGTCCACCATCAGGGTGCCGAGGGCTGACTTGCGCGGATCGATCGGGACCTCCTGCGCGCGGGCCGCTGCACCGCCACGACCGCCCAGAACGCCCCCACTGGGCACCCGACCCGGCCATGACCGTCCTGATCCCCACCGGCCAACTCCCGCCTCGCAACTGGGGAACCGTCTACAGCGAAAACCTCCTCACCCGCACCCGAGACGCTCTCACCACCCTCCCCGCAGGCGTCTGCAACATCCCCGAAGACGTCCAACACCTGGTCGACACCGTCTACACCGCCGACTGGGCCATCGACGCCGGCATGAACGACATCGCCACCGAACAGGCCATGCGCACCATCGCCGTCCAGGCCACCATCCCCGCTCCCACCCGCCCCATCCGCGACCTCCATCCCCTCACTACCATTGACGACGAAGATCGACTCGTCACCCGCCTCGGAGCCGATAGCGCCCGCATCCTCCCCGTCTGGACCAGCCCCGACGGCACACCCCACCTCGACCGCGATGCCACCCACGCCCCTCTCCCCACCACCATCAACCCCAACGACACCACCACCATCCGCAACCTCATGGCCCGCACCATCCAAATCGACCACCGATGGCTCACCGGCCGTGGACCCGAAACCGACACCCCCACCGGCTGGGCGGGCATTGGAGGTCTCCGCGACGTTCTCCTCCTCCCGCAACCCGTCAGCCCCGACGGCACCCCACGCCCTTACCGCATCGGCAGGCAGTGCCTCCACCTCAGCCGAGTTGACGGTCTTGTACGGGAATAGACGCAGCCCGTGCAGAACCATTTCGCCGCCATCAGCGGTGTGGGCGAACTCCAGGCTCAGCTGGCAGTTGCCATCTCGGATGCGGAGCACTGGCTGGAGGAACAGGTAGCGCCCACAGGGCACCCTGCTCTCGTACCGCTGCTACCTCGCCGACGCCGCCTTCACCGCCTGCCTCACCGGCGCCCCCGAAATCCTCCGCGTCAGCGAACAAGCCCTGCTCGCACCACAATGGTCGCACTACCTCGGGCGGCATTCTTGCCCGCCCCGGGGCCCGCTCTTACTCGGCCTGCCCCCGAACCCGCTCCACCACCTCGTGCACCTACCGCTGACCCGGCCCCAGCCTCGATCTTGCGGCTGCGGCCTGGTCCAGGAATTGCGCCGGGCGCGCTGGCCCTCGCCGACCTCGCCTTCCGCGGCAGCCGGCAGCCCTTCTACCCCGGGGGCTGGAGTTGCCCCTCTACTGAGTGTTCGCTCTCCACGTAGCGCGGAGTGCGGCCTTGTGTTCCCGGCGGCTGCTCCGCCGGGGGGAGCCGGTCTGTGCGCTGTCCGTCTCTGATGAACTACGTTGATCATGCAAGGACCGGCACCGGGGCGTCGCGTGCAGGACAAGGCTGCCTGTCGGCAAGGGCAGTTCAGCGACGCCCGCCCGGCCGCAGCGCCACAGGCGGCGCCGGTAGGGGAAGACGGCCGGCGATGACGTCACCAGAATCGGAGAACAGCAATGCGGTACGAGTCGTCCGCGCAACCTGACACGCGCGGTACGCCGTCCCTCGTGAGGCCGACCTCGCGTCGTTGGCTGCTGGGAGTGTCCGGCGCGGCCCTCCTCACAGCGGCTTGCAATCCCCAGGGCAGTAAGGAGGCGAGCGGCGAGGGGAGTTCGCAGACGAATACGCAGACGAATACGCAGACGAATGCGCGGAGCGGCAGCGCGCCCATCGGCGAGGCGCCGGACGGCGCGCTCGGGGTGAACTTCAACGAAGATCCCTCCGACATGGATTTCGCCGAGGTGAGCGCCCTTTCGGCGAAGTGGGTGCGCGGCTTCGTCCCGATGACGGACGACCTCGACGCGCACCCGCCGGCCCAGCAGCAATCCATCGCCAGGCTGCTCGACGCGAGCGGGAAGGACTTCCGGACGATTCTCTCCCTGAAGTTCCCCTTCCTGACCCTCGGGCAGTCGCTTCCCAAGGTGGGCAGCAAGGAGATGGCAACGCAGCTGAAGCGCGTGGACGGGGTGCTGGACGCTGTCATGGGGAAGATGGACATCCTCACCATCGGCAACGAGCCCTTCCTCGAGACCGGGAAGGACGAGCGCGACGCACGCCTCAATGTGTTCTACGAGCACGTCGCCGAGCACGTCATCGAATACCGCAGGAAGAAGTTCCCGCACGGCTGCAGGACCCGCCTGTACATGGGTGCTCTCAATCGCCTCGACACGAAGGAGGGGCGTACGCCGGCCACCGAGCGGTGGGTCACCTTCGTCAACAGGAAGCCGGAGCTGGAAGGCCTCGACATCCATCCGCACGTTGACTCCTTGGAGGCGGCCGGCAAGTACGTCCAGTACGTCGTGTCCCGCCTGGACAAGAACAAGAAATTTCTCGCCACGGAGTTCTCTCTGGTACAGCTCTGGGAACAGCACATGGGCGACAAGATCCCGGCGGCCTACGCAGAGAAGTACAAGGTGCCCCCGAACACCCGCGTGTGGCAGGTGATCGGCAACGCCATCGAGAAGCCCTTCCCCCAGAAGAGGTGGGACGACTTCCTCGCGATGAGTCCGTGGTTCGCGCCCCACAAGGACTATCTGACGCAGCAGATGCGGATGTTCCGGGAGACCGGGAAGCTCGCGGTGGCGACCTACGGGGTGACGCAGATCAAATCCATGCAGACGGGCTGGGGCGCTCACAAGAAGCCGTGGATTCTCAACCCCCTGTACGCGAACCGCACCGTCCGGAAGGAAAACGGAAAGGTCGGGCGGACCACCGTCTGGTTCGACTCGTTCCGCGCCCTGCAGGATTCCCACTGAAACGACGTTTGCGGCGGACGCCCTGATCCGCATGACGCACCAGGTCACCGCAACACATCGAGGGCAGGGCAACACGGCATGCCGCGCCCGGAAGTACTCGGGCGCGCCCTCGGCTCCGTGGCGGCCGGCTGCGGCGCTCAGCGTTGGTGGCGCTGCGCCTGGGCGATCTGCTGAACGAGGGAAGCGGGCGAAGCCCTGCGCTGGGCGGCAGCGGCCAGGGTGGGGAAGAGTCCGCCGATGGCGCTGCCCAGGCGTAGTTGAGGGTGCCACATTGATTTCGGCACGGCCGATCATGAGCAGGTGGCCGCGGCCGGCGGCCACCCTGTGCGGTGCCCGGAGCCGGGCCGGCAGGAGCGGTGCGCGCAGCGGAGGGCGGGGCGATCCGCACCTTCCGCCTGGACATGGACCAGCGACTCGACCTGGGGCTCACGGTGCCCCGTGCCCGTGGCGCGACAGACACCGCCGGTCGATCACGTGCGGAGACACGATGACGAACTTCCGGCAACCCGCCGTCCGGCAGGCAGGGTGGTGTGTCCGAGCAACGGCTGATCGGCCCCGTCACTTCAGACGGCGGTGAAGCCGCCGTCCGCGGGTACCACGGCTCCGGTGATGAAGCTGGAGCGTGGTGAGGCGAGGAAGCAGAGAACCTCGGCGATCTCTTCGGGCTGTGCGACTCGGCCCAGGGGCTGGGCGTCGGCGAACGATGCGAGGTAGGCGCGGCTGTCGGGGCGGATCGTGTCGAGGAAGTCGGTCTCGATGACGCCTGCGGCGACAAGGTTGGCGCGGATGCCCCATGGTCCGCCTTCGACGGCGAGCACCTTGGTCAGTTGGGCCAGGGCGCCTTTGGACGCGCTGTAGGCGGCGCCTTCGGGCAGGGCGACCGTGCCGGCGTAGGACCCGGTGCTGACGATGCTCCCGCCGCCCCGGCGCCGCATGGCCCGGAAGGCTTCTCGGGCGCAGAGGAAGGATCCGCGGGCGTTGACGGCCATCACGGTGTCCCAGTCTTCGGCGGTGGTCTCGGTGACGGGTTTGTTCAGGGTGCGTCCGGCGTTGTTGACCAGGATGTCCAGTCCTCCGAAGGTGTCCAGCGCCGAGCGGACCGCGTGGACGGCGGTCTCCTCCCGCGTGATGTCGCCCCGCATCGCGAGTACGCCGGGGAATTCGTCCCTCAGGGGCGTGACGTCGGGACGCAGGTCGACGGCGACGACGCGGGCGCCACGGGCATGGAGCAGTGCCACGGTCTCCTTGCCCACGCCGCGCGCGGCCCCGGTGACCAGGGCGGTCTTCCCGGCGAACTCGGATGCTTCGGCAGACGCGGCGGTGGGCGTCATGATGAGGTCCTCTCGTAAAGATCAGGGTCGCGCGCAGTTTCCCGCGCCGGCTGTCTGGGCTGCTGTACGGTCACGCGCTCACGAGGCAGACGGCACAGGAGATGAGCGCGCTTGCCGTGCGTGCGCACGGGAGGCGTCGTGGACGCCCGGCGGGCGGGTTGTTCAGTGTGCGGTGAGGCCGCCGTCGACGACGAGTTCCGAGCCGGTGACGAAGGAGGAGTCGTCGCCGGCGAGGAAGAGGATCGCGGGGGCGACCTCATCGGCGCGGCCGGCTCGGCGCATGGGGGTGCGCTGGATGTCCGGTTGCTGGTCGCCCTGCTCGTCCAGGAGGTCCTGGATCATCGGTGTGGCGACCACTCCGGGATGTATCGAGTTGACCCGTACGCCCTGCCGTGCGTACTCGACCGCGGCCGTCTTGCTCAGCAGGCGCACCGCGCCCTTCGACGCCTGGTAGGCCGCGGCCGCGCCGCTGCCCACCAGGCCGAGCACGGACGAGGTGTTGATCACCGACGCGTTGCCGCTCGCTCGCAGCAGCGGCATCGCCGCCCTCATACCGAGCCAGGTGCCTTTCTGGTTCACGTCGATCACGCGGTCCCACACCTCCTCCCGCGTGTCCTCGATACCCGGCCAGTCCAGGATTCCGGCGAGGTTCACCAGCACGTCCAGCACTCCGAAACGATCGCGTACGAGGGCCGTCACCTCCTCCCACTCCCGGGCGGAGGAGACATCGAGGAGGGCGGTCGCCACCTCCGCGCCACCCGCCTCGATGCGCCGCGCCAGCTTCTGGAGGGGGTCCCGGGCTACATCGGTGATCACCAGCCGGGCGCCCTCCTGGGCGAAGAGTTCGGCGGTCGCCGCACCGATCCCCCCGGTCGCGCCCGTGATCAGGGCCACCTTGCCCTCAAGACGTCGTCCGGTCATGAATACGGTCCTTCCCTTGCGTTTGATACGTCTGTCAGCGACTGCTGCCTGCCTCGGCAGTCGGTCCGCTCCCACGAGGAGTCGGTATCCCGACCGGACCAGCTGCTGCCCGAACCCCGTTGTCCCGCTACACTCGCCGCCCCGCTACGACGGGCTCGACTCTCGGTACAGCACGAGGTGTTCGTGGTAGAGCACTCCGTCGCGGATGTCCCCTGTGGCGGTGAACCCGGTGTCGTCGACGTAGTCCAGGTGACTACCGGTGACCGTGTAACGGCCGGTGTACGCACTGGCCCGCTCGCCACCAGCCTCGTCGTAACGGCCGTCCGGCAGCAGCTCCTGCCGGATGTGCCCGTCCTCGGTCACCCACATACCGACCACGTCCACGTGGCCGTCCTCGATCGCGGCCATGGCGGCCTCCTCTCCTCGAACGGTGCGGTCCTTCCCGCTCCACCGAGTCTGCGCAGGTCAGCGATGACCGACCAGGACGCTTGCTGCCTGGGTGCACCACACCCAGGCAGCACGGCGGCGCGCCGCCCAGCCTGAGGACGTGGACGACAACCATCTGGGGGACTTCCTGCGCGCACGCCGCGCCGCCCTGCGCCCGCACGACGTCGGGATGCCGAGCCACGGGACCCGCAGAGGCGCCGGGCTGCGCCGCGAGGAGGTCGCCGTCCTGGCCGGAGTGAACGCCGACTACTACACCCGCCTAGAACAGGGCCGCGAACGCAACCCCTCGCCCCAGGTGATCGACGCTCTCAGTCCTGCGCTGCACCTCGACGAGGACGCCAGGGCGCACCTGTACCGGCTGGCCGGGGCCGCCCCCGCCGACCGGCTGTCGCCTCGCCGCACCGAGCGCGTCAGCCCCGCCCTGCGACAGCTGATGGACGGCTACCCCAACACCCCGGCGTTCGTCATGAACAGGACCCTCGACCTCCTCGCGGTCAACGCGCTGGCCCAAGCCCTCTACTTGGCGTTCACCCCGGCGGACAACCTCGCCCGCATGACGTTCCTCGACCCGGCCGGCCCCACCTTCCACACGGACTGGAACCGGGCGGCACAAGCCACCGTCGCCAACCTCCGCGAGGCGACCGGCTTCGAACCGGACAACCCGCGGCTGCGCGAACTCGTCGGCACCCTCACCGAGCACAGCGCGGACTTCGCGCGCCTGTGGCAGTCCCACACCGTGCGAGGCAAGACGCAGGACGCCAAACACTTCCTCCACCCGGATGTCGGCCCGCTCACGCTCACCTACCAGGCGTTCGATGTACGCGAGGCACCCGGCCAGCAGCTCGTCATCTACCACGCCGAACCGGGCAGCCCCAGCGCCCACTCCCTCCACCTGCTCGGCTCCCTCCACGCCGCCCGGCGCCAAGACCGCTCCCAGCACACAGCTGATCAGCCAACACAACCCGGAGACCCGCACCGGTAGTGCGACTTCGCCTCGCTCGTGAAACACTCGGCCGCCCGGCGGCCCACCTGCGGCAATCGTGTTTCATGAGTTGTTGCAAACGAACGCACCCATGAAACGCTCCGAGGTGTGAGCGACGACTTCAAGCGCGTGGAATCGCGCGACTGCCCCATGTCCTCCTGCGTGGCCCCCGCGGGCTCCCCTTGCCGGACCGGCAAGGGCAAGGTGGCCATCCAGTACCACACCGCCCGCTTCCGCCTCGTGCCCCACCTCGCCAAGGCCCTCAGCGTGCCGACCCCCGCCGTACGCAAGCCCGGCTCGGCGTGGACCGAACTGCCCCGGCCCGTGAGCGCCGGCGCCGAACCGGTCGGACACGTCCGCCTCGGCTACGCCCGCGCCTCGACCGCCCGGCAGTCCCTGGACGCGCAGCTCGACTCCCTCGCCGCGGCCGGGGTGACCCGCATCTTCTCGGAGAAGATCTCCACCCGCGCCACGAAGCGCCCCGAACTGGAGACCGTCGTGAAGCTCGCCGGGGAGATCCGCCCCTCCGGCGCCGCCATGACCCTCGTCGTCCACGAGCACAGGCGGCTCGGCCGCGGCATCGAACTCGCCATGCTCGCCGAGGAACTGAAGGCCAGTGACGTCGGACTGGAGTTCCTCACCGGGGAACTGAAGGGCTCGCACGACCCCTCCGGCATCGTCTTCACCGTGCTGGCGGCCATGTCGGGCATGGAGCGCGAGTACATCCGCGACCGGCACCCTCGAAGGCCATGAGTCCGCCCGAAAGCGCGGCAAGACCATCGGCGGCGCGGGCGTCACCGACCCGGACATGCTGTCCATGGCCCTCCACCTGCGCGACCAGGAGATGAGCCTGCGTGACATCGCCAAGCGGCTCGTCATCACCATCGGCACGAAGAAGGGCCAGCACCCCTCACCCGCCACCGTCATGCGAATGCTCCGCGAGCACGACGAGAAGGCCGCCATGACGGCGAGCGTATGATCACCCGCTACATTGCGGCTGGTGTCTGAGCTAGGACACCGGGGCCGAACTCCTGCCTCAACCGGGCCGCGGTCGCGGGCGCGGTAAGGGAGTAGGCGTGGAAACGGCCGAGGTCGTAGCCGACCGCCAGCAGGCCCCACCCAGACACCTCCCGCGGCACCAATCACGCGGCTCGGTTCCTCGCCTCGAACGGGCCGTGGGAACAGTGGGCCGGCGGCAGGACCTCGATCCGCTCAGCTACCGCCGGGTCATCGAACCGTTCTGCGCGTTCGCCGCCGAAAGCACTGGACATCGCGTGACGACGAACCACGAACGCTGAACTCAGCAGGGCGACGCTCGATCGAAGGAAACTACCCTCGCAGGACTCGAAGCTGCCCAGATAGCGGCGGAAGTTCCAGTCGATCCACTGCGGTGCGCTATCTGTCTAGGCAGTGTCTTCAAATGATCTCGGGTGGTGGATCATGGTCGGGTGATACGTCGCCATGAACTGTCGGATGCCGAGTGGGAGTTCGTCCGGC
>NZ_JBVHZH010000073.1:0-25375 GCF_055574515.1 Streptomyces sp. NPDC029466
CCCACACGCCGGCGAGGGCGCCGGGGGGGAACAAGAGTGCGCGGCGGAACATAGCTGGGATCAGTCCTTGGAGCGACGGTTGCGGCGCCCGCCGCGGCGGGCGCCGGGCAGGGTACGGCCGAGGACGACGGTGCGCTTCGGCTCCGGTTCGCCCTTCTTGCCGATCGCGCGGCGCACGCCGTAGCCGAACGCCGCCACCTTGACCAGCGGGCCGCCGAAGGCGGAGGACACGGTCGAGGAGAGCGCGGAGGCGTTGGCGGTGACCTCTTGGACGTCGGCGGCGATGGCATCGACGCGGGCCAGCTGGGTGTGCGCGGAGCGGACCGTTGCGGAGGCGTCGGCGAGGAGCGGCACGGCCTTCTCGGACACCTCGGCCACCATCTTGGTGGTCGCCTTGAGCGTCTGTGCGAGCCTCACCAGCACGAGGGCGAGGAACGACACAAGGATCGCCCAGAAGACGGCCACGAGGATCCCGGCCACCTCTCCACCGGACACGTTGGCACCACTCTCCGACTGGTTTGGTCTGGTTCTCGTCCTGCTCGAACGGCAACCTTGACCTTATCGCGCCGTGACTGTCCGTCCGTACCCCGTTCCCGGTCACACGGGGCGGCCGCCGGGGGAATCCCGCGGCGTGATTGTACGGTCCGCATCCTGCCGAGTACGCTCCGTGTGCCATGCGACGCTTCACGCGCCCCGGTCCCCTCTCCCGCCCTTCCCCCGAGCGTCCGCCGGGCAGGCCGGGGAACCTTCCCGCGGAACTCAACCGCTTCATCGGCCGCGACGACGAACTGGCCACGCTGGCGCGGCAGCTGGAATCGGCCCGGCTGGTGACGCTCACCGGGCTCGGCGGCATCGGGAAGTCACGCCTTGCCCGCCATGGCTCAGCGATCTTGCAGGATCGCTTCTGCGATGGGGTGTGGCTGGTCGAACTCGCGTCCCTGCGCGAACCGCACCTCCTGGACCACGCCGTCGCCGAGGCGCTGGCGCCGGCCGACCGCGGCGGCCGCCCGGTGCGCGCCGCGCTCTGTGACCACCTCGCCGACCGTGAACTGCTGCTCGTGCTGGACGGCTATGAGCACCTGGTCGACGCCTGTGCCGAGCTGACCGCGGAGCTGCTGCGCCGCGCCCCCGGGCTGCGGGTGCTGGCCGCCGGACGACGCCCGCTCGGGCTTCCCGGCGAGCAGAACCTGGCGCTGGCACCGTTGAACACCGCAGATGCGACCGCCCTGTTCGCCGACCGCGCGGCGGCGGTGCTCGGCGCCTTCACCGTCGGGGAGACGAACGAGGCCGCGGTGACCGAGCTCTGCGAGCGGCTCGACGGGATTCCGCTCGCGCTGGAGCTGGCCGCCGGGCGGCTGCGCGCGCTCTCCGTCGGCCAGGTGCTCCAGCGGCTCGACGACCGCTTCCGGCTGCTGACCGGCACCGGCCGCGGTTGCCTGCCGCGCCACCAGACACTGCGTACCGCGATCGGCTGGAGCCATGAGCTGTGTACGCCCGGGGAGCGGCTGCTGTGGGCGCGGCTGTCGGTCTTCGCCGGGCAGTTCGACCTGGAGGCGGTGGAGTACGTCTGCTCAGGACCGGAGCTGCCGGCCGGGGAACTCCTCGATGTCGTCGCGGAGTTGGTCGCCCAGTCGGTGCTGGTGCGGGAGGAGACCGCGGCCGGGGTGCGCTACCGGATGCTGGACACCGTACGGGCCTACGGCGCGGACTGGCTGGCGGCGACGCACGACGGTGACCGGCTGCGGCGCCGGCACCGCGACTGGTATCTGGGGCTGGCCACCTGGTGCGAACTGGACTGGTTCAGCTCCCGGCAGGCCGAGATCGCGGCCCGGATCGAGGCCGAGCTGCCCAATCTGCGGGTGGCGCTGGAGCAGAGCCTGGAGTGCCCCGCCGAGACCCATCTGGGCCAGTATCTGGCGGGCACCCTGTGGTTCTACTGGGTGGGCTGCGGCCGGCTCTCCGAGGGCCGGCACTGGCTGGACCGGGCCCTGGAGCTGGAGAGCGACCACGACGACGCACGGCTGAAGGCGCTGTGGGTGACCGGCTATGTCGCGGTGCTCCAGGGGGACACCATCGGCGCGCTGGGGGCACTGCAGGAGTGCCGGGACGAGGCCGAGCGGACCGGCAACGCCACCGCGGCCGCGTACGCGCTGCACCGCACCGGCTGTCTGGCGCTGGTCTGCGACGACATGCCGCGCGCCGAGGAGCTGCTGCGCGGGGCGCTGCGGCGCTACCGGGAGATCGGCGAGCTCAACGGCACCGTGCTGCTGGCGCAGGTCGAGCTGGCGATGGCGGTGGCCTTCCGGGGCGAGCCGGCGGACGCGGTGCGGCTGTGCGAGGACGTCGTGGAGGTGTGCGCGGACCACGGGGAGCGCTGGACGCGGGCGTACGCCCAGTTCGTGCTGGGGTACGCGGCCTGGTCACGGGGCGACGGCGAGCGGGCCCGGGCCCTGCTGGAGGAGTCGCTGGCCGTCCATCACACCTTCCACGACCTGCTGGGCGTGGTGCTGGCGCTCGAACTGCTGGCGATGGTGACGCTCGGCGAGGGGGACGCGGAGGCGGCGGCCGTACTCCAGGGTGCCGCGGGGCGGATCTGGCCGTCGGTGGGGCTGCCGCTGTTCGGCTCGCGCCACTTCCGCCGGCCGCATGTGCTGTGCGAGGAACAGGCGCGGCAGCGGCTGGGGGCCGAGCGCTACGAGCGTGCCCGGCGCAGGGGCGAGCGCCTCGGCCTGGACGCGGCGGTGGCCCGGGGGCTGCGCACCGAGGGTCCGGCGCCGGCCCGGCCCCGGACGGTGCGCATCGCGCCGCCGGGCACGAACGAGCCCGCCGCCTCCCCCTCCGCGAGCGGCGGGGAGACGGCGGGCTGAGCGTGGTGCTGCGCCTGCGGTGGTGCTTAGCGGGCGTAGTACTCGACGACGAGCTGCTCGTCGCAGATCACCGGGATCTCCTTGCGGTTCGGGTCCCGGTCGAGGCGGAACGCCAGAGCCTGGAGGTTGACCTCGAGGTAGCGCGGGGTCTCGCCGTCGGGGGCGTAGCCACCCTCACGCGCGACCTGGAAAGGGTGCTTCTCGCGGCTGCGCTCGCGGACCATCACGACGTCGCCGGGGCGGACGCGGAAGGACGGCTTGTCGACCTTGCGGTCGTTCACCGAGATGTGGCCGTGGACGACCATCTGGCGAGCCTGGTAGATCGTGCGGGCGATGCCCGAACGCAGGACGAGCGCGTCCAGACGGCGCTCAAGCTCGATGATCAGCGCTTCGCCGGTCTTGCCTTCGACCTTCCGAGCGCGGTCGTAGGCACGCGCCATCTGGCGCTCGCTGATGTCGTACTGCGCGCGCAGGCGCTGCTTCTCGAGCAGACGGACCTTGTAGTCACTGGTCTGCTTGCGGCCACGGCCGTGCTCGCCGGGCGGGTAGGGACGGGCCTCGAAGTACTTGACGGCCTTCGGCGTCAGCGCGATGCCGAGCGCGCGGGACTTCTTGACCTTGGGACGCGACTGGTTCACGTGGAACGGACCTCCGTGTAAGTTAGGTGAGGCTTACCTTAGCGCGAGGAGAACGCATGTTTCGACCTGGGATCCCCCTGCCCAGTGCACACCGCACCGAGGCGGGTCAGCCGCGTCCCGTGGAAGACGCCCAGCAGCCCACAGCCGCCGAGCGCATACGAACCCTCGTCGAAGCCAATGGTATGGCGTCTCTGAGCATCCCCGGTGTCGAGGACCCCGACGAGACCGGACTCTCGGCACCGGTCTGCCGGACCGTGACACCCGACGGAGACGTGCTGTTGCTGGTTTCCGGGGACTCTGCGGCGGCTCGGGCGGCGGCACACGCACAGGACGACGACCTCACAGCCGTGATGGAGATCACGGATGTCGCGCCCGTTTCGGTGCCCCATCGCATCCGCGGACGGGCCTGGGTGGCCGGCTGGCTCACCCCCGTCCGCAATGAGCAGCGGGCCGAGGCGGCGCTGCTGCTCGCGGAGCGGCACCCGGTGGGCGAGCTGCTCGGCATCGGCGAGGCGCTCCAGCCGGACCCCGCACCGGGCCTGTACGGGCGGACCGCCTGGATGATGCTGCGCATGGAGGTCGGCGAGGGCGCGGTGGACGATCTGTGGGGCGCCGAGTCCGTGGAACCGGACGACTTCGCCGACGCCGCCGCCGACCCCTTCGTCGCCCACGAGGCGGAGCTGCTCCAGCATCTGCACGCCGCGCACAGCGAGCAGGTACGCGGGCTGTGCGCCCTGCTCGGCGACCGCAGGGACATCTGCGGACTGCGCGGCCGGGCCGTGCCGGTGGGCCTGGACCGCTTCGGGCTGCGGGTCCGCTTCACCGACGCCGAGCAGCACACCTTCGACGCGCGGTTCGACTTTCCCGAGCCCGTGCGGGACGTGGCGGAGCTGCGGCGGGCGATGCATCTGCTCTTCGAGGCGGCGGCCGAGTAGGCACCGGGCACCACCCCGCGGAGGGCTACTCGGCGGCGTTCTCACCGGAGTCGGCGCGCAGGCGCGTCCGCACCCGCTCGACGACATCGGCGTAGCGCGCCTCCGCACCATGGCGGGTGGGCTCGTAATAGCGCTTGCCGTGCACCTCGTCCGGCGCGTACTGCTGGGCGGCGATACCGCCCGGCAGGTCGTGCGGATACTGATAGCCCTGGCCGTGGCCGAGCTTCTGAGCGCCCTTGTAGTGGCTGTCACGCAGATGCGGCGGCACCGCTCCCGCCTGACCGGCCCGGACGTCCGCCAGGGCGGCGTCGATGGCCATATAGGCGGCGTTCGACTTCGGCGCCAGGGCGAGCGCGATGGTGGCCTGGCTCAGCGTGATCCGCGCCTCCGGGAAGCCGATCATCGCCACGGCCTGGGCGGCGGCGACCGCGGTCGGCAGGGCCGTGGGATCGGCCAGGCCGATGTCCTCGCTCGCCGAGATCATCAGCCGGCGGGCGATGAACCGCGGGTCCTCCCCCGCCTCGATCATGCGCGCCAGGTAATGCAGCGCGGCGTCGACGTCCGAGCCGCGGATGGACTTGATCAGCGCGCTGGCGACGTCGTAGTGCTGGTCACCGTCCCGGTCGTACTTCACCGCCGCGCGGTCGACGGACTCCTCCAGGGTCTGGAGGGTGATCTCCTTCTCGCCCTTGGCCAGCGCGGAACCGGCACCGGCCTCCAGGGCCGTCAGCGCACGCCGGGCATCGCCGCCGGCGATCCGCAGCAGATGCCCCTCGGTGTCCTCGGGCAGGGTCACCGCGCCCGCCAGCCCGCGCGCATCGGTCAGCGCACGCCGCAGCAGCCCGCGCAGATCGTCGTCCGTGAGGGGTTCGAGGGTCAGCAGCAGCGACCGGGAGAGCAGCGGCGAGATCACCGAGAAATACGGGTTCTCCGTCGTCGCGGCGATCAGGGTGACCCAGCGGTTCTCCACGGCGGGCAGCAGGGAGTCCTGCTGGGCCTTGCTGAAGCGGTGGATCTCGTCGAGGAAGAGGACGGTCTCCTTGCCGTAGCCGCCCGAGGCCCGCCGTGCGCCGTCGATGACCGCGCGGACCTCCTTGACGCCCGCCGTGATCGCCGAGAGCTCCACGAAGCGCTTGTTCGTCGCCTGGCTGACGACATACGCGAGGGTCGTCTTGCCGATTCCGGGCGGCCCCCACAGGAACACCGAGGACGGCCCGGCGGGCCCCCCGCCGCCCTCGCCGACGAGCCGGCGCAGCGGCGAGCCCGGCTTGAGCAGATGCTGCTGGCCCACGACTTCGTCGAGGGTGCGCGGGCGCATCCGGACGGCGAGCGGGGACCCCGCGGGGTCCTTCTCCTGGCGGTCTTCGGCAGCGGCGGTGAACAGGTCGGGCTCCACGATCACGAGCCTAAGCCACCCCACTGACAACGCCCCGGCCGCCGTCATGGACGGGGCCGGGGCGCGGATGACGCGGCGGGCGGGACCTCAGATCAGGGTGCTCCAGTACGACCACCACTTGGTGAGGATCAGCAGCGCGATCACGCCGTACCAGAGCACCGGCACGACCCAGTGGAACTCCAGCACGGTCCGGCGCAGCCCCGCGGGGGCCGGGATGATGCCGTGCTTGATGTTGTGCACGGTGGTGTACCAGAACATCAGGATCGTGATCATCCAGGTCAGCGTGCACCACAGGCACAGCGAGTTGATCACGTACAGGGACTGGGACATCAGCCACATGCAGAAGACCGTGCCGAGCAGCGTGCCGATGTTCAGCCCGATCCAGTACCAGCGGCGGAAGCGCCCGCCGGCCAGCAGGGCCACGCCGATCGCGATCACCATGCCGAAGCAGACCAGGCCGGCGAGCGGGTTCGGGAAACCGAAGACCTCCGCCTGCTTGCTCTGCATGACGTTGCCGCAGGAGACGATCGGGTTGAGGCTGCAGGCGGGCTTGTAGTTCGGGTCCTTCAGCAGCTCGAACTTGTCCAGGGTGATGACCCAGGCCGCCAGCAGGCCCAGCGCGCCGGTGATCACCAGGAGCAGGGCGTATCCGCGACCCGAGCCGATGGTGCCCGGGCCGCTCGCGCGGTCGTCGTCGGTGGACACGTCGTCAAGCGCTGTCGTCGTCATATCGCCGTTCCGTCGATCCCTGGGAGTGGGGGTTGAGCGCGGGCCCGGTCGCGGCCACGCCGTTCATTCTGCCCCAACTCCACCATGCCCCACCGTGCGATGAGCATAAAGAAGAGCCGCCCGCACACAGCGTTCTCTCAGTATTCGCAGGGATCCCGCCCCCTCTGCCGCCCGCACGATGCCTGCCACTACCGGTCCGGCCGTGCCGGAAACCCTTCGCCGGGATGACGGCACCACAGCCGTTGACACCGGGCGCCCGGCGGGACGGAAGACCCGGCACGTACGAAGGGCCCGGCCGGCCGATCGCCGTCCGGGCCCCTCGGGGTCCGCCGTCCCGTGGCCTCAGCCCAGCGTGCGCCGGACCTCGTCGGCCACGGTGTCCAGCGCGACCGCGGTCTGCTCACCGCTCTCCAGGTCCTTGAGCTGGACGACGCCCTCGGCCAGGTCCCGCTCGCCGGCCACCAGCGCCAGCCGCGCGCCGGAGCGGTTGGCGGACTTCATGGCGTTCTTCAGGCCCTTGCCGCCGAACGCGAAGTCGGTGGCCACGCCGGACCGGCGCAGCTCGGTGACCACGCCGAACAGCACCCGGCGGGCCTCCTCGCCGAGCGGTACCGCGTAGACGGCCGTGGCGGCGGGGATGTCGAGCGTGACGCCCTCCGCCTCCAGCGCCAGCACCGTGCGGTCCACGCCCAGCGCCCAGCCGACGGACGGCAGCGCGGGGCCGCCGATCATCTCCGAGAGACCGTCGTAGCGGCCGCCGCCGCCCACCGCGGACTGCGAGCCGAGGCCGTCGTGGACGAACTCGAAGGTGGTGCGGGTGTAGTAGTCCAGGCCGCGGACCAGCTTCTCGTCGTCCTCGAAGGCCACGCCCGCCGCGGTCAGCAGCTCACGCACCTGCTCGTGGTACGCCTTGCAGGCCTCGCAGAGGTAGTCGCGGAGCTTGGGCGCCCCGTCGAGCTGCTTCTGCACCGCCTCGCGCTTGTCGTCCAGGACGCGCAGCGGGTTGATGTCGACCCGGCGCCGGGTGTCCTCGTCCAGGTCGAGGCCACGGAGGAAGTCCTGGAGCGCGGCCCGGTAGACAGGGCGGCACTCCTTGTCGCCCAGGGAGTTGAGCAGGATGCGGAAGTTCCGCAGCCCCAGCGCGCGGTAGGCCTGGTCGGCCAGGATGATCAACTCGGCGTCCAGCGCCGGGTCTTCGGCACCGATGGCCTCGGCACCGACCTGGGAGAAGTGGCGGTAACGGCCCTTCTGGGGACGCTCGTAGCGGTAGTACGAGCCGGAGTACCAGAGCTTGACCGGGAGGTTGCCCGCCTTGTGGAGGTTGGCCTCCAGTGCGGCACGCAGCACGGACGCGGTGCCCTCGGGGCGCAGCGCGAGCTGGTCGCCGCCCTTGGTCTCGAAGGCGTACATCTCCTTGGTCACGATGTCGGTGGACTCACCGACACCGCGCGCGAACAGCTCGACATTCTCGAAACCGGGCGTCTCGATGTAGCCGTACCCGGAGTTCTTCAGCGGCGCGGCGATCGCCTCGCGCACCGCGAGATAGGTGGCGGACTGCGGCGGGATCAGGTCGTACGTGCCCTTGGGGGCCTTGAAGGTGCTCACGGAAGGTCTCGTCACATTCCTCGTCGTGGAGCGGCGCTGAAGCCGTCTCCGAGGCCGGCGGCCACCTCCCGCAGGAAGGGGTTGGTGGCGCGCTCGCGGCCGATGGTGGTCTGGGGGCCGTGGCCGGACAGGACGACGGTCGAGTCCTCCAGCGGCAGGCACACACGCGCCAGCGACTGGAGGATCTCGGCGTGGTCGCCGCCCGGCAGGTCGGTGCGTCCGATGGAGCCGGCGAAGAGCAGGTCGCCGGAGAAGAAGACCGGCGGAATGTCGGCCTGCTCGGGCATCCTGAACGTCACCGACCCCTTGGTATGGCCCGGGGCGTGCGCGACGGAGAACTCCATCCCGGCGAGTTCCAGGGCGGCACCGTCGCTCAGCTCCTTGACGTCGTCCGGCTCCCCCACGGTGAGTTCGCCCATGAGCTGCTGACCGATGGAGATGCCCAGGGCCTTCTCCGGGTCGCTCATCATGAAGCGGTCCTCGGGGTGGATCCAGGCCGGGACGTCGTGCGCGCCGCACACCGGGACCACGGAGGCGACATGGTCGATGTGGCCATGGGTGAGAACGACCGCGACGGGCTTGAGCCGATGCTTTGCGACCGCGTCCTCGACACCTTGGGCCGCCTGGTGGCCCGGGTCGATGATGACGCACTCCTCGCCGGCGGCGGGGGCGACCAAGTAGCAATTGGTGCCCCAGGCCCCGGCGGGGAACCCGGCAATCAGCACGTTCGTCCTTAAAGGTCGGTGGTGGGGCTCGGTCCACGGGACCGCTCCCGGAACATCTCGGCAGCTCCAGAGCCTACCGGCGGGACTCCCGGCAGAGCGAACCCGTATACGGTACGGCCACGGCGACGACAGCGATCGGTGATCGGACGAAGGAGACGACCGGTGGTCAGCAGAGATCAGCGGCGGCGGCAGCTCGCCAGGGAGAAGTACGAGCGCCAGCAGCAGCGGCGGTCCGCGGCAGAGCGCAAGACCAAACGCCGCAATGTGGTCATCGCGTCCGCCCTGGCCGTCACCCTGGCCGCCGGTGTCACCGCTTACGCCACCACCGGACTGGCGGGTTCCGGCCAGGACGCCGACCGGGCTGCTCCCCCGTCCCCCTCCAAGGCGCCGGACCCGTGCGGCAAGCCCGCCAAGGGCACCCCGTCCACCAAGACCTGGAAGAAGGAGCCGGCGATGTCCGTGGACACCTCGGCCTCCTACTCCGCGAAGCTGGCGACGACCTGCGGCACGATCGAGCTGAAGCTGGACGCCGGCAAGGCGCCGCACACCGTCAACTCCTTCGCCTTCCTGGCCGGTCAGGGCTACTTCGACCACAGCAAGTGCCATCGCCTGGTCGACCAGGGCATCTACGTCCTCCAGTGCGGCGACCCGAAGGGCACCGGCCAGGGCACGCCCGGCTACACCATCCCGGACGAGAACCTCAAGGACCCCCGGCTCAAGGGCGGCGTCTATCCGGCGGGCACGGTCGCGATGGCCAACCGCTACGACGGGCGGAGCGACAAGACCCGGGACTCCGGCGGCAGCCAGTTCTTCCTCGTCTACCAGGACAGCAAGCTGCCCCCCAACTACACACCGTTCGGCACCGTCACCGGCGGTATGGACGTGCTGCGGAAGATCGCCAAGGCTGGTTCGGCACCCGACCCGCAGACCGGCAACACCGCGCCGAACGCCACCGTCGTGATCGACCGGGCAACCGTCAAAAAGTCCTGACCTGCCGGGCGACCTGGGGCGGTGCGGCGGTCCCCGTCACGCGAACCGCGGAATTTCGGTCGTGCTGGATGCGGACAGCCGACCGCCGGTCGCCTAGATTGGCGTTGGGTAGGGTGCCTGCTCCGACGGCTGCCACCCTCACCCGCGATTCAGCCCGTCGGACCGGTCAGGGCGCGGCTCTGCCGGACAGAAACTGTGGACGATGCCGGGGGGCCGCGCGCCCCCGTCGGCATCATGTGGAGGAGGCGCTGTGAGCAGCGACCCATGGGGCCGCGTCGACGAGACGGGGACCGTGTACGTGCGTACCGCCGATGGCGAGCAGGTCGTCGGATCGTGGCAGGCGGGCACTCCCGAGGAGGCCCTCGCCTACTTCGAGCGCAAGTATGAGGGCCTGGTCGTCGAGATCGGCCTCCTCGAGCGCCGGGTCAAGACCACCGACCTGTCGGCGAAGGACGCCACGACCGCGATCGAGCATCTGCGCACCCAGGTCGACGAACACCACGCGGTGGGCGACCTGGACGCGCTGAAGAAGCGGCTCGACAAGCTCGTCGAGGCCGTCGAATCGCGCCGCGAGGAGCGCAAGGCACAGAAGGCACGGCAGAGCCACGAGGCCCGGGAGGCCAAGGAGAAGCTGGTCGCCGAGGCCGAGGAGCTGGCCGCCAGTGAGCAGTGGCGGGCGGCCGGTGAACGGCTGCGCGCGCTGGTCGACACCTGGAAGGGCCTGCCGCGGCTCGACCGCAAGGCGGACGACGAGCTCTGGCACCGCTTCTCGCACGCCCGCTCGGCGTTCTCCAAGCGGCGCAAGGCGCACTTCGCGTCGCTGGACGCGCAGCGCGAGGAGTCCCGTAAGGCGAAGGAGAAGCTGGTCGCCGAGGCCGAGGCGCTGTCGAACTCGACGGACTGGGGGGCCACCGCGGCCCGCTACCGCGAGCTGATGGCGGACTGGAAGGCGGCCGGCCGCGCGCAGCGCGAGCACGAGGACGATCTGTGGAACCGCTTCCGCGGCGCCCAGGACATCTTCTTCCAGGCGCGCGGTGAGGTCTTCGCGGAGCGCGATGCCGAGCAGCGGGAGAATCTGACCCGCAAGGAGGAGCTGGCCGTCGAGGCCGAGAAGCTGCTGCCCGTCTCGGACCTCAAGGGCGCGCGGGCCGCGTTCCGCTCGATCAACGAGCGGTGGGAGGCCATCGGCCATGTGCCGCGGGACGCCCGCCCGAAGATCGAGGGCCGGATGCACGCCGTCGAGCGGGCCATCCAGGAGGCCGAGGAGAGCGAGTGGCGCCGGACGAACCCTGAGGCGCGGGCCCGCGCCGCGGGGCTGACCGGCCAGCTCCAGGACGCGGTCGACAAGCTGGAGAAGCAGATCGACACGGCGCGGGCGGCGGGCAACGACGCCAAGGCCGACAAGCTCGGCCGGGAGCTGGAGGGCCGCAAGGCGCTGCTGGACCAGGCGCTCAAGGGCCTGGAGGAGTTCGGCGGTTAGCACGGAACAGGGGGGGGGGGGGGGGGGGGGGGGGGGGGGGGGGGGGGGGGGGGGGGGGGGGGGGGTGGGGAGTTGTTGGAGGGGGGAAGAGGGGAAGAGGGGGGAGGAGGAAAGGGGGGGCGCGGACCGCACACGAAGGTCTTGGGGGTGTGTGGGGGGAAGAAAAGGAAGGTTTTTCGCCCTCCATGGGGTCCCCCCCCCGCCCCCCACCGCTGTGTCACGCCGTTACGGCCTTCTGGCCGACGTCACCCGGTACACGTCATAGACGCCCTCCACGCTCCGTACGGCCTTCAGGACGTGCCCCAGGTGCTTGGGGTCGCCCATCTCGAAGGTGAAGCGGGAGGTGGCGACGCGGTCGCGGGAGGTCTGGACGGCGGCCGACAGGATGTTGACGTGCTGGTCGGACAGGATCCGGGTGACGTCCGACAGCAGGCGGGAGCGGTCCAGCGCCTCGACCTGGATGGCGACCAGGAAGACCGAGGACTGGGTGGGCGCCCACTCGACGTCGAGTATCCGCTCCGGCTGCCGGGACAGCGAGTCGACGTTGACGCAGTCGGCACGGTGCACCGAGACGCCGTTGCCGCGGGTGACGAAGCCGATGATGGGGTCGCCCGGCACCGGCGTACAGCAGCGGGCCAGCTTGACCCACACATCGTCGACGCCCTTGACGACCACTCCGGGGTCGGCGCTGGAACGGCGCTTGGAACGCGGCCGGATCGGGGTCGACTCGGCGATGTCCTCGGTGGCCTCGTCCTGGCCGCCGAGCGCCTGCACCAGCTTCTGGACGACGCTCTGCGCGGCGACATGGCCCTCGCCGATGGCCGCGTAGAGCGAGGAGATGTCGGGGTAGCGCATCTCGTGCGCGAGGGTGACCAGGGAGTCGCCGGTCAGGATCCGCTGGATCGGCAGGTTCTGCTTGCGCATGGCGCGCGCGATGGAGTCCTTGCCCTGCTCGATGGCCTCGTCGCGGCGCTCCTTGGAGAACCAGCCGCGGATCTTGTTGCGGGCCCGCGGGGACTTGACGAAGCCGAGCCAGTCGCGGGACGGTCCGGCGCCCGCCGCCTTGGAGGTGAAGACCTCCACCAAGTCGCCGTTGTCCAGGGTCGATTCGAGGGGGACCAGCCGCCCGTTGACCCGTGCGCCTATCGTGCGGTGACCGACCTCGGTGTGCACCGCGTACGCGAAGTCGACGGGGGTGGCACCGGCCGGCAGCGCTATGACATCGCCCTTGGGCGTGAAGACGAACACCTCGTTGCGGGACAGGTCGAAGCGCAGCGACTCCAGGAACTCGCCGGGGTCCTCGGTCTCCTTCTGCCAGTCGAGCAACTGCCGCAGCCAGGCCATGTCGTTGACGGTGTCCTGGCCCTTGCCGGCGTTCTTCGGTACGTCCGTACGGATCTTGGAGGCGCCGGCGACCGCTTCCTGCTTGTACTTCCAGTGCGCGGCGATGCCGTACTCGGCGCGGCGGTGCATGTCGAACGTGCGGATCTGGAGCTCAACGGGCTTGCCGCTGGGGCCGATCACGGTCGTGTGCAGCGACTGGTACATGTTGAACTTCGGCATCGCGATGTAGTCCTTGAACCGGCCGGGGACCGGGTTCCATCGCGCGTGGATGGTGCCGAGGGCGGCGTAGCAGTCGCGGACGGTGTCGACGAGGACGCGGATGCCCACCAGGTCGTAGATCTCGGCGAAGTCGCGGCCGCGGACGATCATCTTCTGGTAGACGCTGTAGTAGTGCTTCGGCCGCCCCGTGACGGTGGCCTTGATGCGCGCGGACCGCAGATCGGCCTGGACCTCGTCGGTCACTATGGCCAGATACTCGTCCCGCTTGGGCGCCCGCTCGGCGACCAGCCGCACGATCTCGTCGTACATCTTGGGGTAGAGGATCGCGAAGGCGAGGTCCTCCAGCTCCCACTTGATGGTGTTCATGCCCAGGCGGTGGGCGAGCGGAGCGTAGATCTCCAGCGTCTCGCGGGCCTTCTTCTCCTGCTTCTCCCGCTTGAGGTACCGCATGGTGCGCATGTTGTGCAGCCGGTCGGCGAGCTTGATGACCAGGACGCGCGGGTCCTTGGCCATCGCGACGACCATCTTGCGCACGGTCTCGGCCTGCGCGGCCTCGCCGAACTTGACCTTGTCCAGCTTGGTGACGCCGTCGACCAGCAGCGCGACCTGGTCGCCGAAGTCGCGGCGCAGGGTGTCCAGGCCGTACTCGGTGTCCTCGACGGTGTCGTGCAGCAGGCCCGCCATCAGCGTGGCCGGGTCCATGCCCAGCTCGGCGAGGATCGTCGTCACCGCGAGCGGGTGGGTGATGTACGGGTCGCCGCTCTTGCGCTTCTGACCGCGGTGCCAGCGCTCGGCGACCTGGTAGGCCCGCTCGACCTGGCGCAGCGTCGCGGTCTCGATCTTGGGGTCATTGCCGCGGACGGCCCGCAGCAGCGGCTCCAGCACCGGGTTGTACGGGCTGGAGCGCTGGACGCCCAGCCGGGCCAGCCGGGCCCGTACCCGGTTCGGGGAGCCGGAGCGGCCGGCGGGGGCGGGCGGCAGCGGCTTGGTGGCGGCGGGCTGGTCGGCCTTGGCGGGCGGCTTGGGCCCCCGGGACGGCGCGGAGCCCGGCTGGGACGAGGAGGCGGCGGGCCCCGGCTTGGGCGCCGTACGGGACCGCTCGGCGGGCGCCGGCGACGCGGAGGTCGGGCCGGCCGGCGGCCGGGGCGTGGCGTCGGGCGCACCCTGCCGCTCGGGCTGGGGCGCGTCCGAGGAAGCCACGTCCGTGGGCTTCGGCTCGTCCGGGCGCGCGGCGTCGGATCCCGTCGGACGCAGTCCGGGGGAGAGCGGCTGGGCCTCGTCTGGCAAGAGCACTCCTCAGGCGGTTCCGGACCCCAGGACCTCTAACGGGTCGGGGTGCCATGGTATCGACCCCGGGGCCGCGACTCCCCCGCGGCCATGGGTCCGTACATGACACAGCAGCGGGGGCACCCGGATTCTTCCGGATGCCCCCGCTACGGAGCTGCTGTGCGCGACCGGGTCAGACGGTGATCAGGGCGTCCAGCCCCGCATGACAAGAAGAACACAGCAATAGGGCATCCGGAATACCTCCCGGATGCCCTACGGCTCACAATATTCGAGATATTCTGCGTGCCCTTCGATTTTCCGAAGGTGCACCCCAGGCCACGATCAGCGGATTACCGACAGGCTCAGTGGCTCCAGTCCACGAGCGCGAAGCCCTTGACCCTGATTGCCGGCTTGGCCGCGATGTTGTCCCAGGGGATGTTCTTGACGTGGCCGCTCGTGCCACACCCCGCGCCGTACCACCTCGCCTTGCCGTCGGCAGCGAAACCCCTTACCTGAACGCACGGCCTTCCCTTGTCGGCGTGCCAGCTGTAGCCGATCTTGGCTCCGTGGTTCCCGATACGGTTGCAGCCCGACTTCGAGGGAGGACTCCACCGTCCCGCCACGCCCCCGGCCTTACCGCCACACTCCGTGATGGCCACAGCAGCCGACTGTGCGCGCTGCGCCTTGCCGGCCGGAGCCGCATTCACCGGCGTAGCAGCGAGAGCGACGGCCGCAAGGGACGCAATGGATACTGCCCCCGTAGCAATTTTGCGCGAAATCGCCATAACAAACCTCCATGGTGCATCGCCTCGGTCAAAGGCGATGACCAAGATCCAAACACAATTCCCACGCCGCTCACACACATTCGAGCCAAGTTCGCCCCACGCCCTTTCGGGCGATTTTCCCGATATATCAGTAGGGTGGCGCCGCCAGTAAGGCTTCATCATGGGAACCACCGCACCAAGGGGCATTCAAATTTGTGACCCACATGCGTCGAAGCGGTCCCCTGGAATTTCCTGGGGACCGCTTCGACGCAGTGCTTTTCGGTTCAGACCGTGATCAGAGCCTCCAACGGAGCGCCCTTCAGGCCCGGCTCCAGCCGCTGCCGCCCGGCCAGGAAGCCGAGCTCCAGCAGCACGGCCAGGCCCGCGACCTCGGCACCCGCACGGCGGATGAGCTGAAGCGAGGCGTCGGCGGTCCCTCCGGTGGCCAGGACGTCATCGATCACCAGCACCCGGTCGCCCGGGGCCAGCGCATCGCTGTGGATCTCGATCTCGGCCGTGCCGTACTCCAGCTCGTAGGCCTGCCCGAGCGTCGTGCCGGGCAGCTTGCCCGCCTTGCGGACGGGGACGAAGCCGACGCCGGCCCGGACCGCGACCGGAGCGGCGAGTATGAACCCGCGCGCCTCCAGGCCCACGATCTTGTCCACGCGGTGCCGTCCGCACAGCTCGGCGAACGCCTCGGTCAGCGCGCCGAAGGCGGCCGGATCGGCCAGCAGCGGGGTGATGTCCTTGAACATCACACCCGGCTGCGGGTAGTCCGGGATATCCGTGATCCGGCTGAGCAGCAGCTCCCGCAGTTCCGCCGGGGCGCTCACCGGCGCTTGCCCGACGGGCGACCGCGTCCGCGGTTACGGGAGGCGGGCTGCTGGCGCGGTCCGACGACCGCGGCACCGTCCTCGGCATCGGCCGGGGCAGGGGCCGAGTCCTCGGCGTCCTCCTGGCTCGCCTCCTTGGCCGCCGCCGCGGCGCGCTTCGCCTTCACCCGCTTGGCCAGCGCCTTCATCTGCGGCTCGCGGCCCTTCAGATCGGCGACCAGCGGGGTCGCGATGAAGATCGACGAGTAGGCACCGGCGGCGAGACCGACGAACAGGGCCAGCGAGATGTCGTTGAGCATGCCCGCGCCCAGCACACCGCCACCGACGAACAGCAGGCCCGCGACCGGGAGCAGCGCGACGACCGTGGTGTTGATGGACCGCACCAGAGTGCTGTTGATCGAGCGGTTGGCGATCTCGCCGTACGTGAAGCGGTTCTGCTTGGTGAGGTCCTTGGAGGCTTCCTTGAGGCTGTCGAAGACGACGACCGTGTCGTACAGGGAGTAACCGAGGATGGTCAGCAGACCGATGACCGTGCCGGGCGTGACCTCGAAGCCGACCAGGGCGTAGACGCCGACGGTGATCGTGAGGTCATGGATCAGCGCGATCAGGGCGGCGAGCGCCATCCGCCACTCGAAGGCGATCGCCAGATAGAGCACCACGAGAACCATGAAGATCCCCAGGCCCAGCCAGGCCTTGTTGGCGATCTCCTCACCCCAGCTCGGGCCGACCAACTGGGTGTTGACGTCCTTGACCGGGATGTTCAGGTCCTTGGCGAGCTCTTCCTGGACCGGCACCGCCTGCTTGGTGTCCAGACCGCTGATCTGGATGCGCAGGGCGCCGCCGCCGAGCTTCTGCACCACGGCCTGGTGGCCGCCCGAGGCCGACTCGGCCTGGTGCTGGGCCGTCGAGGCGGACACGGAGGTCTTCGGGGTGGTGAAGACCGCACCGCCGGAGAACTCGATGCCCATGTTCAGGCCGCGCACCGCCAGGCCGACGATGGCCGTGATGGTGATGAGGATCGAGATGCCGTACCAGATCTTCCGCTTGCCGATGAAGTCGTAGCCGACCTCGCCGCGGTAGAGCCGGGCGCCGATGTTTCCGAGCTTGGACATCTCACGCCTCCTTCGTCTGGGTGGGGGCGCCGCCGCGACGACGGCGCAGCGGCGGCTTGGCGCCCAGGCGCTTGGGATCGAGGCCGGACCAGGAGTGACCGTCGGCGAAGAACTTCCGCCGGGCCAGCATCGTCATCAGCGGCTTGGTGAAGTAGAAGACCACGATGACGTCGAGGACGGTGGTCAGGCCGAGCGTGAACGCGAAGCCCTTCACCTTGCCGACGGTGACGATGAACAGCACCGCGGCGGCCAGGAACGACACGAAGTCGGAGACCAGGATCGTACGGCGGGCCCGCGGCCAGCCGCGCTCGACGGCCGGGCGCAGGGTGCGGCCCTCGCGGATCTCGTCCCGGATGCGTTCGAAGTAGACGATGAACGAGTCGGCGGTGATACCGATGGCCACGATGGCGCCGCAGACCGCCGGGAGGTTCAGCGCGAACCCGATGGTCGGGCCGAGCAAGGTCATGATCGTGTACGTCAGGATCGCCGAGACCAGGAGGCTCGCCAGCGCGACCAGCGCCAGTCCCCGGTAGTAGGCGACGAGGTAGACCACGACCAGTGCGAGGCCGATGGCACCGGCGATCAGACCGGCGTGCAGCTGCTCGCCACCGAGCGCCGCGGTGACCGTGGTCTCGTCGTCGATCTTGAAGGAGAGCGGCAGGGAACCGTAGGACAGCATGTTGCCGAGGTCCTCGGCGGACTGCTGGGTGAAGCCACCGGAGATCGTGGCGTTGCCGCCATTGATCGCGCTGCTGACCGACGGAGCGGAGACCACCGCACCGTCCAGCACGATCCCGAACTGGTTCTGCGGCGGCGCCTTGGTGGCGAGCTTGCCGGTGACGTCCGCGAACTTCTTGCCGCCCTCGGAGGTGAAGTCCATCTGGACGATCCAGCCCTGGCCACCCTGGCTGTCGAAGACGGCCTTGGCATCGCTGACGTCCGTGCCCTCGACGCCGATCGGGCCGAGCGCGTACTTCTGCGTGCCGTCGTCCTTGCACGCCACGATCGGGTCGGACGGCTTGGAGTTCGCGGCCTTCTCACCGGCGGTGGCGCGGCTCTGCTTGGAGGAACAGTCCAGCGCGTTGAGCTGCTTCTGGAGGGCCGGCGGGATGTCCGCGCCGGGCGTCGGCGGCACCGCGGGGGCGGAGGGCTTGGCCGGGCCGGAGGGGGTGGGCTTGGCGGACGGCGCCTTCTTCAGCGCGTCCGTCACCGCCCGGCCCTGCGTGGTCGGCTTGTCGCCCGGCGACTGCGAGGCCTGCTGCTGAGTACCCGGCTGGTCCTTGGCCGGGTCGCCCGCGGCCTTGTCGCCCTTGGCCTTGTCGTTCGCGCCCTTCTTGGAGGGGCTGGGCTTGGGCTCGGGGGTCTTGGTGCCCGCCGTGGTGGTGAGCACCGGCCGGAAGCCGAGCTGGGCGGTGGTGCCGACCTGCTGGCGGGCCTGCTTCGCGTCCGTCCCCTTGGGGATGTTCACGATGATGTGGTTGTCGCCCTGTGTCTGGACCTCGGCCTCGGACACACCGAGACCGTTGACCCGTCGCTCCATGATGCCGGCGGCGGTCTTCATGTTGGTCTCGTTGATCGCGTTGGGCTTGCCCGGCTGGTTCTGGGCCGCCAGCGTGAAGCTGGTGCCGCCTGCCAGGTCGATGCCCAGGCGGGGCGTCAGGGTGCCGGAGTAGAACATGCCTCCGACCAGCCCCACGATCGCGACGAGGACCAGGACCAGGGCACGGCCCGGATGCCCCTGGCTCGCGGGCGCCCTGCGGCCCTTCTTGGGTGCTGCCACCTTCTCGTATCTCCCTGTCCAACCCCTCGGCCCGGGATGCCGGCCGAGGGGCCACGAAGTCTTGTGGGGACGTGCCCCCGCCGGAGCCTAGACCGTCCCGGAACCGCGGTGCACGACACACCACGCGTGCTCCGCGGTTCCGTGGGGGTGGACTACTTCGCGTCGTCGCCGGACTTCTTGTCGTCCTTCGCGGCGTCGGCGTCCGCCTTGACGGTGTCCTTGACCTCGTCGGCGGGCTTGGCGTCCTTGGCCTCGTCGGCGGCGGGCTTGTCCGCGGCGGGCTCGGCGTCGGCCGGGGCGGCGGTCTTGCCCAGGTCGATCTTGTCGGCCTTGTCCGCCTCGGCGGTGTCGCCGGTCAGCGAGGAGGCGTCGTCCGGAACGACCGGCTCGCCACCGTGGATCGGGTCGGCACCGTCCAGGATGCGGTTGTACTCCTCGTCCGCGAGCACGGCGCCGATGGCGTTCTTGGCGTAAATGGCGTGCACGCCGGGGGCGACCTCCAGGAGGACGGTGTCCTCGTGGACTTCCTTGACGGTGGCGTACATGCCGCCGATCGTCCGGATGCCGGTGCCGGCCTGCATTTCGTTGCGCATCTGCGCGGCCGCCTGCTGCTTCTTCTTGGCAGACCGAGTCATCAGGAACATGGCCCCGATGAGGACGATGAAGGGGAGGAGAGTCACGATATTCACGGGACGGAAATTCCTTCGCACGACCGCTGATGCGCGATCTCATATACGGGGGTGGGTATGCCGCCCATACGAACGGCATCGGCGGAGTCTAGGCGAGTCCCCACCAGTGGAACAACGCACAGCATCCCACCGCAGTTCCTGACCGGGCGAGTCCCCGCGCCGTCACGCCCCGAACAAGCCCTGCTGCCCGCCGGCGCCCGCCTGCTGCTGCGGCGGGACGAGCCCCAGATGCTCCCAGGCCGCCGGGGTAGCGATCCGGCCCCTGGGGGTCCTGGCCAGCAGTCCTTCCCGTACGAGGAACGGCTCGGCGACCTCCTCGACGGTCTCCCGCTCCTCCCCCACCGCGACCGCGAGGGTGGACAGGCCCACCGGGCCGCCGCCGAACAGCTTGAGCAGGGCCGTGAGCACCGCGCGGTCGAGGCGGTCCAGGCCGCGGGCGTCGACCTCGTAGACCCCGAGGGCCTGGGAGGCGATCTCGCGGGTGATCACGCCGTCGGCCTTCACCTGGGCGTAGTCGCGGACCCGGCGCAGCAGACGGTTGGCGATACGGGGCGTGCCGCGGGAACGGCCGGCGATCTCGGCGGCGCCCTCGGGTTCTATGTCGACGTCGAGCAGACCGGCGGAGCGGTGGATGACCCGCTGCAGCTCGGCGGGGGCGTAGAACTCCATATGGGCGGTGAAGCCGAAGCGGTCGCGCAGCGGGGGCGGCAGCAGACCGGCCCTGGTCGTGGCCCCGACCAGGGTGAACGGGGGGAGTTCGAGCGGGATGGCGGTGGCGCCGGGGCCCTTGCCGACGATCACGTCGACGCGGAAGTCCTCCATCGCCATGTAGAGCATTTCCTCGGCGGGCCGGGACATCCGGTGGATCTCGTCGAGGAAGAGGACCTCGCCCTCCTGGAGGGAGGAGAGGATCGCGGCGAGATCACCGGCGTGCTGGATGGCGGGGCCGGAGGTGATGCGGATCGGGGCGCCCATCTCGGCGGCGATGATCATCGAGAGGGTCGTCTTGCCGAGGCCCGGCGCCCCGGACAGCAGGACGTGATCGGCGGTGGCACCACGGGCGCGGGCGGCGCGCAGCACCAGGTCGAGCTGTTCGCGCACCCGCTCCTGGCCGACGAATTCCTCCAGGTCCTTGGGCCGCAGCGCGGCCTCGACGGCGGTGTCCTCACCGTCCGCGTCGGCCCCGACCAGCCGGTCGGGCGCGCCCGTGGCGGGGTCCTCGGTGGTGGGCGGTGCGGTGTCGTCCCAGTTCACTGCGGTGTGCCTCGCGGGGTCGGGGCGGCCGGGCCGCCTGCGTGGTCGAACGGTCGGGGGCGCGGGGCCCGGATGGCGGCGGTCATCGGGCGCGGTTCAGGGTCTGGAGGGCCGCCTTGAGCAGCTGCGGCACCTGGGGCGCTCCGCCGTCGGCGACGGCCGCCTCGGCCTGCGGGGCGACCGCGGCGACCGCTTCGTCCGCCTCACGGGTGGCATAGCCGAGGCCGATCAGGGCGGCGTGCAGCTGATCGCGCCAGCCGGGTGTGACGGCGCTGCCGACGCCCGCGCGGCCGGCGCCCACCGGCTCCCCCAGCCGGTCCTTGAGCTCCAGGAGCAGCTTCTGCGCGCCCTTCTTGCCGATGCCGGGCACGGCGGTGAGCGCCTTCTCGTCACCGGTGGCGACGGCCAGTCGCAGCGCGTCCGGGGAGTGCACCGCGAGCATCGCCTGGGCGAGCCGCGGGCCGACACCGCTGGCGGTCTGGAGCAGCTCGAAGGTCTGCCGCTCGTCGTCGTCGGCGAAACCGTAGAGGGTGAGCGAGTCCTCGCGGACGACGAGGGAGGTGGCGAGCTTGGCCTGCTGTCCGATGCGCAGGCCGGAGAGGGTGTCCGGGGTGCACTGGACAGCCATGCCGATACCGCCGACCTCGACGACGGCGGAGTCCGGTGCGAGGGCCGCGACCGGGCCGGAGACGAAGGCGATCATCGGGTGCCCTTCTGGGGTGTCGCCCGGCGGACGCCGGGAGCGCGGACGGGGGCGGCGCGGCGGGCCGCGGCATGCGCCTGCTGGAGGCGGTTGACCGCGGGGGCGCGCCAGATGTGACAGATGGCGAGGGCGAGGGCATCGGCGGCGTCGGCCGGCTTCGGTGGCGAGTCGAGCCGCAGCAGACGGGTCACCATCGCCCCGACCTGCGCCTTGTCGGCCCGTCCTGAGCCCGTGACGGCGGCCTTGACCTCGCTGGGGGTGTGCAGCGCGACCGGCAGCCCACGGCGGGCCGCACACAGCATGGCGACCGCGCTGGCCTGGGCGGTGCCCATGACCGTACGGACGTTGTGCTGGCTGAAGACCCGCTCCACGGCGACGAATTCGGGACGGTGCTCATCGATCCAGGCGTCTATCCCGCGCTCGATCTCGACCAGGCGCCGGGCGATGTCCAGATCCGCCGGTGTGCGGACGACGCCGACGCCGACCATCGTCAGCGGACGCCCCGCGACACCGTCGACCACCCCGACCCCGCAGCGTGTCAGCCCGGGGTCCACCCCCAGCACCTTCATCGGTCCCCGCCCCTCGCCTGTCGGTCAGCTGTGCCTGCCTCGGAAGCGCATGCCCCCTGATCAGCACAGTAGTGGCTGCCACTGACAAACCGACGGGCCGACGGGGTGTGTCCCCGTCGGCCCGTCAGACGACCGAGCATGCGGCGCCGGTCAGGCGTCGACCTTGGCCATGACATCGTCCGAGACGTCGAAGTTGGCGAAGACGTTCTGCACGTCGTCGCTGTCCTCCAGCGCGTCGATCAGCTTGAAGATCTTGCGCGCGCCCTCTTCCTCCAGCTCGACCTGCATGGTCGGGACGAAGTTGGCGTCGGCCGAGTCGTAGTCGATGCCGGACTCCTGGAGGGCCGTGCGGACCGCGACCAGGTCGGTGGCCTCGCTGAGCACCTCGAAGGACTCCCCGAGGTCGTTGACCTCTTCGGCGCCCGCGTCCAGGACCGCGCCCAGGACGTCGTCCTCGGACAGTTCGCCCTTGGGGACGATCACCACGCCCTTGCGGTTGAACAGGTACGACACCGAACCCGGGTCAGCCATCGAACCGCCGTTGCGGGTCATGGCGACGCGGACGTCCGAGGCGGCGCGGTTGCGGTTGTCGGTGAGGCACTCGATGAGCACCGCGACACCGTTGGGGCCGTACCCCTCGTACATGATGGTCTCGTAGTCGGCGCCGCCGGCTTCGAGGCCCGCACCGCGCTTGACCGCGGAGTCGATGTTCTTGTTGGGCACCGAGCTCTTCTTGGCCTTCTGGATGGCGTCGAAGAGCGTGGGGTTACCGTCCGGGTCGGCACCACCGGTACGGGCCGCGACCTCGATGTTCTTGATCAGCTTCGCGAAGAGCTTGCCGCGCTTGGCATCGATCACGGCCTTCTTGTGCTTCGTCGTAGCCCATTTAGAGTGGCCGGACATCCGCCTGTCTCCTTCGCGTAACCAACGTCTGAAACGAACGCCTCAGATCCTACCGGGGCCAGGTCACACGGTGTCACTCCCGCCCGTCACCCGGCCACGACGCTGATCAAGCGCCGTGGCCCGCCCCTGGGATCAGTCCCGGGCCCGCCGCACCATGTCCACGAACAGGGCGTGGACCCGGTGGTCGCCGGTGAGCTCCGGGTGGAAAGACGTGGCGAGGACGTTACCCTGCCGCACAGCCACGGTGTGCCCGTCGTACGTCGCCAGGACCTCGACCGCGCCACCGACCGACTCGACCCAGGGCGCCCGGATGAAGACGCCCTCGACCGGTCCGCCGGGAATCCCGGCGACGTCGATGGCTGCCTCGAACGACTCGTTCTGCCGCCCGAAGGCGTTACGGCGCACGATCATGTCGACGCCGCCGAACGTCTCCTGGTCGTCCCGGGCGTCCAGGAGCTTGTCGGCGACCATGATCATGCCGGCGCAGGTGCCGTAGACCGGCTTGCCCGCGCGCACGAAGGCGCGCAGCGGCTCCAGCATGCCGAAGACGATCGCCAGCTTGGACATCGTGGTGGACTCGCCGCCCGGGATGACCAGGCCGTCGATCTCGTCCAGTTCCTCGGGACGGCGTACCGGCCTGGCCAGGGCGTCCGCCTCGGCGAGCACGGCGAGGTGCTCGCGGACGTCGCCCTGGAGGGCCAGCACACCGATGGTGGGGGTGCTCATCCGGTGTCCTACCAGCCGCGGTTGGCGTAGCGCTCGGCCTCGGGGAGGGTGTCGCAGTTGATGCCGACCATGGCCTCGCCCAGGTTGCGGGAGACGTCCGCGATCACCTTCGGGTCGTCGTAGAAGGTGGTGGCCTTCACGATCGCGGCGGCGCGCTTGGCGGGGTCACCGGACTTGAAGATGCCGGAGCCGACGAACACCCCCTCGGCACCGAGCTGGCGCATCAGCGCGGCGTCGGCCGGGGTGGCGACACCACCGGCGGAGAACAGCACGACCGGCAGCTTGCCGAGCTCGGCGACCTCCTTGACCAGCTCGTACGGGGCACGCAGCTCCTTGGCGGCGGCGAACAGCTCGTTGTTGTCGTAGCCGCGCAGCCGCGCGATCTCGCCCTTGATCTGGCGCATGTGGCGCACCGCCTCGACGACGTTGCCGGTACCGGCCTCGCCCTTCGAGCGGATCATGGCCGCGCCCTCGGTGATCCGGCGCAGCGCCTCGCCGAGGTTGGTGGCACCACACACGAAGGGGGTGGTGAAGGCCCACTTGTCGGAGTGGTTGACCTCGTCGGCCGGGGTGAGGACCTCGGACTCGTCGATGTAGTCGACGCCGAGCGACTGCAGGACCTGCGCCTCGACGAAGTGGCCGATCCGGGACTTGGCCATGACCGGGATGGAGACGGCGTTGATGATGCCGTCGATCATGTCGGGGTCCGACATCCGGGCCACGCCGCCGTCCTTGCGGATGTCGGCGGGGACCCGCTCCAGGGCCATGACGGCGACGGCGCCCGCGTCCTCGGCGATCTTCGCCTCTTCCGGCGTGACGACGTCCATGATCACGCCGCCCTTGAGCTGCTCGGCCATACCGCGCTTGACGCGCGCGGTTCCGGTCTCGGGGTGCTGGGACGTGGTGGGCGTGCTGGACACGGTTTGACCTCACTCAGTGCGGGTGGCTGACTGCTGGGCCCACACAACCGTTTGTGAGCGGACCGGGAAAAGGGCCAATTAGAGGTCAGTGGCTCGTCACCGCTGGGAGTCGCAGCCACCCGCTCCGCGCTCGCGGCCCGCGACGGCTCAGTTCCCGGCCGAGCGATCGTCCAGTACGGCCGGCGGCTCGTCATCCATCTCGAAGGCCAGCGGGAACGGCGCATGACCGGCCAGCCGAAAATACCGCACCACCCTGTGGCGGCGGACGGCGCGGGCGGCCCGTACGGCGTCGTTGTGAAAGCGACGGGCCATCGGGACCCGGCGCACCGCGGCGGTGAGCTCGGCGACCGTCTGCTCGCCACCGGGCGCCTCCCGTACGGCCTCCAGCTGCGCCTCCTCCGCGAAGATCGCCCGCAGCGCCTGGCTCAGCTCACTCTCCGCGACCTCACGATGATCCTCCTCGGCCTGCCGTGCCTCGTGCGCGGCCTGGTAGAGGACGATCGAGGCGGCGGGATCGAGGACCCCCGACGTACCCACCTCCTGCGCGACGGACGCCCGTCGCAGCAGCTGGGCGTCGAGCGCCGCCCTGGCCGCGTCAATACGGGCGTGCAGGCGGTCGAGGCGGCCGGCCGTCCAGCTGAGGTAGATGCCGATGAGGACGATCGCGACGGCGATCCAGATGAACGTGGTCACGGTCGGTTACGTTATCCCACGTTTTTGGCTTTCCCGCCGTGGTGGTTGCTCGCCGTTTGTTGCCCGCTTGCGCGGTGCACTCGCCGTTGCGCCTGCGGCGGACGGGTCCGCTGCGCGGGGCTGTCGGGTGCGGTGACGGGCCTCCGCGGGGGGGGGGGGGGGGGGGGGGGGGGGGGGGGGGGGGGGGAGACCCCCCCCCCCCCCCCCCCCCCCCCCCCCCCCCACGGGGAAAAAA
>NZ_JBVHZH010000074.1:0-22927 GCF_055574515.1 Streptomyces sp. NPDC029466
CCCCCCCCCCCCCCCCCCCCCCCCCCCCCCCCCCCCCCCTCCCCCCCCCCCCCCCTCCCCCCCCCCCCCCCCCCCCCCCCCCCCCCCCTGCCCCCCCGACCGGCGGCCGCGCGCGCAGAGCACCTGCGGACCGGGCCGCGTCTTCTTCGCTCTTCCGGCCACGGGACAGCCCTTAGCGGGCCACCGCGTCCGCCCCCGCCTGCGCGAACTTCTCGTCCAGAGTCCCGGACGGAGCGCCTGCGACGCCGATGCCGGCGATCGGCGCCTTCCCGGCGGTGACGGGGGTACCGCCCGCCAGGAACAGGGTGCCGGGGATGTCCTTCAGGTTCGGGGTCTGCTGGAGACGCTCGGCCAGCTGGGAGGTGGGGGCGTTCCAGGCGGCCGCGGTGAACGCCTTGCGCTCGGCGGACTCGTAGGACTGCGGGCCGGCGCCGTCGCCGCGCAGGGTGACGATCGTGTTGCCGCTGCGGTCGACGACGGCGACCGTGACCCGCTGGTTCTCCTTCTCGGCGGCGTCCAGCGCGGCCTGCGCGGCCTTGGTGGCGGCGTCGATCGTCAGGTGGGTGGAGGTGGTGGTGGCCCCGGCCGGGACGGCGGCCGGGGTGGCAGCGGCGGACGTCGTGGCGGGTGCGGAGGCGTTCGCGGACACCGCACCGAAGCCCGACAGGGCGACGGCGGTGAGCACGGCACCACCGGTGGCGATACGGGCACGGCGGGAGAACTTCTTGTGCGCGGGGTTCATGGCCTTCATGGGTCGTCGACTCCTCAGGTGGGCGGGCGGCCCGGTTGCCGCCCCTGCTGCGTCCGGTCTCCACCCTCGGCCTGGAACAGGGCCCGGACCGTCGGCGTTCCGGCTGCCTTCGCGCGGCCCGACGGATGACACCGGGGTCATCCGATCGGCTGACGGTCCGGTCCCCGCGCTCGGTCACAATGGGAGGTGTTTGCCCAGCTCGGCGCCGCTCCGCGGGTCGCGGGGCACAGCCGCAAGCGTGAGGGAGGCAGGCTCCGGATGCGGACCCGGCCGTACGAACCGAGCGCCGTGGACCCATGGTGGCTCGGCGCCGTGATGCACACGGCGTTCTTCCTGCTGCTCGGCGGAGCGCTCGCCCGCTTCCTGCTGCGCCACCCGGGCGAGCCGCGCACGCCATGGATCATCGCGCTCTGCGTCGCGCTGGCCGTACTCCATCTGCTGGGCCCCGGGACGGGCGACACGGACCCACGGCCCGGTCGGCGGCGCCCGGCCTGGCTGGCGCTGGTCGTCGTGGTCTGGATGGTGCTGGTCGTGCTCGCGCCCAGCTTCGCCTGGTGCGCGGTGCCCCTCTTCTACACCGGCCTGCGCACCCTGCCGCCCCGCGCGGCCCTCGTGCTCGTGGCGGTCCTGACGGCGCTCGTCGTCGCCGCGCAACTACAGCTCTCCGGGCGCTTCGACCCGAACCTGGTGCTCGCGCCGCCCGCTGTCGCCGCCCTCGCCACCGCCGTCTTCCTCCAGATGGAACGGCACACCACGCGCCAGCGCGCCCTGATCGACGACCTGCTCCGCACCCGCCGCGAACTCGCCGCCGCCGAACGCCGTGCGGGCACCCTCGCCGAACGCCAACGACTCTCCATGGAGATCCACGACACGCTCGCCCAGGGCCTGTCCAGCCAGCGGATGCTGCTCCAGGCGGCGGACCGGGTGTGGGACACCGAACCGGACAAGGCCCGCGCCCACGTACGCACCGCCGGGTCCGTCGCCGAACACAACCTCGCCGAGGCCCGGCGCTTCGTGCACGACCTGGCCCCCGCCGATCTCGCCCGCGGCGGTGGTCTCGATCAGGCGCTGCGGGCCCTGGCCGCGAGAGAGTCCGGGGCGCAGCTCACCGTCCGCGTCCACGTCGATGACGACGGCAGGCTCCCCGGGCTGCCCGACAGCGTCCAGTCCGCCCTGCTGCGCATCGCTCAGGGCGCCCTGGCCAACGTCCGCGAGCACGCCGCCGCGGGCACCGCCACGCTCACCCTCACCCTCCTCGACGACGAGGTGGTCCTGGACGTCTCCGACGACGGCGACGGCTTTGACCCCGCCGCGCTGCCCGACACCCCCGGCAGCGGACGTGGTCATGGGCTGCCGGCCATGCGCGCCAGGCTGCGCGCGCTCGGTGGCACCCTGACCGTCGAGTCCACGCCCGGTGAGGGCACCGTCCTGTCCGCCGCCGTCCCCCTGGAGGCGCCCTGATGACCGCCGGCCGCGCTCCCGTGCGCATCCTGGTCTGCGACGACCACGCCGTCGTACGGGCCGGGCTGCTCGCCCTGCTCGACAGCGCCCCGGACATCGAGGTCGTCGGTGAGGCCGGCACGGGCGAGGAGGCGCTCGCGCTGGCCGCGAAACTCACCCCGGACGTGGTGCTGATGGATCTGCAACTGGGCGAGGGCATCGACGGTGTGGAAACCACCCGCCGCCTCACCTCGGACCCCGGAGCCTCCCTCCACGTCCTGGTGCTCACCACGTACGACACCGACGCCGACATCACCCGCGCCATCGAGGCGGGCGCCACCGGCTACCTGCTCAAGGCCGAGCGCCCCGACGAGCTCTTCGCCGCGATCCACGCCGCCGCCGAGGGACGTACCGCCCTGTCCCCGCCCATCGCCGGCCGCGTCATGGCCAGCCTGCGCCGGCCCCGGCCCACCCTCACCGACCGCGAACGCGACATCCTGGCCCAGCTCGCCCGCGGCATCGGCAACCGGGACATCGCCCGCGCCCTCTACATCAGCGAGGCCACGGTCAAGACACACCTGCGCCGCATCTACGCCAAGCTCGGTGTGGACACCCGCGCGGGCGCGGTGGTGGTCGCCAAGGAGCGGCGCATACTGCCGTGACGGCCTCGCCTCACGGGTTACCTGACCAGGCCGGGCCCGCCGGCACCGGTCGACTTACTCCGGGGAGTGCTCCACGCCCCGGTCGGACCCGGCAGGCACCCCTGGTCGTGCGTCGTGCAGGAACGCGTCGCCCCTAGCCGTGCAGGAACGCGTCGCCGTGGGCGTTGACGTGGGCCTCCAGGGTGTTGAGCGCGTCCTGGGTCGCCTCGGGGGAGCCGCTGCCCCGCCGTTCGGCGAAGTAGGCGGCGCCCAGCTTTCTCAGGAGTTCGGTGCCGGCGCGGTTCTGCTGTACCTCGTCGACCTTCTGCTTGCCCTGCGCAAGCCCCTGACGGGCCTGCTCCTTGGCGCGGTCGAGAAACCCTGACATGTGCCACCTCCGTGCGGTCCGTGTCGTAAGGGATCAACGGCGCGGACGGCCGTGGGGTTCCCGTGCCAGGCTGGGGCATGTGGGCGAAACGCGCGACTTGAAGGGGCCGTCCGGCGTACCCGGCGGCTACCAGGAGCGTGCCTCCCGGGTGGCCGGTGCGGTGCTGTGGAGACGCACCCTGCAGCCGTCCGCGCGGCCGGTGCTGCCCGACGGGTGTACGGATCTGATCTGGAGCGCGGGCCGGCTGCTGGTGGCGGGTCCGGACACCGGGCCGCAGTCCGTGGGCGGGGTGCCGGCCGGTACTGCCTTCGTCGGGCTGCGCTTCGCGCCCGGCCAGGGGCCCGCCGTCTTCGGCGTACCGGCCCGGGAACTGCGTGACCGGCGGGTGCCGTTGGCGGATCTGTGGCCCGCCGGCCGGGTACGGGAGCTGACCGAGCGGCTGGCGGCCGCCGGGGAGCCGGGCGGCGCGGCCGGTATCGGCCGCCTGCTGGAGGAGGCCGCGGCGGCCCGCCTCCGGGAAGGCACCAAGGACGACGGCCGGACCGCCGCCGTCGCCGCGGCGCTCGCCCGCGGCCGCCCCGTCGCCGAGGTCGCCCGCGCCGTCGCGCTCAGCGAACGCCAGCTGCACCGGCTCAGCCTGGACGCCTTCGGCTACGGCCCCAAGACCCTGACCCGGGTGCTCCGGCTGGTGCGCGCGCTGGACCTGGCGCGCTCCGGGATGCCGTACGCACAGGTCGCCGCGCGCGCCGGATACGCGGACCAGGCGCACCTCGCGCGCGAGGTGAAGTCGCTGGCGGGGGCCCCGATGGGGGTGCTGCTCACGCCGGGTTAGCGTGTCCGTCATGGACTACCAGGCCGTTCTTGAGGAGGTAGCGGCCCATGCCCGGCCGTTCGTGCGACAGGGGCGGGTCGCGGACTACATACCGGCGCTCGAACGGGTGTCGGCGGACCGCTTCGGGATCGCGGTGGCCGACATCCACGGCGAGGTGTACGGGGTCGGCGACTGGGAGGTCCCGTTCTCCGTCCAGTCCATCTCCAAGACCTTTTCGCTGGCGCTGGTGATGGCGCAGAGCCACGGCGGCCACGACGACGGCATCTGGCGGCGGGTGGGCCGTGAGCCGTCCGGTACGCCGTTCAATTCGCTGGTCCAGCTGGAGGCGGAGAACGGCATCCCGCGCAATCCGTTCATCAACGCGGGCGCCCTGGTGGTCACCGACCGGCTCCAGACCCTTACCGGCGACGCCAGCACCTCGATGCTGCACTTCCTGCGGGAGGAGAGCGGCAACCCGGACCTCGCCTTCGACCAGGCGGTGGCCGACTCCGAGGCCGAACACGGCGACCGCAACGCTGCCCTGGCGCACTTCATGGCGTCCTTCGGCAACCTGGAGAACCCCGTCCCCAGCGTCATCGAGCACTACTTCTGGCAGTGCTCGATCGAGATGAGCTGCCGGGACCTGGCCGTGGCGGGCGGCTTCCTCGCCCGTCACGGGCTGCGCGCCGACGGCAGCCGGCTGCTGGAGGCCCGCGAGGCCAAGCGGATCAACGCGGTGATGCTGACCTGCGGGACGTATGACGCGGCCGGGGAGTTCGCCTACCGCGTCGGGCTGCCCGCCAAGAGCGGGGTCGGCGGCGGCATCATCGCGGTCATCCCCGGCCGCTGCACGCTCTGCGTCTGGAGCCCGGGACTCGACGCCCGCGGCAACTCCGTGGCGGGCGCCGCGGCCTTGGACCACTTCACGACGCTGACCGGGTGGTCGGTCTTCTGAGCGGGGTGTGGGGGTTTCCGGCCGGGGGGCCGGGGGTTGTCCCCGGGGGGTGCAGTACGACGCTGACGGGGTGGTCGGTCTTCTGAGCGGGGCCGTGCGGAGGGCCCGTCCGCGGGCCCCGGCTGGCGTTGTGACCTGCGAACCACTGGCGCATCGTGGGCGTAGGAGGTGCACCGCCATGGAGCACGAGATGCGCGCTGAGTACGAGGAAGGCGTTCTGCCGCACGCGGACACGCCGGTGAAGATCTGGCACATGGTGCGGCTGGACGGCACCACGGCGATGTGCGGACGGGAACTGGCCCCGGCAGCCGCCACCCAGACGGCCGAGGTCTGGGGTACGCCCCAGGGGGAGCCGTTCTGCCACAGCTGCGGCGCGATGTACCTGCGTGAGCACCCCGGCGACATCGGCTAGGGCCTGATCCCGACGACAGGCCCGGCCCTGGGCCCTCCCCGCCCTGCCGTCCTAGGGCAGCTGGGCGAACAGGTCGACGCCGTGGCCGTCCGGGTCCTGTACGACGGCGTAGCGCTGCCCCCAGAAGGCGTCCCATGGCGGCTTCTCGCCCGTGTAGCCGGCGTCGGTGAGCTCCGCGTAGAGCTTGTCGACCTCGGCGGGGCCGGTGCACTCGAAGGCCAGCCCGGTGGGGGTGCCGCCCTGGGGCGGGGTCCAGTCCGGGTCGATGGCGCGTGCGGTCTCGTGGGTGTCCCACATCAGCCGAAGCCCTCCAGGGAGCGCTGCCTCGGCGTGCGGGGCGGTGTCCGCTTCGGCGGGGATGTCCAGGCCGAGGCGGCGGTAGAAGGCGAGAGCGGCGGGCATGTCGGCGACGACCATGCCGAGGGCCGCGAACCGCGGGGCGGAGGCGGTGGCGAGGGACGGTGACGTGGTGGGTGAAGTGGTCATACGGCGAGCGTAGGCAGGCCGCCGGGCCGGGTCTTGAACGAATCGGACGCGGGGCCGGTCCGCGTCACGGATGGATGTGGGGCCGGCCAACGCGTCGGAGGTGTGGCCCACGGACGGACGCGGAGCCGCCCCGCCTCACGGGCGGGCGCGGGGCCCGTCCGGCTCACGGGCAGTGGATGACCTGGCCCGCGTACGAGAGGTTGCCGCCGAAGGCGAACAGGAGGACCGGGGCGCCGGAGGGGATCTCGCGCCGCTCCACCAGCTTGGACAGGGCGAGCGGGACGGAGGCCGCGGAGGTGTTGCCGGAGTCGACGACGTCCTTGGCGACCACCGCGTTGACCGCGCCGATCCGCTCCGCGACCGGCTCGATGATCCGCAGGTTGGCCTGGTGCAGCACCACACCGGCGAGATCGGCGGGGGTGATTCCGGAGCGTTCGCAGACCTTGCGGGCGATGGCCGGCAGCTGGGTCGTGGCCCAGCGGTAGACGGTCTGGCCCTCCTGGGCGAACCGGGCGGGCTCGCCCTCGATACGGACCGCGGCGCCCATCTCCGGCACCGAGCCCCACAGCACCGGGCCGATCCCCGGCTCCGGCGAGGCGCTGACGACCGCGGCGCCCGCGCCGTCGCCGACCAGCACGCAGGTCGTGCGGTCCGTCCAGTCGACCACGTCGGTGAACTTCTCCGCCCCGATGACCAGGGCGTGGGTCGCGGAACCGGCCCGGATGGCGTGGTCGGCGGTGGCCAGCGCATGGGTGAAGCCGGAACAGACGACGTTCAGGTCCATCGTGGCGGGGGCGGACAGCCCGAGCCGGGCGGCGACCCGGGCCGCGGCGTTCGGGCTGCGGTCGTGGGCCGTGCAGGTGGCGACCAGCACCAGGTCGATGTCCTGCGGGGCCAGGCCACTGGCGGCCAGGGCCTTGGCTCCGGCGGCGGCCGCCATCGAGTCCACGGTCTCGTCCGGGGCGGCGACATGGCGGGTACGGATGCCGACCCGGCTGCGGATCCAGGCGTCGTCGGTGTCGACGATCTTGGCGAGATCGTCGTTGGTGAGCACGCGGGAGGGCTGGTAATGGCCGAGGGCCAGGATGCGTGACCCGGTCATGAATTCCCCTGTACGTGGGTGGTCGGTATGCCCACCAGTCTCACCCCTCGGTGCCGCCCGGCGGCTGCGTGAACTGCCAATGTTCCGTCGCCAGAACTGGAGACTGTGGTCAGAACCGGGGTGCGGCGGCCGCCGGTGCCGGGCCCGCGGGCGGCCCCGTCGAGAGGGCGCCCGCGGGCGGCGCTGCGGAGCGCGCAGGGGCAGCAGCCCGCCCGATCCAACGGCAGACCCGGCCCGGTGCGGGCGGATTGCTCCGCCCGCGGGCGCGCCTCGGCGGCTGTCCCCCCACGGTGGCCGGATGCGGCCCGTTACGGCCCGGTCCGGCACCGCCAGGCCCCGTCCCGCCCCCTCCCCGTCACGACAGCGCCCGGAAGCGCCGTAGCCGGAGGCTGTTGCCGACGACGAAGACCGAGGAGAAGGCCATGGCGGCACCGGCGATCATCGGGTTGAGCAGGCCGGCCGCGGCCAGCGGCAGTGCCGCGACGTTGTAGCCGAAGGCCCAGAACAGATTGGTGCGGATGGTGCCGAGCGTCGCCCGGGCCAGCCGGATGGCGTCCGCGGCGGCGCGCAGATCGCCCCGTACGAGGGTGAGGTCACCCGCCTCGATCGCGGCGTCCGTGCCGGTGCCCATCGCCAGCCCCAGGTCGGCGCGGGCGAGTGCGGCCGCATCGTTGACGCCGTCACCGACCATGGCGACCGAGCGGCCCTCGGCCTGGAGCCGGGCGACGACCGCGACCTTGTCCTCGGGGAGCACCTCGGCGATCACCTCATCGATCCCGACCTCGGCGGCCACCGCCCTCGCCACGGCCTCGTGGTCCCCGGTCAGCAGGACCGGGGTCAGCCCCAGGGCGCGCAGCCGGCGCACCGCCTCGGCGCTGGTGGGCTTGACCGCATCCGACACGACCAGCACCGCGCGCGCCGCGCCGTCCCATCCGACGGTGACCGCGGTCCGGCCCTCGGCCTCGGCCGCGGCCTTGGCGGCCGCCAGCTCCGGCGGGAGGGACTGGCTCCACCGGTTCAGCAGCTGCTCGCGGCCCACCAGGACGGCATGGCCGTCGACGACTCCCTGGACGCCCAGACCCGGGACGTTCACGAAGTCCTCCGGGGCGGGCAGGGTGGCGCCCCGGGCCTCGGCCCCGGTGGCGACGGCGCGGGCGATGGGGTGCTCGGAGGCGTGTTCCAGCGCGCCGGCCAGCCGCAGCACCTGCGGCTCCGTCTCTCCTTCGGCGAGATGGACGCCGGTCAGTGTCATCGCTCCGGTGGTGACCGTGCCGGTCTTGTCCAGGACGACGGTGTCCACCCGCCGGGTCGACTCCAGCACCTCCGGGCCCTTGAGCAGGATGCCGAGCTGGGCGCCGCGTCCGGTGCCGACCATCAGCGCGGTCGGGGTGGCCAGCCCCAGGGCGCACGGGCAGGCGATGATCAGGACGGCGACGGCCGCGGTGAAGGCGGCCACCGCGCCGTGGCCGGTGGCGAGCCAGTAGCCCAGGGTGCCCAGGGAGAGGGCGATCACGAGCGGGACGAAGACCGCGGAGATCCGGTCGGCCAGCCGCTGCGCCGCGGCCTTCCCGTTCTGGGCGTCCTCGACCAGCCGCGCCATACGGGCGAGCTGGGTATCGGCGCCGACCCGGGTGGCCTCGACGACCAGCCGGCCGCCCGCGTTGACGGTGGCGCCGGTGACGGTGTCGCCGGGGGAGACCTCGACGGGAACGGACTCGCCGGTGAGCATCGAGGCATCCACGGCGGAGGCGCCCTCCACCACCGTCCCGTCGGTGGCGATCTTCTCGCCGGGCCGTACGACGAAGCGGTCCCCGACGTGCAACGCGCCGACGGGGACGCGGACTTCACGGCCGTCCCGTAGTACCGCGACGTCCTTGGCGCCCAGTTCCAGCAGTGCCCGCAGTGCCGCGCCCGCCTTGCGCTTCGCGCGCGCCTCGAAGGAGCGGCCGGCCAGGATGAAGGTGGTGACCCCGGCAGCGGCCTCCAGGTAGATCGCGCCGCTGCCGTCGGTGCGGGCGAGGGTCAGCTCGAAGGGGTGCGTCATGCCCGGCATGCCCGCCGTACCGAAGAACAGCGCCCACACCGACCAGCCCAGGGCCGCGAGGGTGCCCATCGAGATGAGGGTGTCCATCGTGGCGGCGCCGTGCCGCAGGTTCGTCCAGGCGGCCCGGTGGAACGGCCAGGCGCCGTAGGCGACCACCGGGGCGGCCAGCGTCAGCGAGAGCCACTGCCAGTTGGTGAACTGCAGCGGCGGCACCATCGCCATCAGCACCACCGGGACGGTCAGGACGAGGGAGACCAGCAGCCGCTGCCGCAGCGCGGCCTGCGCCGCGCCGTCCCGGTCCTCCGCCGCGTCCCCGGTGCCGTCGCCGGAGGGCTCGGCAGTAGGCGGCTCCGGGACCGTCGCGGTGTACCCGGTCCGCTCCACGGTGGCGATCAGGTCGGCGGCCGCGACGGCGCTGCCCTCCGCGACCGTCACCTGCGCCTTCTCGGTGGCGTAGTTGACGGTGGCGGTGACCCCTTCCATGCGGTTGAGCTTCTTCTCGATGCGGGCGGCGCACGAGGCGCAGGTCATCCCGCCGATCTCCAACTCGACGCCGTGCGCTCCGATCACGGTGGCCATACCTGCTCCTCGGTCTGCTGGGAGTGCCTGTCTCCGAGGTTAACCATATACCCCCCTAGGGTATTCCGGGTTGCGTCACGGGATGCGGCATCACGGCGTCACTACGCCGCGTCCCCGTCCCCGCCCCCATCCCCGCCCCCGTCCTCGCCCGCCGCCCGCTGTGCCCGCCCGCCCATCGCCCGCAGATACGCGACCAGCTCCGGCGGTTCGTGCACGGTGAACTCGTGCCCCAGCAGGGCCAGCCGGACCGCCAGCCACTCCAGCGCCTCGGGGCTGCTGTGCCAGCGGCAGGACGCCTCATCGACCGTTTCGAGCGCGCCCGCCGCCGGGCCGCCCAGCCGGGCGGCCACCTCCGCGGCCGGTGCGTAGACGGTCGCCACCGCCCGGTAGGTCGCGGCCGCCCCCTGCATCCGCTCCCGTACATAGGCGCCCGCATCGGCGGCCGGCAGGGTGCGCGGCGGGGTCCGGACGCCGGTCGGGAACGGCTCGCTCAGCCGGTCCACCCGGAAGATCCGCCAGTTCTCGCGGTCGTTGTCGTATGCCACGAGGTACCAGCGGCGCCCCGCCGCGACCAGGCGGTGCGGCTCCACCAGGCGCTTGCTGCGGGTGCCGGCCCCGGCCCGGTAGCGGAAACGCAGCCGCTCATGGTTGGTGATCGCCGCGGCGAGCACCGTCAGATGCTCCGGATCGACGGTCGGGTGGTCGCCGGAGGGCAGCGCGACGGTGGCCGTGCCGAGCGTGCCCACCCGCCGCCGCAGCCGGGCCGGCAGCACCTGCTCCAGTTTGGCGAGCGCCCGTACGGACGCCTCCTCGATGCCCTCGATGGCGTGCCCGGCGGCCGAGCGCAGACCGACCGCGATGGCCACCGCCTCGTCGTCGTCCAGCAGCAGCGGCGGCATCGCGGCGCCGGCGGCCAGCCGGTAGCCGCCCTCCGCGCCCATCGTGGCGTGTACGGGATAGCCCAGCTCGCGCAGCCGGTCGATATCGCGGCGGATCGTCCGGGTGGTGACCCCCAGCCGCCCGGCCAGCTCACTGCCGGGCCACTCGCGCGGGGTCTGCAACAGGGACAGCAGATTCAGCAGTCGCGCCGATGTCTCACTCATGGGACCGATGATGGCCCTCCCAGTAGGACCGGGACTGTCCTATAGGGGACCTAGTGTCGAAGACCTCGACGCCGCCCCGGCCGGCCACCGCCCGGCGGCACCGGCGTCGGCCTTCCCTTCCTTCCTTCCTTCCTTCCTTCCGCACCGGCTCCCCTGGAGAACGCCCATGACCACGACCGTGCCCGCGGCCCCCGAGGCGGCCGTCCCGGCCCCCGCGCCGGCCGACCGCAGACGCTGGATCGCGCTCGCCGTCCTGCTGACCGCGAGCTTCATGGACCTGGTCGACGCGACCATCGTCAATATCGCCATCCCGAGCATCCAGCGGGACACCGGCGCGGGCTTCAGCGCCGTCCAGTGGGTCACCGCCGGGTACGCCCTCGCCTTCGCCCTCGGTCTGATCACCGGCGGCCGGCTCGGCGACATCTACGGCCGCAAGAAGCTGTTCCTGCTCGGCATGGGCGGCTTCACCGTCGCCTCCGCGCTGTGCGGTGTCGCGGCGGGTCCCGGCATGCTGGTCGGCGCGCGGGTGCTCCAGGGGGCGATGGCCGCGCTGATGGTGCCGCAGGTGCTGGCGATCATCCACGTCAGCTTCCCGGCGGGCGAACGCGGCAAGGTCTTCGGGATGTTCGGCGCGGTGGTCGGACTCGGCGCGGTCTGCGGCCCGCTGATCGGTGCCCTGCTCACCGAGGGCGATCTGCTCGGACTGGAGTGGCGCCCGATCTTCCTGATCAATCTGCCGGTCGGGATCGCCGGCATGCTGCTCGGCCGCCACTTCCTGACCGAGTCCCGGGCCCCGCGCGCCCTGCGCGTCGACCTCATCGGCACCGCGCTGGCCACCGTGGGCCTGCTGATGCTGCTCTATCCGCTCACCCAGGGCCGCGAGTCCGGCTGGCCGTGGTGGGGCTTCGTGTCGATGGCCGCGAGCCCGCTCGTTCTGGCGCTCTTCGTCCGCTACGAACGGATCAAGGCCCGCAGGGACGGCTCACCGCTCGTCGAACTCGCCCTCTTCCGGGTACGGACCTTCGCGGCGGGCGCCGGCGTCCAGCTGACCTTCGGCGTCGTCAGCGGCCTGTTCTTCCTGGTCTGGACGCTCCATATGCAACGGGGGCTGGGCTGGGGCCCGCTGCACGCCGGACTGACCGGGGTGCCGTTCTCGCTCGCCTGCTCCGCGGCGGCCGGGCTGTCCGTACAGAAACTGGTGCCGCGGTTCGGCCGCGCGGTACTCCAGGCCGGCGCGCTGACCATGCTCTGCGGTGCGCTGCTCTACCTCTGGGAGGCCGGGCACTACGGCACCGCCCTGGAGTCCTGGCAGATGGCACCGGCGATGCTGCTGATGGGGGCCGGGATGGGCCTGATCGTCGCCCCGATCACCGACGCGGCGATCTCCGACGTCCCGGCCGAGCACTCCGGATCGGCCTCCGGCATCTTCAACACCACCGGCCAGCTGGGCATGGCGCTCGGTCTCGGCCTGTCGTCGGTGGCCTTCTTCGGCGTCGTCGGCGGTACGGGGGAGACGCACGGCGCGGCGGCCGCGGCCCTCGCCCCCTCCTTCATCAACGCGACGACCCACGCCCTGTGGTGGATCTCGGGCGGCCTGGTCCTCATCTTCGGGCTGCTGTTCCTGCTGCCGCGGCGGGCGCCCGCGGTGCCGGTCCCGGACGCCCCTGACGCACCGGACGCGCCGGAGCGGACGGACCGGTACGAAGCGGGCGCGGAGGAGCGGCCCGCCCTGGTCTCCTGACGAATGGCGCCGCACCGGGGCAGCCCCGCGCCGGCGTCCGGCACCAGCGCCACTCCGGCCGCCGGATGATTCAGCTCACGGCCGAGCCGCTGACACCGCTGACACGGCTGACCACCCGGCAGCGGCGCGCCCTGGACGTCCAGATGCCGCGGGTCGGCGAAATCCTCCAGGCCACCGCGGAGTTGACGATCGGCACGGTCGGCGTGGGGCCGCACGCTTGGCCGGGGACCCCGGAGTACGTCGCGCGACCCGGGGTCGCCGCTCCGCCCCGCTGCGTAAAAACGGCCGCTTCGCCGTACCGTTCGCGGCCTCCGGCTTGCCATACTGGCCGGGTGTCGATGATCAGCAACCTCCGCAAGGCCGTCCGGCTGCCGCAGCCGCGACGCCGGGGAGTCGACCTCAGCCACCCTGCGCGGTCGCCGCTCGGCACCGCCGTGGTGAACTGCGCGGTGTACGTGGACGGCGTGCGGCAGGAGGGCGACCACCCGGCCGATGTGGCGATCCACCGGGTCCGGAAGACCCGCCGGGGATTTGTCTGGATCGGGCTGCATGAGCCGTCCGAGAAGGAATTCGCCGGAATTGTCGAGCTGTTCGGGCTCCACCCGCTCGCCGTCGAGGACGCGGTCTACGCCCATCAGCGGCCCAAGCTGGAGCACTACGACGACTCGCTCTTCACCGTCTTCAAGACCGTCTGCTACGTCGATCACGACCGGCTCACCGACAGCAGTGAGGTCGTCGAGACCGGCGAGATCATGGTCTTCACCGGCGCCGACTTCGTGATCACGGTACGGCACGGCGGGCACGGCTCACTGGGCCCGCTGCGCGAGCAATTGGAGAGCACCCCCGAGCAGTTGGCGATCGGCCCGTCCGCCGTGCTGCATGCCGTCGCCGACCTCGTCGTGGACGACTACCTCGATGTCACCTCCGCCGTCCAGGGCGACATCGACGACGTCGAGAGCGAGGTCTTCTCCGTCCGCGGCAGCGGCGGGGCCGGCCGGATCTACCAGCTCAAGCGCGAGCTGCTGGAACTCAAGCGCGCGGTGGCCCCCCTGGACCGGCCGATGCAGGAGCTGGCGACCCAGCCGATGTCCGAGGTCGACCCGCGGATCAAGACGTACTTCCGGGATGTCGCCGACCATCTCGACCGGGTCACCGAGCAGATCACGTCCTTCGACGAACTGCTCAACTCCATACTCCAGGCCCATCTCGCCCAGGTCACCGTTGCCCAGAACGAGGACATGCGCCGGATCAGTGCCTGGGTCGCGATCCTGGCCGTACCGACCATGGTCTGCGGTGTGTACGGCATGAATTTCGACCATATGCCGGAAAAGCACTGGACCTTCGGTTATCCGCTGGTGATGAGCGTGACCGTGGCCATCTGCTGGGTGATCCACCGCGGCTTCAAGCGGAACGGCTGGCTCTAGGGCGGACACGCCTGACGCCTCTGGCGGGCGGCTACGGCAGCGCAGACCCGTTGTGCAGGTAATGGGGGATGCCGCGGGTCAGTGCCTCTGTGGCCGCCACGAAGCGGGGCGCCATGCGCTGAGGCAGCATCGTCAGCGCCTCAGCTTTTGAGACGAAGACAAGCCGCGAAAGCTCCTCATCGTGCGGCCGCAGCCCGCCGGCGACCTCGTGCTCCAACACGCCGCCGTCGAAGACGAACGCGAGCTGGTCGTCCCACGCTTCATGGGGAGCCACCCAGTCCACCACGAGGAAGCCGCGGAGGGTGACGGTCAACCCCAGTTCTTCTTTGAGCTCACGGACAGCTGCTTGTTCCGGTGGCTCGTTCGCTTCGGCCATTCCACCGGGCAGATCCCACCCCGGTTTGTAGGTGGGCTTCACCAAGAGGAAATCGCCGGATGCGTTCCGCAACAGCACATCGGCAGCGACTCGCTTGCGGGCTTGCCGGGCATTCCCTTCCGCGAGGTAGGCATACCAGGCGTCCGGCTCTTCGGGAGGTGTCATGGAGAGGTGCCTTCGCTACGGGGCGTCAAGACGTCGGCGAGGAGAAGTATCCGCGTCTTTGCTGAGGCGTCGAACTGTGCCAAGAAGTCGCGCACGGGCCGGTAGTTCCGGTGGCCCTCCAGCGTGCACCGAAGGTCGGCGAGCTGATTGACGACGCGGACCGAACCGAGCGACGGATTCGCGGTCAGTAACCCCACCCCGAAGTGCACCACGGCGTCCAAATCGGCGTGGTGGACATGGATTGTCACGAGGTTGATGTGACTCAACGCGAGCGATCGTGCTCTTACTGACTCCCTGAGCGCCACTGCCCGCTGAGCGTGCACCAGTGCTTCCTCATACCGTTCCATGTCCCGGCAAGCGAGGGCACTCTCACTCGCGAGCGAGGCTTCATCGAACGGGCTGACCCAGGGGTGCGTTGCCTCAGCAATGGAGCCGAGAGCCTCATGTGCTCGATCCAACTCGCGGGACGCCCTGAGACTCTGGTCGGCGGCGGCCAGTGCCCGCGCGTGCATGGAGTGCAGCCGGGCTGTCAGAGAAGAGATGCGCGGACCCTGGTCGACGAACTGGAGGCCGGCCCGCGCCCAGTGCGTCGCCCGGGAGGCGTCGCCTGTCTGCAAGGCCAGGTGGCTGCTGCCGGCCGCGATGTTGGCTGCCAGGGATAAGTCCCCCGAGGTGCGTGCCAACGCCAGCGCGCGAACGAAGTGCTGTTGTGCACGACCGTCCCGGCCGGAGTCATGCGCCATCCAGCCGGCCATCTCACTGAGGGCATGATGAGCCGCGATCCATTGCTGCGGCCGACCAGCACCGAAGTGTGCGCAGCCCTCCACGGCATGCTCTGAGAGGGCGAGTCGATGACGGGATCACCTTGCGATCACGGATCCCGCCGAGCAGGATCTGAAACTGTCTGACCTGCACGGATGCCCAGCGACAGCGGAAGCACGTCACCGCCCCGCCATCCACACCCCCACCGACCGCCGCGGCACCCGCAGCGGACCGGCGGTAGCCTGAGATCGCCGATGATCCCGGGAGACACATGGACGAGCGACGCCGCCGGGCGGCCCCCTGGCAGGGGCAGTGGCCGGTGATCGGTGTGGTGGCCGCGGGCGGCGGCATCGGCGCCGCGGCGCGCTACGGCGCCACCCTCCTCTGGCCCAGCGGCGACGGCGCCTTCCCCTGGACGATCCTGGCCGTCAACGCCGTCGGCTGTGCGCTGATGGGCGTGCTGATGGTGCTGGTCACCGAGGTCCGGCCGGCCCACCGGCTGCTGCGTCCCTTCCTCGGCACCGGCATCCTCGGCGGCTTCACCACCTTCTCCACCTACGCCGTGGACATCCAGCGGCTGATCGACGCCCGGCAACCCGCCCAGGCCATGGCCTGTCTCGCGGGCACCCTGCTCGCCGCGCTCGCGGCCGTATGGGGCGCGGTGACCGGCACCCGTGCACTTCTCGGACTGAGGCGGCGGACGGTATGACACACGGCACGGCACACCCCGGCGGCACCCCGGCGCTCCGGCTCACGGTCCTCGTCGGCGAACAGGACGGCTGGCACCACAAGCCGCTGTACGCGGAGATCGTGCACCGCGCCCGCGAAGCCGGACTGGCCGGGGCCAGTGTCTTCCGCGGCATCGAGGGCTTCGGCGCCACCTCCCTCATCCACACCCAGCGGCTGTTGTCGCTGAGCGAGGAGCTGCCGGTCGCGGTCGTGGTCGTCGACACCGAGGAACGGATCCGCGCCTTTCTCCCGCAGCTGGACGAACTCCTCGCGGGCGGCGGCCTGGTCACCCTCGACCCGTGTGAGCGGATCAGCTACCCGCGCACGGACGATCCGGCCGCGACGGAGGGCGGTCGCGGGTGAACTGGCTGCTGGTGGTGGCCGGTGCGGCGGTCGGGGCGCCGCTGCGCTACCTCACCGACCGCTATGTGCAGTCCCGGCACGACACGGTCTTCCCCTGGGGGACGTTCACCGTCAATGTCGTCGGCTCGCTGATCCTCGGGCTGCTGACCGGCGCGGTCGCCGCCGGTGCCGCCTCCTCGCATGCCCAACTGCTGCTCGGTACCGGCCTCTGCGGCGGGCTGACGACCTACTCGACGTTCTCGTACGAGACGCTCCGGCTGGCGGCCGACGGGGCGCGGGGCTATGCGGCCGCCAATTGCGTGGCGAGTGTGGCGGCCGGGCTCGCGGCCGCGTTCGCCGGGGTGGTCGCCGCCCGGGCGCTGTGGGGCTGACCCGGCGGCGCCGCGGCAGACGAAAGCGGTGGGGCTCCGGGGGGAGCCCCACCGCGGGGGCGGCGCACGATGCGGGGGCTGGTGGGGTACGAGGGCCGGCCGCCAGGTTCCGGCACTCGACAGCCCCCAAGCCGTTCGCGGCTCCGGCCACCGTCAGCTCGGCCGGGTCCGCGGGCCGCCGCCGGACTTCGTCAGGTCAGCGGTCGGTCGGGGAGGTCAGGAGACCTTGCCGAAGCGGACCCCCGCCAGGCCGTTGGCCCAGAGCTGGTCCACCTTGGCGCGCTCGTTCGCGTCCGGGTTGGCGTTCTCGCACGAGGTGCCGGGGCCGCCGCCGGACATCAGCTCGCTGCACGGGCCCTCGTAGTGGTCCGGCAGGCCCAGCACATGGCCGGTCTCGTGCGCGGTCACGCGGGTGGAGTTGTACTCCTGGTTCTGCTGGTAGTCCAGGAAGACGAAGCCCTTCCCGTGCCCGTCGGTGCTGGCGTACGAGCCGCGCGGGTCGTTGCCCTCGCGGTATTCGAAGTCGCCACCGCTGCCTTCCTGGAGCTTCACGTTCTGCACGGCGCCGTTCCAGATGGAGGTGCTCTGCGCTATCTGGTCCGCGAACTTCGGGGCCTTGCTGGCGTCATAGGTGACGGTGACCGAGGCGGCGTTCGGGTGCGCCTTCATCTTGGCCTTGGCCGACTTGATCACGGCCTCGAAGAACGCCTTGGTGTCCGCCTTCTCGGCGGCCGAGCCGTTGTACGCCGCGATCGAAGCGGCGGTGCTGTGGGGGGAGTTGGCGGGGGAGGGGGAAGCTGCCGAAACCGGCGCCGCGGCTGCGAGCGCGGCGACGAGGCCCAGACCGAGCGCCGCCGACAGCGCCGTCTTGGGAGATCTCATGTGGGGGCTCCTTAATTTCCGAGGGCCGTACGGTCGCCGTGTGGGGCGGCGACCGGGGCCCTGCGGATTTCTTGGTGCCGTTGAGTCTGGACGGCATTCGCCCGGAAGACGGAGATGTTAGGTGGCGATAGCACCAGCCAATACCCTGCGAAAAAAACGGAGTTCAGACAGGTTTGAGAGTCTGGTGTGACGTATGCCGACGTCGTTATGCTCCGGACGTGGAGCTTGAGGTAAGGCATCTTCGCGCATTGTGCGCCATCGCCGACACCGGCAGCGTACGCAAGGCTGCCCGGCAGCTCGGCATGACCCAGCCTTCCCTGACCACCCAGCTCCACCGCATCGAAAAAGCCCTGGGTGGCCAGCTCTTCTTCCGTGAGCCGAGCGGCAGCCGGCCCACGCCGCTGGGGCATTCGGTGCTGTGCCGGGCCCGGCCGATAGTGGCCGAAATGCGGGCACTTATTGACGAGGTCGCGTCGGCCTCGCAGCGCGAACAGGGCACCCGGCTGCACATCGGCAGCACCAACAGCCCCGCCGTAGCCGGCTGGCTGCGCCGGCTACGGGTACGGCTCCCGCAGACGGACACCACGATAAGAACCGATGTGTCCGCCAACGCCCTGCTGCACATGGTCGCGACGGGACAGCTCGACGCCGCCTTCGTCCACGAGGTCGAGGGCGCCCCCCTGCGGGTCCCCGACGGCCTGGCCGAACATGAACTCATCGCCCGTGAACCGCAGTTCATCGCCCTGGCGGAGACCCACCCGGCGGCCGCTCAGGAGGTGATCCGGGTGGCGGATCTCGCCGATGACCAGTGGATGGTCGATCCGACCGTGGACGGCGAATGGGCCGGACTGCGGCGCATCTGGGCCGCGGCCGGGATCAACCCCCGGGTCGTGCACGGCGACTACCTCACCACGGTGGATCTCGTGACGGCCGGTGAGGTGGTCACGCCCTGCCAGCCGACCGCCCGTTCCCGCCATGGCATGGCGATCCGCCCCCTGTACGGCGATCCGCTGGCCGTCCGCCTGTTCATGGCCTGCCGCCAGGACGACACCCCCGCGGCCTCGGCGGACGACCTGTTCGCCGACCTGACCGCCTCGTACATGGAGATCGCCTGGGCGAGCGACGCCTACCGGGCCTGGCTGGTACGGCACGACGGGCCGCTGCCGGTGGGGTCCTAGGGGATCCGTTTCTTTCCCGGACGCCCCGGACGCCCCGGACGCCCCGGGTGCCGATGCCCTGCCGCCAACCGTGTGAAAGGCGCGGGCCCGGCCTTCCGGGAGCGGCCGCGCGGCGCGGGGATGGCCGAGAGTGGGAGCTCCGAGCGCCGGCGCGGCCAAGCCTGGAGATTCTGTGGACGGCACCCTTTCCCTGGTCCTGCTCCTGCTGTTCCTGTGGTGCCTGTGCTCGCGGCGGATGGAGCGCTTCGAACTCACCGCGCCGGCCGCCTTCGTCCTGCTGGGCCTGCTGCTGGGCGAGGGTACCGGGGTTCTCGACCTCGCCCTCCCGCACGAGACGGTCAAGGTGCTCGCGGAGATCACCCTGGTCTGGGTCCTGTTCACCGATGCCGCACGGCTCTCCTTCCGCGCCCTTCGCCCGGAACTCGGGCTCTACGTCCGGCTGTTGGGGATCGGACTCCCGCTGTGCGTGGGCCTCGGCGCGCTGCTGGCGGCCGCGCTGCTGCCCGGTGTCTCGGGCTGGTCCGCGCTCTACGTCGGCGCCGCGCTCGCCCCGACGGACGCCGCGCTCGGCGCCACGATGATGGTCAACCCCGTGGTGCCCGCGAGGATCCGCCGGGTCATCAACGTGGAGAGCGGCCTCAACGACGGCATCGTCACACCGCTGGTGGTGCTCGCGCTGGCCGGGATGTCCGCGGCCGAACACACCGCCGGGCCGGACGCCGCCGGCCATGCCCTGGTGGAACTCGCCGTCGGCACGGCGTACGGCGCGGTGCTCGGGCTGGCCGCCGGATGGCTGCTGCGCACCACGCTCCGCAACGGCTGGGCCGCCGAGGACTTCGCCGGCGCCGGTGTCCTGGCCCTCTCCCTCCTCGGCTACACCTCCGCCCTCGCGATCGGCGGCAACGGCTTTGTCGCCGCCTTCGTCGCCGGCCTGGCGTTCGGCACGGCGCACGGGGCGCCCCCGCGGGTGCTGCTGTACGTCGAGCAGTCCGGGGCGCTGCTCTCCGTCCTGGTCTGGCTGGTCTTCGGCGCCGTACTGCTGCCCGATGTGTTCGCCCACTTCACCTGGCAGGCCGTGGTCTACGCCGTCCTGAGCCTGACGGTGGTCCGGATGGTGCCGGTGGCCCTGTGTCTGGCCGGCAGCGGGCTGGACGCCCGGACGGTGGGGTTCATCGGCTGGTTCGGCCCCCGCGGACTGGCCTCGATCATCTTCGGCCTGCTCGCGGTCGAGGAGCTCACCCCCGAAGGGGCCCGGCCGGTCCTCCCGGTGATCGCCTGCACCGTCCTTCTCAGCGTCCTCGCCCACGGCCTCACCTCCGCGCCCCTGGCGAACCGCTACGGACGGGCGGCGGCGGCCGGGACCGCGGGCGTACCCACCGCGCCGGCGGAGGAACTGCGGGTCCGGGGAATGGCGGCCGGCGGGCTGCACCACCGTCCGGGCCGGATGTAGCGACCGGGGGAGAACGCCCCACGGTTCCCCCGGCTACGCCGCGTACGACGAGTTCCCGGTGCGCGGCTGACCGCAAAAGAAGACCGCACCCGCTCCGTCATGGCCGCCGTGCTCGGCGGTCTGCGGACCGGGTGCGGACAGATCGGCTGGGCCACCCGCGAAGCCGCGGGTCCGCCGGGCCGGGGTCAGGCCTTCTTGGTCTCCCAGAAGATCTTGTCGATCTGGGCGATGTAGTCCAGGGCCTTCTGGCCGGTGGCCGGGTCGTTGGAACCCTTGGCGGCGCTGAGCGCCTTCAGGGTGTCGTTGACCAGCTGGTGCAGCTCCGGGTACTTCTCGAAGTGCGGGGGCTTGAAGTAGTCGCTCCACAGCACCGAGACGTGGTGCTTGGCCAGCTCGGCGCGCTGCTCCTTGATCAGGACGGCGCGGGTGCGGAAGTCCGCGTCCTCGTTGGCCTGGTACTTCTCCTGGACGGCCTTGACCGACTCGGCCTCGATGCGGGCCTGGGCGGGGTCGTACACACCGCAGGGGAGGTCGCAGTGCGCGCTGACCTTGACCTTGGGGGCGAACAGGCGGGAAAGCATGTGCAGTCCTTCCTCGTGATCGTCTTCTCAGGTGCGAGATTACTCGGTGCGGGAAGGCTTTTCTCGGGCGGGCCGGGGGTCTTAGGGCAAAAGTCCGGTGTCACGCCGGGACTGTTGGAGGATGGGCCGGTGAGCGAAGCGAGACGGGGGTGCCCCCGGACGGAGTCCGGGGGAGGGACGGACCGGGAGGTACGGGATGCCGGAGCGGGTACACGAGCGCGAGCCGGAGCGGGACGCGGACGCGGGGCAGGAGCGGGGCGGCCTCCTTCGTGCCTTCGGGCTGGCCGAGGTGTACAACCCGTCGATGGTGCCCACGCTCCGGCCCGGGGACCAGCTGGTGGTGCGGTACGGGGCGGTGGTGCGGCCCGGTGACGTGGTCGTGCTGCGGCATCCGTTCCGGCAGGATCTGCTGATCGTCAAGCGGGCCGTGCAGCGGCGCGACGGCGGCTGGTGGGTCCAGGGGGACAATCCGTTCGTCGAGAACGACAGCCGGGAATTCGGGGTGGTCCCGGACGAACTGGTCATCGCCCGCGCCTGGATCCGGGTGCGGCCGCCGCGGGGGATTCAGCGGTCGGTGGCCGGGGTGCTCTCCTGGGTGGTCTCGGCGGTCCGGCCGGTACGGGCCGCGCGCTCGCTCTCCAGGCGCTTGCGGGCGCGGTAGGCGGCGACATTGGCGCGGGTGGCGCAGCGGTCGGAGCAGTAGCGCCGGGAGCGGTTGGTCGAGGTGTCGAGGTAGACGTTGCGGCAGGGCCGTGCCTCACAGATGCCCAGCCGGTCCACGCCGAGCTCGGTGAGGTGGAAGGCCAGCCCCATGCAGGCGGTCGCGGTGAAGCCGGCGGTCGCGTTGGCGGCGTGGTCGGCGATGTGCATGTGCCAGTCGGGGCGGCCGTTGTCATCCCGGAACTCATGGCCGGAGATCTGCGGGCTGACCGGGAACTCCATCATCAGGGCGTTCAGCAGGTCCACGGCCAGCACCTCGTCACCGGCGTCGGCGGCCTCGAAGACGGCGCGCAGCCGGGCGCGGACCGTGCGCAGCCGCGTGACGTCGCTGTCGGTCGCGCGCCGGGCGGCCTGCTGGGCCGGGCCGAAGAGTTCCCGGACGACCTCGACCGAGGTGAGGGTGTCGGTGCCGCGCTCGGGCTGTTCGGTGTTGACCAGTCGCACGGCATAGTCCGAGTAATAGGCCAGTTCCACTTGTAGTCCTTACGGGCGGAGGCTAGGGTACGGGTGCGTGCTCGTAGTAAGGGGTGTCCTCACTACGAGGGTATTACGGCCTGGAGGGGAAGCGATGACCGAGACCGTCGTCGGCGCCGATTGGCAAGCGTGGCAGAACAGTTGGGACCGCCAGCAGGAGTGGTACCTCCCCGACCGCGAGGAGCGGTTCCGGGTGATGCTGGACATGGTCGAGGCCCTGGTGGGCCCCGCGCCCCGGGTACTGGATCTGGCATGCGGCACGGGCAGTATCTCCGACCGGCTGCTGAAGCGTTTCCCCGAGGCCGAGAGTGTGGGCGTCGATCTGGATCCCGCGCTGCTGGCCATCGCGGAAGGGTACTTCGAAGGCGAGCCCCGGGTCCGCTTCGTACGGGCCGATCTCAAGGACCCCCGGTGGACCGAGAAGCTGCCGCACGACACCTACGACGCGGTGCTCACCGCCACCGCGCTGCACTGGCTGTACACCGAGGATCTGCGCGCGCTCTACGGGCAGCTCGGCACGCTGGTGCGGGACGGCGGCGTCTTCATGAACGCCGACCACATGCCCGAGGAGGGCACCCCGCGGATCAACGCCGCCGAGCGGGCCTTCCGGCACGGGCGGAGGGACGCGGCGAAGGCGGCCGGCGCCGTGGACTGGGCCGAGTGGTGGCAGCTGGCGGCCGCCGATCCACGGCTGGCCGCGCCGACCGCCGAGCGCTTCGAGATCTACGGCGAGCACGCGGACGGCGACACCCCGTCGGCCGCGTGGCACGCCGCGGTGCTGCGCGACGCGGGCTTCGCGGAGGCCCGGCCGGTGTGGGCCTCGCCCACCGACGCCCTGGTGCTGGGCCTGAAGTAGACCGGCAAACGGCAACAACGGAGCGGGGGGGGGGGGGGGGGGGGGGGGGGGGGGGGGGGCGGTGGGGGGGGGGGGGGGCGGGGGGGGGGGGGGGGGGGGGGGGGGGGGGGGGGGGGAGGGTGGGGGGAGGGCGGTGCCGGCAG
>NZ_JBVHZH010000075.1:0-22754 GCF_055574515.1 Streptomyces sp. NPDC029466
CCCGCTACGACAAGACCGCCGAGTCCTACCAAGCCGCCGTCACCCTCGCATCGCTTCTGATGTGGGCGTGACATTTGAAGACAACTCCTAGGGCCCGGGGCGCCGGACCGGCCGGCACGCCGTATGCCGCACCCACGCACCGATAAGTGAGCCGCCGGGCACTTGCCCCCATGGGAGGCAAGCGGCCGGCGGCTTTTTCACGCCCCCGTGGGGGCGCGGTCAGGTGGCACGGCGGCTCTTCGACGCCGCGGCGACACACATGGCACCGAGCAGGAATGTCAGGGCACCGACGACGATGTTGTTCCAGATCACGCCGGCGTCCGGAGAGCTGCCGACGATCCACGGCGAGATGATCATCCACACGCCGATCGCGCACATCGCGCCGCTCAGGCCGTACATCCGGCCAGGGGCCACGGTGAACCCGATCGCCATCAGCGCGATCGCCAGACCGAGGATGAGGTTGTGCACCATCAGCGCCGGCTGCGCGGCGGCGAAGTGAACAATCCACGGTGAGACGGCGCAATACAGGCCGACCAGGAGCACCGGGCCGTCGACGAGTACGACATCCCGCCCGCCGAGCACTCGCTCATACCGTGCCTGCATCTCAGAAGCGTCGGGGTGACCTGCGAGATCTCCCCTGGGGTGTGAGACGTCGGCCATGCGACTCGCCTCCTTCGTTCGCAAGCCTGGCCGTTCCACGTGGCACCGAACCACGCATCTTTATTCTGCGCTTATGTCGCCTTTATGTGTAGATGGCGGACCAGGTGAATTTTAAAGCTCTACCCTCGTAGCGCCCTCACCTGCGGCCCAGCTCCCGACCCAGCCCCAGATTCCAGCGCCCGCCGCGACCGCTCAGCTCGGTCACGGTCAGCGGCGGCACATCCAGCCGCCAGAACGCGTCCGGGGCGGCCCGCAGGGCACACACCGCCGCGGCACGCACCACATCCGGCTCGACGACGGCCAGCACCCGGCCCGCGTCCAGGGCCATCCGCGCCAGCCAGCCCTCGATCCGGTCGCACAGCTGCCGCAGCGACTCCCCGCCGTGCCCGGTGAAGTCCGGGTCCGAGAGCCAGGCCGACACCGCGACCGGCTCGGCGTCGGCCACCTCGGCCAGGGTCCGCCCACGCCAGCCGCCCATCGCACAGCCGGCCAGCTCCCCCGAGGGCAGTGCCGACAGCCCGAGCTCCTCGGCCGTGCGGCGGCACCGGACGGAGGGGGAGGCAAAGGTCCGGTCGACGGGCGGCAGCGCTCCGGCGGCGGCCCGGACACGGCGCAGCCCGGCCTCGCTCAGCGGGCCGTCGTCATCGAAACGCGCCTCGCGCTGCGCCTCGCCGGCGGCCGGTGAGACCAACATCACCCGAGTTGTCATGTCCTCTTCTCTCGCTCCACGTCGGGGCGGTAACCCCTCGCCCACTCAAGGGAGTTGCCCGGGCGGCGCGCCCTGTCCTGCGCCTCTCCGCCCCCTCCGTGGCCTTGGCCGGGGGGTCAGTTCGCGGTACCTTCCCGATGATATTGACGACGACATGACGGAAGCCGGTGGGATCCCGGCGCGGTCGCGCCACTGTATGTCCGGTTATTTACCAGCCCCCCAGGGCCGGGACCGGGCGAGCCAGACCCGGCATGTCGTTACGCACTCCAACGAACAGGGACGCGAGTTCCCCCGCACAGGAGGTCCTGCCATGGCTCAGACCATCGCACCCCCGGCCACCGGCGCCGTCACCCCGGCTCCGATCCCCCTCAAGGCCATCGCTCCGTGGGCGCTGTTCTTCGGCGTCGTGATGCTGGTTCTGCTGTACTTCATCGGCGCCGAGCAGGGTGCCACTTCGCTGCTCTCGGGCACGGAGGTCCACGAGTGGGTCCACGACGGGCGCCACCTTCTCGGCTTCCCCTGCCACTGATCGGACCCCGCACCCATGAACTCCGTCACCATCAGAACCCTTCTGGTGCGCGGGATGCTCGCCGGTCTGGCCGCCGGTGTCCTGGCCCTCGTCGTCGCCTACCTGCTGGGCGAACCGAAGGTGGACGCCGCCATCGCGTTCGAGGACGCACACAGCCACGAACACGGGATGGAGGTCGTCAGCCGCGGTGTGCAGTCCACGGCGGGGCTGGCGACCGGTGTGCTGATCTACGGCGTGGCACTAGGCGGGATCGCCGCACTGGTCTTCTGCTTCGCTCTGGGGCGGATCGGCCGGTTCGGTGCCCGCACCACGGCGGCGCTGCTCTCCGGCGCCGCGCTGGTGGCCGTGTACCTCGTACCGTTCCTGAAGTACCCGGCCAACCCGCCCGCCGTCGGTGACCCCGACACGATCGGCACCCGTACCGCCCTGTTCTTCCTGATGATGCTGCTCGGCATCCTGCTGGCCGTCGCCGCCACGCTCCTCGGCCGGCGGCTGGCTCCGAAGCTGGGCAACTGGAACGCCACGGTCGCGGCCGGTGCCGCGTTCGTGGTCGCCATCGGCCTCGCCTATGCGTTCCTGCCGGCCTACGACAATGTGCCCGAGGGCTTCCCCGGCACGCTGCTCTGGCAGTTCCGGCTGTCGGCGCTCGCCATCCAACTGGTGCTGTGGACCGCCTTCGGGCTGCTCTTCGGCCACCTCGCGGAGCGCGTCGTACCGGCCCGTCAGGAGGCCCCCGCGGCCGAGGCGGCAGCCGCCGTCTCCTGAGCCGGCCGGCCGCAACCACCGAGGGAGGGTCCGCGACTTCGCGTCGCGAGCCCTCCCTCGACGCGTAGTGGGACCGCGTAGTGGGCAGAGTGTGCGCCGGCCGGCCGCGCGGGCCTACAGGCCGGGGACGCTGTCCAGATGCGGCAGATCGTGGTCGAGGCGCTCCCGTTTGGCGCGGAGGTAGCGGATGTTCTCCGCACGGGGCGGCATCAGCAGCGGGACCTGCTCTTCGACGGGGATTCCGTGCCGCAGCAGGGCCTCGCGCTTGCGCGGATTGTTCGACAGCAGCCGCACGGACCGGACGCCGAGGTCCTGGAGGATCTCCGCCGCGGCGCCGTAGTCACGGGCATCGACCGGCAGCCCGAGCGCGATATTCGCCTCGACGGTGTCCAGCCCGCCTTCCTGGAGCTTCATCGCGCGGAGCTTGCCCAGCAGCCCGATACCGCGGCCCTCATGACCCTGGAGATAGACCAGAATGCCGCGGCCTTCCGCCACGATCGCGCGCAGCGCCTCGGACAATTGGTCGCCGCATTCACAGTGGGTGGACGCGAAGGCATCACCGGTCAGGCATTCCGAATGCACCCGGGTCAGCACCGACTCCCCCACGACATCGCCATGGACCAGGGCCACTTGCTCGATACCGCTGCGGCGGTCCAGATAGCCCACGGCGAGAAATTCACCGTAGGTCGTGGGCAGCCTGACCGTCACCACCTGTTCCACGCCCGGCCTTTGGCCGAGGGCATCATCGATTGCGACACGGAGGTCGGGGCCGGCGGAGTACTCGGGGTCCATCATGGCGGCGATCGTACCCGCGCGGGTAAATGATCGGCAGAACTCACTCACCATGACAACAAGTATGCTGCGACGCCGTGACAAACGATGCCGGGACAACCACGACTCCGCGAGTCGGCGACGAAAGGCCGCAGCATCCCATGAGCGCTTCGGGACACCCGACTTCGGCCACCGGCCCGCTGCCGGCGGACACCACGGAGGACGTACGGGCACGGCGGCCGACGATGGCCGTGCTGCCCATCGGCAGCTTCGAACAGCACGGCGCCTTCCTGCCGTTGACCACCGACACCGTCATCGCCTGCACCATCGCCCGGGAGGTGGCCGCCGGCCGGCCCGTCCAGGTGCTGCCGCCGCTGACGGTGTCCTGTTCGCACGAGCACGCCGACTGGCCGGGGACCGTGAGCATTTCCGCCCGCACCCTGCACGCGGTCGTCACGGACATCGCCGATTCGCTGCACCGGTCCGGTATCGGCACCCTGATTCTCATCAACGGGCACGGCGGAAATTACGTCCTGCGCAATGTCGTTCAGGAATCCGCCGGGCGCGGGGTGCGGATGGCGCTGTTCCCCGGCTCGGCCGACTGGGACGCGGCGCGCACCCGGGCGGGGGTGGCGACACCGTCGCACACCGATATGCATGCGGGAGAGGCCGAGACGTCCATTCTGCTGTATGCCCATCCCGAATTGGTCAAGGAAGGCTATGAATCGGCGGATTGCGTCGCCGATGACCGGAAGCACCTGCTGACGCTCGGCATGTCGGCCTACACCGAATCCGGTGTCATCGGGCGGCCGTCACTGGCATCCGCCGGGAAGGGACGGGAATTGCTGGCCGGACTCACCGAGGCATTCGGTGAATATCTCGCGCTGTTCGCCGACCGGGCGGCAGCCGATGCCTGAGCCGCTCGACGCGTCGGCCGCCTGGGACCTGCTGCGGCGTATCCGTACGACGGACCAGGCGCGGGCCGCCGGGATGGTGCCGGACGGAGCCGGCGGACTGCGCTGGGGGCGGCCCGCCACACCCGAGGCGGCGGAGCTCGCCGGCCGCTATCTGCCGCTCTGCCTGGCCGGCCCGGAGGTCTCGTTCGCCCAGCTCGGGCAGAGCCTGGACGGGTTCATCGCGACCCGTACCGGCGATGCCGACTTCGTCACGGGCGCGGAGGACCGCTGCCATCTGCACCGGCTGCGCGCCCTGTCCGATGCGGTGCTCGTCGGGGCCGGCACCGCCGTGGCGGACGATCCGCGGCTGACCGTACGCGCCTGTGCGGGCGACAACCCGGTACGGGTGGTGCTCGATCCGCGGGGCCGGGTGCCGAGGAGCAGCGGGGTGTTCACGGACGGCGCGGCGCCGACGCTGTGGGTGGTGGGACCGGATGCCACCCCCGCGGACCCCGGTGCCGGAGCCGACGTCCTGGTGCTGCCGGATGCGGCCGCGTTCGCCCCGGAGCGGCTGCTCGCGGCGCTGGCGCGGCGCGGGCTGGGCCGGGTGCTGATCGAGGGCGGCGGGGTCACCGTGTCGCGGTTCCTGCACGAAGGGGCGCTGCACCGGCTCTATGTCACCGTGGCCCCGGTGCTGCTCGGCGACGGCATCCCCGGCCTCCGTTTTCCCGGGACGCCGGTGATGCGGGAGGCGCCGCGCCCGCCACTGCGGCGCGCGCTGCTCGGCGAGGACACCCTCTTCGAGTTCGCCCTGCGGTCGGCCGGTGAGCCTGCGGGCGGGCCGGTGGACTAGCCGGTCAGGCGGCCGGTGAGTCCTCGGGCGGGCGGGTCGACCAGCCGGTCAGGCGGCCGGTGAGCCTTCGGGCGGGCCGGTGGACCAGCCGGTCAGGGCGGACCGGCGGATCAGGGCGTCGCTCTCCGCTCGCCGTGCGTCCGCGCCTGGTACCGCGCTCCCCCGCCCACCGCCGACGGGACCTCCGCACCGCGCTGCCGGACCACCCCCGTACTCCCGGTACGGGGGTGCCCGTCCGCCGGGCGGGGCCCAGTCGCGGACGCCGCCGGCTGCTCCGCGGGGAGCGGCGCGGCGCGGCGCAGGGCGGGTCCCAGCAGCACCGCGGCCCCGGGGAGGCTTGCCACGAAGGCGAGTACGCCGTAGATCACCGCGGTGGTGAGTCCCTGCGTCGCGCCCAGTCCGGCGGCGCCGAAGGCCCAGGCGGCGACGCCTTCCCGGGGGCCCCAGCCGCCCACGTTCAACGGCAGCGCCATCGCGAGCAGCGCCAGCACCACCAGCGGCACCAGCTCGGCGGTCGGTGCGGTGACGCCCGCGACCCGGGCGGCCAGGACGAACATCCCGAGGTAGCCCGCCAGGACCGCCACGGACGAGAGCGCGACCCCGGGCCAGACGCCGCGGGCCAGCAGGCCCTGGCGGGCTTCGGCCACTACGGTGCGCAGGGCGCGTTCACCCCGGGAGGCGCCCCGGCGGCGGCGCAGCCGGACGGCGACCGCCACCACCAGCAGGCCCATCACGGCGACGGCCAGTGCCACGGCGGGTGAGGCGAGGAAACGGACGACCGGCGCCAGGACCGGCGACGGCCGGACGAGCAGTACCGCCGCCCCGGTGACGAGCAACACGACCTGGCCTGCGGTCCGTTCCAGGGCCACCGCGCGGACGCCCCGGCCGAGGTTGCCGGAGGTGCGGCCGTGGTCCACGGCGCGGTGCACATCGCCCAGCACGCCACCGGGCAGCGCCGCGTTGAGGAACAGCGCCCGGTAGTAGTCGGCGACGGCCCGGCCGAGCGGCAGCCGCAGGCCGAGACCGCGGGCCACCAGACACCAGCGCCAGGCACTGAACACCGTGGTCAGCACGCCGATGGCGAGCGCGGCCAGCAGGGTGGCGGCGTCGATCCGGCGCAGCCCGTCCAGGAACGCCTGCGAACCCAGATGCCACACCAGCGCCACCAGGATGCCCAGTCCCGCGAGCATCCTGAGCCATGCCGCCCAGCGGGACCGCGTCATCCCGCGCTCCCGGACCGCTGCCGGGGCAGCGCCAGCAGATCGGTGTGGTGCACCGCGACGGTCAGCTCCCCCGCCGCGCACTCCTCCAGCCGGCGCCGGAGGTAGGCGACGGCCTCGGGCGCCAGCTCCGGCCGCTGGGCGTGCGCGGCACCGACCCAGCCGCGCAGCCATTCGGCGGTCAGCGCGGATTCCGCACAGCCCAGCCGCCACGGGCTGGACTGCACCAGCACCGTCGCCCCGCGCCGTTCGAAGGCCGCGACCGCCGCCGCGATCGCGTCCGGACCGAGCAGTGCGCGGCCCTGGTCCGTGCGGCGCTGATGGTCGTTGAAGGCGTCGGCGATCTCCGCGTCGAACGGATCGGCCGGGGTCAGCTCGACCCGTCCGGCGACGGAGAGCGCCAGCAGCGCCGGACTGCCCGCGCCCATACACGCCTCGGCGAGGTCTTCCACCTCGTCGTGGGTGAGCAGATCCAGCAGTGCGGAGGCGGTGACCAGCGAGGTGCCGGCGAGGTCGTCGGCGGTGAGGGCGGCCAGGTCACCGCGCGCGGTGGTGGCGGTAACGGGTGTGCCGTCGGCGGCCGTTACCGGCATCCGCGCCCCGGCGAGGGCGAGCAGCGCGGGGTCCAGGTCGTGCAGGACCCACTGCTGCGGGCCGGGCAGCCGGACGCCGAGCCAGCGCCCCATCGAGCCGATGCCACAGCCGAGATCACGGATCACCAGACCGCGGGGGCCGCCGGGCGGGCCCTCGGCGGCGGGCTGTGCTTCGAGCCACGCCAGCAGCGGGCGCAGCAGCTCGGGGGCCCGGGCCGCGGCGTCGGCCCTATCCCGCAACTCCAGCCACCGCGGGGCGAATCGGGGTCTCTCGGGCGCGCTCATCGCGTGCTCCGGGGCTTGTGCCGAACCCGTTCCAGCACTCCGGCCAGACTGTGCGACGTCATCTCCCACCTCTCCAGCATGGCACGCCGGGCGCGCGCCGAACTTCTGACCCCGTCACGCAGTTGTGGATCGCCGAGCCAGCCGCGCAGCGCCTCGGCGAGCGCCGCCGGCCGGCCGGGCGGTACGAGCAGGCCGGGCACCCTGCCGTCGGGGGCCTGCCCGACCGCTTCGGGTACGCCGTCCACCGCCGTCGCGAGCACCGGGATCCCGCGGGCCAGCGCCTCGGTGACGACCATGCCGTAGGTCTCCGCGTACGAGGTGAGCACCAATAGGTCGGCGGCGGCATAGCTCGCCTCCAGGTCCGCGCCCGCGCGGGGCCCGGTGAAGGTGATCCGGTCGTCGAGGCCGAACCCGGCGACCGCGCCGCGGAGTTGGGCGACATATCCGGGGTCGCGGCCGAGCCCGCCGACGCAGGCGCAGCTCCACGGCAGATCCTTGACCGCCGCCAGCGCGTCGATCAGGCGGTGCTGTCCCTTGCGCGGGGTGACCGCGGCGACGCACAGCAGCCCGGTGGCGCCGTCGGTGCCGGGTGCGAGGGGCGCCGGGTCGGCGCCGGGCCGGACCGCGTGGACCCGCTCGGGCGCCAGTCCGTGGTGGGTGACGAGCCGCTGGGCGGCCCAGTCGCTGGTGGCCACGACGGCCGCCACGGCGTGCAGGGTGCGGTGTTCGCGGGCGTCCAGCTCCGCGGCCAGGGCGGGGTCGAGGCCGGTCTCGTCGCCCAGCGGGAGATGCACCAGGACGACGAGGCGCAGCCGTTCCGCCTCGGGGGCGAGGATGTCGGGGACGCCGCAGGCGACCAGGCCGTCGAGGAGGACCACGGCGCCGTCCGGCAGCGCCGCCAGCCGCCGCGTCAGCTCCGCGCGGGCGGTGGCGTCCGGCCGCGGCCAGCTGCCGGGCAGCGCGTACGGGCGTACCTGCCAGCCCTCGGCCGGGAGATCGCGGCACACCCGGCGGTCGTAGGTGTTGCCGCCGCTGGGTGCTGCCGGGTCGTCGATGTCACCGGGCAGGACGAAGTGCACCACCCGCTCCGCCGGGGTGGCGCCGGTGCGGGTCACAGAGTGCGCTCGTACGTCGCCCAGGCGATGTGTGACTCGTGCAAGGTGACCGATATCCCGGCCAGCTCGCGGGCGCCCTCGCCGAGGTTGCCCGCCTCGATGCGGTCGGCGAGCCGGTCGGCGATGACCTTGGCCAGGGCCTCCGTCGAGGTGTTGATACCGGCGAAGGCGGGCTCGTCGTCGAGGTTGCGGTAGTTCAGCTCCGCGATCACACCGCCGAGTTCCTGGGTGGCCAGGCCGATGTCGACGACGATGTTGTCGGCGTCGAGCTCCGCCCGGCGGAAGGTCGCGTCCACGATGAAGGTCGCGCCGTGCAGACGCTGCGCGGGGCCGAAGACCGCGCCACGGAAGCTGTGGGCGACCATCAGGTGATCGCGGACGGTGATGCTGAACAAGGCCGTTCCTCCGGTGTGATGTCGGTCTCAGTGGCGGGGTCGCCGGGGACGAATTCAGGGCGGTTTCGCGGGGCGGTCAGCCGTCCGCCGGCGCGTAGCGGATGCGGTGGCACAGCGCCGGCAGATCGCCGGAGACGAGCCGGGGCAGGACCTCCGGCAGCTCCTCGAAGGCGGACTCGCCGGTGATCAGCGCGTCGAAGGCGGGCTCGGCGAGCAGGTCCAGGGCGAGCGCGAGCCGGTCAGCGAAGGTACGGCGGGCGCGGCGGGCCGGGGAGACCGCGCCGACCTGACTGCTGCGGACGACCAGCCGGCGGGAGTGGAAGGCCTCCCCCAGCGGCAGGCTGACCTGCCGGTCTCCGTACCAGCTCAGCTCGATGACGGTGCCTTCCGGAGCGAGCAGTTCGAGCGAGCGCGCCAGCCCCTCCTCGGTGGCGCTGGCGTGGACGACGAGGTCGCAGTCGCCCAGGGCGTCCTGCGGCAGGGCGAAGTCCACGCCCAGCGCCTTGGCGGTCGCCGCCCGTGCGGGGTCGGCGTCCACCAGCTGCACCCGGACCGCGGGGTAGCGGGCGAGGACCGCGGCGACACCGCAGCCCACCATGCCCGCACCGATCACCGCGATCCGGTCGCCGACCAGCGGCGCGGCGTCCCACAGGGCATTCACCGCGGTCTCCACCGTGCCCGCCAGTACGGCCCGCGGGGCGGGCACCGAGTCGGGTACCGGAGTGACCGCGCTCGCCGGGACGACATAGTGCGTCTGGTGCGGGTAGAGGCAGAAGACCGTACGGCCCAGCAGGGCGGACGGCCCTTCCTCGACGACACCGACATTGAGGTAGCCGTATTTGAGGGGCGCGGGGAAATCGCCTTCCTGGAAGGGCGCCCGCATCACGGAATGCTGGCTCACGGGGACGCCGCCTCGGAAGACCAGGGTCTCCGTTCCACGGCTCACTCCGGAGCAGAGCGTGCGCACCAGAACCTCGTCGGCATCCGGGTCCCGGAGGGGTATCTCCCGGATTTCACCCTGGCCTGGAGCGGTTATCCAAAACGCACAAGCAACGCGCGGCATCGTGAATCCTCCTGGACGCTCCGGCGATGATTCGTCGATGCTGGGGATCATGAGAACGCCGTCACCATACGCGGCACCTCTCGACTCCGCCACACATCCGGGAGGCATGGTGGCCGTACAAGAGCGTTACGACACAAGGCCGTTCGGACCGGACATTACGGCGGGCACGGGAGTGCAGCTGCTCATGCTGGAAGCGCTCCGCCGGGTGGTCGGTCTGAGCACCCTGGGGTGGCTGACGGGCTGCGTGTTCGCCGTGGCCACCTGGGTGGTGCTCACCGTCGCGCTGCGCCGGTCGTGGCCCCGGTCGTTCGGTATGGCGTCGTTCGGCATGGCCAACCGCGTCACGCTGGCCCGCACCATCCTGGTCGGCGGGGTGACGGCGCTGGTCGCGGACTCCTTCGAGCGGCGGACGCCGGTCGCGGTGCTGGTCGCGCTGGCCGCCGTGGCGCTGGTCCTGGACGCGGTGGACGGACAGGTGGCCCGGCGCACCGGCACCGTGACGCCGCTGGGAGCGCGCTTCGACATGGAGGTCGATGCCTTCCTCATCCTGGTGCTCTGTGTGTATCTCGTGGTGCCTCTGGGCCCGTGGGTGCTGGCTATCGGCCTGATGCGGTACGTCTTCGTCGCGGCGTCCTGGGTCTGGCCCTGGCTGAGTGGCGCGCTGCCGCACAGCATGGCCCGCAAGACCGTGGCGGCGCTTCAGGGCATCGTGCTGGTCGTGGCCGGTGCCGGGGTGCTGCCGCACCCCGCGGCGGCCCTCGCGGTGAGCGCGGCGCTGGCGCTGCTCGTGTGGTCCTTCGGGCGTGATGTCGGCTGGCTGTGGCGGGTCCGGGCGCTCGCGGGCGGCCCGACCGCGATGGGTGGCCGGGACCGGGCCGAGGCCGTCCTGCCCGCTATGTCCCGGCGTGCCGGCCCAGATAGATGACGAGCGCCAGGAAGACCAGCAGCAGATGGCTGACGACGAAGTAGAGGAGCACCCGTCGCCACAGGCTGCGCCGGGGAGCCCGGTGGGTGAACAGGACCGCGCCGGGCAGCCGCGCCAGCTGGGTTCCCGGGCGGATCGCGGTCGCCCGGGGCCGCCGGACGCCACAGCGCGCCGAGGTGTGCGGGCGGGCCGCGCCCTCCGGGCAGACACCGCCGTGTCCGCGTGCCGTACGGACCGTCCCGCGTCCGGGCGGGCGCCCCCGGCAGGGCCGTACGGTGCCCGGGCCGGAGGGTGTGGGTATGCAGGTGCGGGAGCGGACCGCCCGCCAGGGCGGCGGCCCTTTACGCCGTGGTGCGCCGGACATCCGCGATCACCCCGTTCCGGTGGGGCTCATACGGACCGTGGCCGTCCGGACGCTGTTCATGGAGCGCGGCGGGCGGATCACGAGACCGCCCCCACCGCGCCGGGTGCCGGCACCCCGGCGGCCGCCGGCCGGGCGCCGGGCTCGGCCTGCCGGAGTTCGGTGAGCAGGGCATGCTGCCCGGCGAGCACCTCGGTGAGCGCCCGGCGGGCGACCCCCAGCAGCTCGGTGACCTCGCCGCCGGCCAGCTCGTAGACGACGGTGGAACCGCTGCGGGTGGCCGTCACCAGGCCCGAGCGGCGCAGCACCGCCAGCTGCTGGGAGAGCGCGGACGGCTCCACCCCGATCGCGGCGAGCAGACCGCTCACCGGCATCGGTCCGCTCTGGAGCAGTTCCAGCACCCGGATACGGACCGGATGGCCCAGCATCCGGAAGAAATCGGCCTTGGCCTGACAGACCGGAAGCCACGCACCGTTCATGTCCGCGCCCCGCTCCCGGGACCGGCCGCGGACCACACCGCACACACCCGTTCCCCTGCCGATTCGGCGAAACCGCCCACGCATGTCCTCCGCGTTCAGGCCGCACGGCCATCGCGTCATCTGTTGAATTGCGGAATTCTGCAACTGTAGACGACCGGGGCGGGCGACTTGAATGGGTGTCGCCGACAAAATGGGGGCGGGCGCGGTACGGGGGCGGCGGCCCGGGGTCCGCCCCGTCCGCCCGCTCACCACCACCCGGCCCGCCCCTTTCCGCACGAACTCGGCAACAGCCACGCGCAGTTGTCGGACCGGCCGACCCGAGGTGCGTCGACGTCGGACCCGTACCTGCCGCGGGTGCCGGCGCATCCGGTGCCCCGCCCGCGGCCATACCGGTGGACAGCCGCGCCCCCCAACCACATAGTGACGCCCATGACTTCACTGGTACGTCACCTCACCATCGACTGCACCGACGCCTACCGACTGGCGAGTTTCTGGGCCGAGGTGCTGGACGGCTCGCTGGCCGAGGACGATCTGCCGGGTGATCCGGAGGCCACGGTCACGGCCGCGGGCAGTGCGCTGCTGTTCGTCACGGTGCCCGAGGCCAAGGCCGGGAAGAACCGGGTGCACCTGGATCTCCAGCCGCAGGACCGGGGCCGGGACGAGGAGGTCGAGCGGCTGCTGGCGCTCGGCGCGACCCTGGTGGCCGACCACCGGCGCACGGACGGGACCGGCTGGGTGACGCTGGCCGATATCGAGGGCAATGAGTTCTGTGTGGAACGCAGCGCGGCGGAGCGGGCGGGCTGACCCCGCCTCAGCCCTGCGGGAGCCGGGCGGCCGCGAGGCGCTCCCGGGCCTCGGCGAGGTCCTCCTCGGTCGGGGCGTCGTCCTGGGTGAGCGTACGGCGCCAGTAGCCGCTGAAGTCGATCCGGCCCTTGTCGATACCGCGCTCGCCGACCAGATGACGCCGGAGCGCACGGACCGCGCCCGCCTCCCCGGCCAGCCAGGCGAAGACCTGCCCGGGCGGGAAGGTGAGGGCACGTACGGCGGCCGGGAGGGCGTCGTGGCGGCCGTACGTGTGCACCCACCGCACGGTGAGCTCCGCCCGGGTCGTGAAGGGCTGCTCGTCGGCCGGGCCGGCCACCTCGACGCAGGCCAGCGCGCGGGTGCCGGCCGGCAGCGCCTCGACGAGGGAGCCGATGGCCGGCAGGGCGGTCGCATCGCCGGCCAGCAGCAGCCAGTCGGCCCGGTCGAGCGGCAGCGGCTTGGCGTACTCGGCGGCCGGGCCGTACCGGGCGACGAGGTCGCCCACGGCGGCGGAGGCCGCCCACCGGGTCGCCGGGCCGGCCGTGGCCGGCGTGCCGTGCAGCACGAAGTCCACGGTGATCCGGTGCCGGACGGGGTCGTGGGCGCGCACCGTATAACTGCGCATCCACGGCCGTTCGTCTTCGGGGAGGGCGAGGAACGCCTGGTACCAGCTCATCGCGTCGCCGTCCGCGGCGGCGTCGGGCAGCCGGGGCGCGCGCCGGCCCGGCTTGGGGAAGAGCAGCTTGAGCTGCTGGTCGGGCCAGGTCGGGAAGTCGTCGAGGCCGTCACCGGCGAAGGTGACCCGGACCATGTGCGGGGTGATCCGCCGGACGTCGGTGACCTCTATGAGCGCGACGGGCACGGCTGTCATCGGGTCCTCCAAGGGGCAGCAGGGGTGCGGGCGGTGGCTTATGCGGTGTGCGTCGTGACGTAGCTCCGCAGATGGCGGGCCGTCAGTGAGTCGCCGGTGGCGACGAGATCGGCGGGGGTGCCGGTGAAGACCACCCGCCCGCCGTCCTGGCCGGCGCCGGGGCCGAGGTCGACGATCCAGTCGGCGTGCGCCATCACGGCTTGGTGGTGCTCGATGACGATGACGGTGTTGCCGTCGTCGACCAGCCGGTCCAGCAGGCCCAGCAGCTGGTCCACATCGGCGAGGTGGAGCCCGGTGGTCGGCTCGTCGAGGACGTAGACGGCGCCCCGCTCCGCCATGTGGAGGGCGAGCTTGAGGCGCTGGCGTTCGCCGCCGGAGAGGGTGGTGAGCGGCTGGCCCAGGCCGAGATAGCCCAGCCCCACCTCGGCGAGGCGGTCGAGGACGGTGCGGGCCTGCCCGGTGGGGAAGAACTCCCGGGCCTCGGCCACCGACATGGCGAGGACCTCGCTGATGTTCTTGCCGTGCAGGGTGTAGGTGAGGACCTTCGGGGTGAAGCGCTTGCCCTCGCACTCCTCGCACACCGAGGCCACCCCCGCCATCATCGCGAGGTCGGTGTAGACCAGGCCGATGCCCTTGCAGGTGGGGCACGCCCCTTCGGAGTTCGCGCTGAACAGGGCGGCCTTGACGCCATTGGCCTTGGCGAACGCCGTACGGATCGGGCCGAGCAGCCCCGTGTAGGTGGCCGGGTTGGACCGCCGGGAACCCCGGATCGGCGACTGGTCGGCGACGATCACGCCGTCCCGTCCGGGCAGTGCCCCATGGATCAGGGAACTCTTGCCCGAGCCCGCGACGCCGGTGACGACGGTGAGCACCCCGAGCGGGATACCGACACTGACATCCTTGAGGTTGTGGGTGTTCGCGCCGCTGATGGACAGCTCCCCCACGGGCTGCCGGACCCGCTCGCGCAGCCCGGCGCGGTGGTCGAGGTGACGCCCGGTCAGGGTGCCGGAGGCGCGGAGCGCGGCGACGTCGCCGGTGAAGCAGATCTCTCCCCCGGCGGATCCGGCCCCCGGGCCGAGGTCGACGACATGGTCGGCGATCGCGATCGTCTCGGGCTTGTGCTCGACGACCAGGACCGTGTTGCCCTTGTCGCGCAGCCGCAGCAGCAGATCGTTCATCCGCTGGATGTCATGCGGGTGCAGGCCCACGGTCGGCTCGTCGAAGACATAGGTGACATCGGTCAGGCTGGAGCCGAGGTGACGGACCATCTTCACCCGCTGGGCCTCGCCGCCGGAGAGCGTGGCGGACTCCCGGTCCAGGCTCAGATAGCCCAGGCCGATCTCGACGAGCGAGTCGAGGGTGTGGCAGAGGGTGGCGACCAGCGGGGCCACGGCGGGGTCGTCGATGCCCCGGACGAAGGTGACCAGGTCGCTGATCTGGAGGGCGGCGCATTCGGCGATATTGCGGCCGGCGATCCGGGAGCCGAGCGCGGCGGGGTTGAGGCGGGCTCCGCCGCAGGCACCGCAGGCGGTGAAGGTCACCGCCCGGTCGACGAAGGCCCGGATGTGCGGCTGCATGGCGGCACGGTCCTTGGCCAGGTAGGTGCGCTGTACCCGCACCAGCAGACCTTCGTAGTTGACGGTGGAGGTGCCCACCTTGATCTTGGTGGCGGGCTTGTGCAGGAAGTCATCCCACTGGGCGGGGGTGAAGTCCTTGAGCTTGACGTCCGGATCGAAGAATCCGGAGTGGGCGAGGGTCTGCCAGTACCACGAGCCGACGGTGAAGCCGGGAGCGGTGATCGCCCCCTCGTTGAGGGAGAGTTCGGTGTCCAGCAGCTCGCCGGTATCGATCGCCGAGACCCGGCCGAGCCCCTCGCACTCCTGGCACATGCCCTCGGCGCTGTTGAAGCTGAAGGCCGTGGAGGTACCGGCGTGCGGGGTGCCGAGGCGGCTGAAGATGATCCGCAGCATGGTCTGTGCGTCGGTCGCGGTGCCGACCGTGGAGCGGGAGTTGGCGCCCAGCCGCTCCTGGTCCACGACGATCGCCGCGCTCAGGTTGCGCAGCGCGTCGACATCGGGCCGGCCCTGGCTCGGCATGAAGGACTGGATGAAGGCCGTATAGGTCTCGTTGATGAGCCGCTGCGATTCGGCGGCGATGGTGCCGAAAACCAGGGAGGACTTCCCCGAGCCGGAAACACCGGTGAAGACGGTGAGCCGGCGCTTGGGAATGTCGAGCGAGATATCGGCGAGATTGTTCTCCCTGGCGCCGCGGACCTGGATCAGGTCATGACTGTCCGCGGCGGATGTTTCCCCGTTGCCCGGCCGTCGGCGGGTCTGCCGGTCCCCCATGTGCGCTGCCACCCCTCTGGTATCTTTACGCCGTAAAGAGTTCGGTTCGGGGACGTTACTTTATGCCATAAGGAGTCGCAAGTGGTGGTTTTCGCGGGCCAGGGTGACGCCCGTCGTTCGATGGCGCTGCTGTGGCGTGCGGAAGGCCCCGCCGGAGCGCGGACGCGGCGGTGGCCGGGGCCCAAGCCGGCGCTGAGCGTGGCGGCGATCGTCGACGCCGGGGTGGCGGTGGCGGACGCCGACGGCATGGCGGCGCTGTCCATGCGCGCGGTCGGCGAGCGGCTGGGGCGTACCGCGATGGCGCTCTACACCTACGTCCCCGGCAAGAGCGAGCTGGTGGACCTGATGTACGACCAGGTGCTGGCCGAGCTGCCCACCGACTACGACCTCACGCCGGGCTGGCGCGCCGCGGTGACCTCCTGGGCCGAGGACACCTGGGAGTTCTACCTCCGCCACCCCTGGGTGCTCCAGGTCTCCCAGGCACGTCCGGTGCTCGGCCCCAACGAATACCGCGCCCTGGAGACGCTGCTCCGCCTGCTGTACGCGACCGAGCTGAGCTCGGCGGTGCTGCGGCGGGTGGTCGGGGCGCTGTTCCACTTCATCCGCGGCGCCGCGCAGACCGTGACCGAGTCGCGGCAGGCCGCGGCCTCGACGGGGGTGTCCGACGAGGAGTGGTGGCAGGCCCGTTCCGGCATGCTGACCGAGATGGTCCCCGACTTCGCGGAGCGCTTTCCGCTGCTGGTCCGGCTGGAGACCGAGGGCGCCGCCCCGGATCCGGGCGACTCGGTCCCCTATCTGGAACGCGAGGCGAGGAGCACCTTCGACACCGGACTCACCGTCATCCTGGACGGCATCGAGGCGGCGATCCACCAGGGCCGTTGAGGGGGGGCGCCACCCTGGCGGCCCGCTTTCCCGCGGCCGTTGGGGTGATCAAGGGGGCTCGCTGCGCCCGGGCCGGTGTCGTCGGCCGGGCTTGGCGCGTTGGTCTTCCGTGACCGTTTTCCGCGCCCGTCCGTGGTTTCTGCCGACCAGCCTCGCGGCCTTCCTGACCGAGGCGTGGCCGGACGGGCCGGCTGACGACCCGTCGGACGCCCGGCCCGACACCGGATCCGACGGACCATCGGATACGCCGTCCGGCACCCCGTCCGATACCCGGTCAGCTGATTCCGGGCCGACCGATCGCCCCTCGCACCCGGACGCTCCCGGCACCCCCGACAGGGACCCGGACAAGCCCGCTGACCGGCCCTGATGGCGGGCCCGGTGGCGGGCCGGGCAATGGAGCTGACGGCGTGTCGAACGCTGGCGGCCGCACGCACCGTGACGTTCGGCTCACTACGTGTGGCGAGCCGGAGTGATCACCCATAGCTTCGCCTCATGGTGCTACGACAGATGAAATACATGGGCTGCGTCGCCGCGGTGATGATCGGCGGCATCGGTGCCGCGTCACCGTGCGACGCGCAGGGACGCCACGTCGTCCACGCAGGCGAATCGATCCAGCGCGCGGTGAACAAGGCGCGGCCGGGCGACACCATCGTCATCCGGCCCGGCGTCTACCGCGAGAGCGTGCTGATCAACAAGTCACGGCTGCGCCTGGTCGGCGCGGGCCGCAAGACGGTGATCGCTCCGTCGGGCAGGCGGGCCGCGAACGCCTGCGGGAAGGACGGCAACGGCATCTGCGTCATCGGAGAGGGCAGGCCGCTGCGGGACGTCACGATCCGCTCGCTGACCGTCAGGGGCTTCAAGAAGAACGGGATCTGGGCCTCCGGGACCGACCGTCTCTCGGTGATCCACGTGACCGCGCGGAAGAACGGCGTGTGGGGCATCGCGCAGGACAAGTCCATCCGGGGCGTGTTCCGCGACAACTCCGCCATCGACAACGGCGACGCGGGCATCTTCCTCGCGAACAAGGCCAGGGAAGAGGCCGGCGGCGCCAACCTCCGGGGCGCCGTGGTCAGCGACAACTACCTCGCGGGGAACCGGATCGGCGTCACGATCCGGCGGGTCAGGAACCTGACGGTCGGCTACAACACCATCACCAGGAACTGCGGTGGGGTGTTCGTCGTCGGTGACGAGTCCCGTCCCCAGGCCGGGGCGCTGACGGTACGGAACAACTCCATCTACAAGAACAACAAGTTCTGCCGCGGCAACAGCCGGCTGCCGGACATCCAGGGCTCCGGTGTCGTGCTCACCGGCGCCGAGCACGTCCTGGTGCGGCGCAACGTGATCCGGGACCACCACGGCAAGTCCCCGCTCTCCGGTGGTGTCGTGCTCTTCCACAGCTTCGTGAAGGTGCTCACCCACCACAACGTCATCAGCCACAACATCGTGCTGCACAACAAGCCGGTGGACCTGGCCAACCGGGACCTCCCCGGCAAGGGGAACCGGTTCTTCCGCAACGTCTGCCGGACCTCGGAGCCGGCCGGGCTGTGCCACCGGCTGCACCGGGACGGGCTGAACCCGTCGGCAACGACTGAATAGAGGCGCAATGACCACCGTAAGTCCCACTCCCCCACCCGCGATGCGGCTCCGGGAGCTGATCTTCGGGGCCGCTTGTGCGGCGGCCGTACGGGCGGCGGCGCGCCTCGGCGTCGCCGATGCCCTCGGCGAGCAGCCCACCACCGCGGAGGAGCTGGCCGCCGCGGTGCAGGCCGAGCCGCGGCCGCTGGACCGGCTGCTGCGCACGCTGGCCTGCTACGGGATCTTCGCCGAGACCGACGACGGGAAGTACGTCCACACCGAGATGTCCCGGCTGCTGCGGGAGGACACCCCGAACAGCCTGCGCTACATCTCCCTGTGGTGCACGGAGCCGTGGACCTGGGAGGCCTGGCCGCGGCTGGACGACGCGGTGCGCTCCGGCCGCAGCGTCTTCGACGACCTGTACGGCAAGGGGTTCTTCGACTACCTGCACGAGGACGCACGGGAGTCCGCCGAGGTCTTCAACCGGGCGATGACCACGTCCAGCAAGCAGTCGGCGCAGGACATCGCGGGGCTGCTCGATCTGACCGGGGCGTCCTCGGTGGCGGACATCGGCGGTGGCCAGGGCCATGTCCTCGCCAGCCTGCTGGAGAAGCACCCCACGCTCCAGGGCACGCTGCTCGATCTGCCCAAGGTCGTGGCGAACCCGGACCCGCGGCTGGGGGACGGCGGCGCGCTGGCCGCACGGGTACGCATCGTGCCCGGCGACTGCCGCGACGACATCCCGGTCCAGGCCGATGTCTACATCATCAAGAACATCCTGGAGTGGGACGACGAGAGCACCCGCAGAACACTGCGGAACGTCGTCCGGGCCGCCCGTCCCGGCGCCCGGGTCGTCATCATCGAGAATCTCGTCGATGACAGCCCCTCCATGAAGTTCACCACCGCCATGGATCTGCTGCTGCTGCTCAATGTCGGTGGCGCCAAGCACACCAAGGCGAGCCTGGTCAGCCGGATGGCCGAGGCCGGCCTGAAGGTCGGCGAGATCCTGGTCGTCAATCCGTATCTGCACGCCTTCGAGTGCACCGTCCCTGAATGAGCCGGTCCGGGCACGGCAGGTCGCCCGGTGAGGAGGCTGCTCCTCGCCGGGCGACCTTGCCCCTGCCCGGGGATGCGCGAGAGCCGGGGGATCACCTCGGCTCCGCGCGCGCGTCAGCTGCTGCCGTCGCGCTGCCAGCTGTAGAACTGCTGGGCCATCGCGTCCTTGGGGCTTCGCCAGGTCTCCGGGTCATAAGCACTGACGAAGGCGGACAGCTTGTCGCTGACGGCGCGGAATTCGGGGTGTTCCGTCACCTTGGCGATCTCCGGGCCGGGCGGCCGGTCGGATTCGATGAGGTGCAGATACACGTCACCGAACTGGAAGAGGGTCCGCCGCGAGACGCCGACCAGGTGGGGCAGTTCCGTACGGTCGGAGGCCTTGAAGACCTCGGCGATGTCCGGAGCCGAACCGGGTTTCATGCGCGCGACGATCAGTGCGTGATGCATCAGGGGTCCCTTCGTTGCCGCCGGGAGGCGGTCCGCACGCGGCCTGGTGGGCCGTCAGCTGACGGTGGCGGACCGGAGCTCGCGGTCCCGCTGCTCGATCCGGTCCCGGATGAGCTCCATCTGGATCCGGGAGTTGCGGTTGATCATCTCGGTCATGCCCTTGTCGTCGACCGGGGCGTCGGGCTTCATCGCGAAGTCCTGGGTCCAGTGCATCGAGGTACCGCCCGGGATCTCGGCGTACTTCCAGTGGATGTCCATGTGCGCGAACGGACCGGTCTCGACGCGGCGGGCGCGGACCGACCGGTTGCGGCGGTCGACGACCCGCTCGGAGACCCAGCTCCAGACCGTGCCGTTGTCGTCCGGGTGCATCGTCAGCCGGAAGGTGGTCTTGTCGCCTTCCCTGGACAGCACCTCGACCGAGGCGTACTCGCTGAAAAGCTGCGGCCAGTTCTCGATGTCGTTGGTGATGTCCCAGACGAGGTCGAGGGGCGCCGCGATGGTGATGTCGTTCTCGGTGTGGCCGGGCATGTCATGCTCCTGTCGTAGGTACGGTGTCATTCGCGGTGTTCACGAGGGCGAGGAAGTCGCGCGGCGTCTTGCAGCGCTCCGCGTCGGTCGGCATCGGCCGGCCCTGACGGTTCTCCAGCTCGCCCACGATGCCGAGGAGACCGAGCGAGTCGAGGCCGAAGTCCGCGAAGGTCGCGTCCTGCCGGTTCGCCAGCTCCTTGGGGTCGACGGTGAGGCCGGCCGCGGACTTCATCAGCGCGGCCAGCTCATTGAGCGTCAGTTGAGCGGTCATCTGAGGTTCTCCTTCTCATGAGGGGGACCCGGAGCCCTTCCGCAGCACCATCGCCGCGTTCGAGCCCATCAGTCCCCGGCTCAGCACCAGCGCCGTCCGCAACTCGGCCGGGCGGGCCCGGCCGGTCACCACGTCTAGGTCGTGGCAGACGTCGACGACGTTGGGGGTGGGCGGCACGACGCCGTACTCCATCGCGAGCACCGCGGCCGCGGTGTCCAGGACGGGGGCGCCGCAATACGCCCGGCCGGTGCCCGTCTTGGGCGCGGTCACCGGGACCTGCGAGGCGTGCCGGCCCAGGGCGTCCGCCAGCGCCAGCGCCTCGGCCCGGTCGGCCGCAGGAACGCCGAGCGCGTCCGCGAACACCACATCGATCTCCTCCGGGGCGCACCGCGCGTCCTCCAGCGCGCCGCGGATCGCATGGGCGAGCCCGTCCCGGGACTCCTCCCACAGGGAGGCCCCGGTGAAGGTCGCGGCATGTCCGGCCAGCACGGCCCGGACACTCGCCCCGCGGCTCTCGGCCGCCGCCTCCTCCTCGACGATCAGCATCGCGCCGCCCTCGGCGGGCACGAATCCGCACGCGCCGCTGGTGAACGGGCGGTAGGCGCGGGCCGGATCGTCGAGCTTGCTCAGATCGTCGTAGCCGAGCTGGCAGACGACCGAGTAGGGGGCCAGCGGTGCCTCGGCGGCGCCCACGACGACGGCGTCGGTGCCGCGCCGGATGGTGCGGGCGGCGTGCGCCAGGGCGTCCAGACCGCCCGCCTCGTCGCTGGCCACGACTCCGCACGGCCCCTTGAAGCCGCCGCGGATGGAGATCTGTCCGGTGCTCGCCGCGTAGAACCAGGCGATGGACTGGTACGGGCCGACATGGCGGGAGCCCTGGCCCCAGAGCCGTTGCAGCTCCCGCTGACCGAACTCGCCACCGCCCGAACCGGCGGCCGTGACGACTCCCACCGCGAACGGTGAGTCGTTGTAGTCGGCACGGCCGAGCCGGGCGTCGTCCAGCGCGAGGTTGGCCGCCGCCATGGCGAAGTGGGTGAACCGGTCGGTCTGGACGAGGTAGCGCTCCTCGATCAGATCCGCCGGATCGAAGCCCCGGACCTCACCGGCGACCTTGAGGGGCAGATGCTCACACCCCTCGCGGGTGACGCGGTCGAGGACGCTGATGCCCTCCACCGTCGCCTTCCAGAAGGTCTCGGTGCTCACCCCGTTGGGGGCGATGACACCGATGCCGGTGACGACGGAACGACGTTCTTCCGGGGAGCTCATGATGCCCTCCCACCCTGTCGGGTCAGTACCACCGCTGACTGGAATCCACCGAAGCCGCTGCCGACCGAGAGCACCGAACGCAGCGGCAGCTCCCGGGCCGTTTTGGGCACATAGTCGAGGTCACACTCCGGGTCCGGAGTCTCGTAGTTGGCCGTCGGCGGCACCACCTGGTGGGTGAGTGCCAGCACACAGGCCACGATCTCGATGGCGCCGATGGCGCCGAGCGAGTGGCCCACCATGGATTTGATGGAACTCATCGGCACCTTGTGGGCGTGGGCGCCCAACGACCGCTTGACGGCGGCCGTCTCGTGCCGGTCGTTCTGCTGGGTGCCCGAGCCGTGCGCGTTGACGTAGTCCACCTGGGTGGCGTCAACCCTGGCGTGGCCGAGTGCGCGGTTGATCGCCTCGGCCATCTCCAGGCCCTCCTGGGTGAGGCCGGTCATGTGGTACGCGTTGCCGAAGGTGGCATAGCCACGTATCTCACAATGGATGGTCGCTCCGCGGGCGCGGGCGTGTTCCAGCTCCTCCAGGACGAGCACGGCGCCGCCCTCGCCCATCACGAATCCGTCGCGGTGGGCGTCGAACGGGCGGGAGGCGTGCGCGGGATCGTCGTTGTTCGCGGAGGTCGCCTTGATCGCGTCGAAGCAGGCCACGGTGATCGGGGAGATCGGCGAGTCCGAGGCACCGGCGATACACACATCGACCCGGCCCTCCTCGATGGACTGGAAGGCGTACCCGATGGCGTCGAGGCCGGAGGTGCAGCCCGTCGAGACGGTCTGCACCGGGCCGTGGGCGCCGATCCGTTCCGCCACCGCGGAGGCGAGCGAACTCGGGGAGAACGCCCGCTCCAGGTGGCGGCCGGCCGGCCGGTGGTCGACGTCCCAGCGGGCACCGTGACCGCTGACGGCGACATAGTCGTGCTCCAGCCGCGTGGTGCCGCCGACCGCGGTGCCCAGCGACACCCCGACCCGCCAGGGGTCCTCCGCCTCGGTGTCCAGGCCGGGGGGGGGGGGGGGGGGGTGGGTGGGGGGGGGGGGGGAGGGGGGGGGGGGGGGGTGTGAGGGCGCGGGGTGCGGGCGTGGTGGGG
>NZ_JBVHZH010000076.1:0-22186 GCF_055574515.1 Streptomyces sp. NPDC029466
TTGGACGTTGGTTTGGAGCGGGGGAGTGTGGTGCGCAAGCGTCGCTCGGTCGGCGCGCGCACGGACCGCGGGACCTGGGTGCGGTTGGAGCGCCGGCCTTTGGCGCTGGTCGATTCCGAAGCCGAACTCATCGCGCAGGCGGAAGCCCAGAGCAGGAAGAAGTCCTGAGCTCAGAGTGCGGGGCTCGATTCCCGTCAGCCACTCCATAATGGAGGCCCGGGTCGGAGACCTGGGCCTTGTTTGTTGCCCGTGCTCGGACCAGGCGTCCCGCACCGGATCCGCACCGATGACGAAGCTCGTGGAAGCGCAAGCCGTCCGGCACACCGACGAGCGCACGGATCTTGCGCCCTTTTCCCCAAAAGGCGGAGCGCCGGAACACCACAAGCCGCTTCCCACACCCGACTTGGTGCCGCCAGCCCGCCGCTATTGTGTCGGGTGTGGTGGGAACTGAAGACACACGCCTCATCGTGATCCGCGGCAACAGCGCCTCGGGGAAGTCGTCCGTCGCGGCCGGCCTGCGCGAGAAGTTCGGCCGCAACCTCGCGATCGTCGGCCAGGACAACCTGCGTCGGATCGTGCTGCGCGAACGCGACCGGCCCGGCGGCGCCAACATCGGCCTGATCGATCTCACTGCCCGCTACGCCCTGGACAACGGCTTCCACGTCGTCGCGGAGGGCATCCTGTACGCCGACCGCTACGGCACGATGCTCCAGGACCTGGTGCGCGCCCACCGTGGCGTCTCGCGCTGCTACTACCTCCACGTGCCCTACCCGGAGACGGTGCTCCGGCACGCGACGAAACCCGATGCCGAGTACCTGAAGCACGTCACCGCCGACCACCTGCGCGACTGGTACCGGGAGAAGGACCTGCTGCCCGACACCCTGGAGACCGTTATCGACGCCGCCAGCCCCCTGGATGACACCATCCAGCAGATCCTGCGCGACAGCGGCCTGGACAGGGTTCTCCCGATCGACCGCTGACGCGAGATGTCAGCGCTCAGCTGGACGAGAGCCCCGCCCCCGGCTGCCGGCGCCGTGGGTCCTTGGTGCGCAGCCGCACCGTGGCGAACGTGGACTCGATGGGGCTCGTGGTCAGCAAATGGATCCAGTGCTCGGCGGGGAGTCGTAGAACGCCAGGAGACCCGCGTCATCGACGATCTTCTCGTACTGTCTGGCGAACGTCTTGACGCCCTCGGGCGGCTGTCGAGGCAGTTGGCCGCTTCGTGAACTCAGCACCTTGGTGGTGGGTTTCGGGGAAGACCTCGCTGAGTGCATAAGCCGAGGGCGCCGTCGTCGATGCGAGGACGGGAACGCGCGTGCCGCGCCGCTGGCAGTCTCGCAGCAGGTCGCCCAGGACTCCGATGACTCGCGGTAGCCGTCGACCGACTGCGACCACGCCGGCTCACCCCCGCTTGCGTGGAGACGGTGGCCCGCACCGCACCGCTCCGCGAGCTGCGGCACACCTCCGCCCGTGCGGGAGCAGACTTCTTAGCCTGCATCGTTACACGCGGATAGCACCGTTCTGAACCACTTTCACCAACTCCGGTATGTGGTGCAGATGGGCCGTGTCTCCAGCGCGGGGGCCGATCCGTCCGTGAAGTTCCCTCGACTCCTGATCTACTGAGCCGGGGAAGCAAAGCGTCGGCCAGCCAACGAGCCTCCTATCTCCGTACCGTATGCCGATGACCGCCCTCCCTGCTGCCGTGCCCAACGTGGCCGTCCGCGTCATGCTGAACATCGGAGGCTGCGGCTCCTACGCCAACATTGTTGCCGACTTCGAACCACCAGGCCGTGCCGGAAACTTTGAACTGCTTAACGCCGTACCGAAGTCACGCCTGCCTCCAGAGTTCCTTCCCGCTTTGCGAGCCGGCCTGCTGGAAGGGCTCAATGGAGTATCAGCCGCCGTGCTACTGACGAACGGTGCCTACCACGAGATGGACTCCTCCGACTATGGATACCGGATAGCGGGGCAAGAGGCCGGCCGGGCAGCCCTCATCGGCACAGGACTACTACCACCATGCGAGGCCGAAACGCTGCGCTGGGCACACTGGCCGACAAAACCACGAGCGCGGCGACGCCGCCCCTACCAGCCACCACGGCACTGACAACCATTCTCGCCCCACCCCACGGACACCTGGAAGTCCGCCCGCGGCCCCGGGCATACTCCTGGTCACCGCCATTGGGCCATCCCCGCTCGTGCCAGGAGCAGCTGGCGCCCAGTCCCCGACGAAGTCCCCTCCGAACAGGGCGTCCCCGCAGGCACGGAGGCCGTTGAGGCTCCGACCCTTGGTCGTCTAGCACATGCGCTCTCCCGCGGGGATGGCCCCTGGGGCATGGCGTGCAGCCGGATCCCGAACTCCTGCTCCCCGCGTCCGCGGGGGTGCGCTCGTCTCACCGCTCCAGAGCCCAGACTTACGGGCATCTCTGGCTGCCAGAATTTCACTGGGTGGTCTCGTCATCGGCCGATATCGTGCGATGCAGAGCCAAGGGGGATGAGCTGATGCGCCCAGTGCTGTTGGTGGACGTGGACGGACCGCTGAATCCGTATGCTGCGAAGCCGCACCGTCGGCCTGAGGGCTATCAGACGCACCGCCTGCTGACGCCTCGATGGGAGGCCGCCGAGCGGCGGCGGCTGACTGAATGGGGGCTGCCGAACAAGTCCGTGAGGCCGCTGAGGGTATGGCTTAACCCGAACCACGGCCCGGCCCTGGATGCCCTTCCCTTCGACCTGGTGTGGGCCACGACGTGGGAGGAAGAAGCCAACGCTTTCATCGCGCCAGTCCTAGGATTGCCGCAGCTGCCCTTCATTGGCTGGCCCTCACCGCGAGCCCAGCCCGGCGGCGGTGTGTTCTGGAAGACGCCTGAGATCGTCACGTGGGCTTCGGGGCGCCCGTTCGCCTGGATCGACGACGAGATCACAGAGGCAGATCGCGCCTGGGTGAAGGAACACCACAACGGCATCGCCCTTCTGCACCGGATCGACCCCCGACGCGGCCTTGCCACCGACGACTTCGCCGCACTGACAACATGGGCGACCAGCCTGGACTGACCTCCCGCCGGTCAACAACAGCCCGCGACGCCGCTCCACAGGAACATTGCGGGACAGCCCTCAGCATGTGTTTTGACCTCTGCCTCGGTCAGCCTTTGGCTGGTCGAGGCAGATAAGAGAGACCGCACGGAACTGAGTGCCAACTCTCAATCTTCATGCGACACACCGAGGTCGTGACGCATAGCGGTTCTCATGGTTCGAATCATGTCCCAGACCTCGTACTGGGCCTGAGCCGCGGTCTCCATCGTTTCGCCTGGTCCGGGGGCACCGCGTTCGAGGCGCTTGACCTGACCGTAGACCTTGTTCAGGGCTTGGTTGACGACACTCGCTCGCATGAGTACTTCTTCGGGGGCGATCATCTGCGCTTCGGAGTATCGATCACGGTGCGCGTTCTTCGCGTCGTCGAGTGCGTCGCTGTCGGTGTCCTCCGCGCCGCGTTCCCTCATGACGTGCAGGTGGCGGTTGAGTGCGGTGGTGAACTGCCGGGCATCTCGGTTGAGTTCCACATAGCAGGTGCGTCGGAGTGAACGGTTCTCCCGGATCTCTTCATGGTCACGAACGAGCTCTATTTCCCGGCGCTTGGCTCGTTCGGAGCCGCGCTGGGTGAGTAGCGATCCTCCCAGGGTTCCTACGACGCCTGCCACCGCGATGATCACTGAGCTGAGATCCACCGACGCACTCCGTGAACTTCTTCCGCCTCGTGCCCGCTGCACATGGCCCAGGCCGTCAAGTTTGCCGCTCCTCGGTACGCCGGGGCCGGTGCGGACGATGGTCGACCTTGCGCCTGCGCCGGAACACCGCTGCAGGCCGGCTTGGCTTCGTTCATCTCCAGGAGGATCAGGCACAAATTCCGTGAGGACGATCAATGGGATTCGGTGTCGGTGACATAGCGTCATCTGGGGTCGATCGTGGTCGCCGTTCAGGACGCGGCTATCGGACCGGCCCTTGCTCGTCGACGAACATGGTGGGCGTAGACAGGAACACATCGTCATTCACCGGGCCGTAGGCGATGTTGAACGTGTCCAGCCAGTACGACCAGTCCTGCATGCCTGCCATGCTGCTGAAGCGATAGTTGAGCTGCCAGCGCACCCACTGACCGGGGGCAAGTCGCACGGCCGGGGGCCGTCGCGGCCGGGGCGGCAGGGCAAACAAGGGCTCCACTCGGGGCAAGACCCGCAGCCGTCCGTCGGCTTCACGAAGCTGGACATCGACTTTGCCACGGTCTTCCTGGGTGTCATACGGCTCGAAGTCGTCTCGCTCGTGCATACGAATTACGTGTGCGGAGGCGGCCTCGACATGCGGGAGAGCGAAGCCGATTGGGGCCGCGTTCCTGCGCGAAGCAGCCTCCCCTCCCCGGGACTGCTTCGTCCAGGACGTCCGTATCCACTGGACGGTGATCTCCATGGCGAACCCCCGCCGAGTCGTCGAGGAACTCACTCTATGTCCGTGCTCAAGAATCACCGGGCCCCTCCGACGGTTACTGGCTGTGCCGACGGGCGGGCAGCGGTAAGTAAGACGCGCTTGCGGAGGAGCGGGAGTTTGGCTCGGCCGAACATCTGGCGCTTGATCATCTTGATGTGGTTGACCCGGCCCTCCACCGGACCCGAGTTCCAGCAAGTGGTCAGGCCCTGGACGACCGCATCCCAGTCCTTCTCCAGCCCGGTGGTGAAGGTGTGGAGTCCGGACAGGTCATCGGCGCGGGTGGCTGTGATCCAATCTTTGAGGTGCTGGCCGGAGCGTGTTGTGAGGATCTCAGCGAATGCGCGGACGTGCCCATGGAGGGCGGTCAGTTCGGGGCACTGGGCGAGGACGGAGGTGAACTGGCGGCGTTCGTCGTCGCTCAGGCGTTCAGGGTGCCGCGTCATCCAGCCGGTAACCCGCCGAACGCCCGGTGGTGCGGGGGCAACAACACGGATGCGACGTCGGCGCCTGGGGCGTAGGTAGTCGCTGATCGTTTGGTAGCTGCCGCGGTAGCCGAGTTCCTGGAGCTCGGCGTGCAGATGAATCGCGTTGGTGTGTCCTTGGGCCCAGCGTTTGTCCAGGTGGGGTTTGTAGGGGTCGAGCCGGCTGGGCCGGGGCTGGCGTCGGCCGGTGAGCAATTCTTCGGGGGTTGCGGCGCGGGCGGTGCGGCGGACGGTGTTGCCACCCATGTGCAGTTCCCGGGCGATCTCGCGAATGCCATGTCCCTGGGCCAGGAGTGCGTGGACGGTCGCGTGGCGTTCGCGGATACGGGCCTCGATCGGCGATGTTTCCTTCTCGGTGTCCGCAGGGTCGGCAACGGCTTCGTTCGTGAGGCCATCAGCCCTCATAGCAGCCGTTTTCAGGCAGTTAGTGTGGCGACGAACGCTGCGTTCGACGGCGGTGCCGAGGTTCTGCCAGAGGTGGAAGCGGTCCGCGACCTGGACCGCGTTCGGGGCGCCGGTGCGGGCGCCGTCGGCGTAAGAACCGCCCCGGTCACGGCAGATGATCTCGGAGCCGGGATGTTCACGAAGCCAGCCGGCCAAGGTCGCTGCGTCGCGGGCGGGCAGTAGGTCGAGGGGCTGGCCGGTCTCGCAGTCAATGAGCACGGTGCCGTAGTGCTGTCCGCGTCGGGTGGCGAAGTCGTCGACACCCAGTACCTTCGGAACGGTCCAGCGGGGATCGGGCAGGGCCATAACCGTCCGTAAGAGTGTTGTCCGGCTCACCCGTGTGTTCAGGGCAGAGGCCAGACGGCTCCCAGCCCGGCCACCGAGTGCGACGGCGACAGCCTCCAGAACCCGCCGGGCGGCAGGCGTGCGGCGACCATAGCGAACGGTCAGGCCCTTGACCTGCTCGGCGAACGTACGCCGCGGACAACGACCGTTTTCGCAGTACAGACGTCGCACCGTCAGCTCGATCAGCACTGGCCGATCCCCGACAGGCGCATCGGCAAGGCATCTTCCGTACGTGCTGTGCACCCGGTCGGAAACCTCCGCACACCCCGGGCAGGCCACCTCGGTCTCCCGGGTTCTCGCCACCACGTGAACCGCTCCGCGCTTGGAGAACACTCGCTCCACCAGCAACTCGCTGATGTGCGGAAACAGGTCACCGACGAGCTCATCACACCGGACCACGATCCCAGATGACGCTATGTCACCGAGATCGAATCCCGTTGATCGTCCTCACGGAATTTGTGCCTGATCCGAGAGATGACGGCACGTGTCCGGCCCCGATGAAGGCTGGTCGATCTCGCGGAGCTGGCGATCGGTAGGTTGTGTCGTCGAACGTTGAGTCGCCTGTTCGAAGGGGCGGGGCCGGGGTGGAAGAGCCAGAGATCACGATCAGGCTCACCCGCGACGAAGCGACGATCCTGTCGGACTGGTTGGAGCGGTTGCAGATGACCGATCTCAGCAACACGGTCGACGATCCGGCGGCATGGGCACCAATCCATCGGATCGCTGGCCAGTTGGACAAGATGCTGCCCGCGCTGTTCTTTCCCGACTATGACGTGCGGCTGGAGGAGGCCCGGCGCCGTCTGCGTCCGCTCGATGACGACAGCCCTGAGGACTGAGCCGATCGAATCTCGCGGCAGGCCGTCGAGTCAGGCAGCGGCAGATGTCAGCCGACCTTGGCGGGCTCCTAAGCTCGGGCTCGGGTGCTGGCGAGGCGGTAGGAGTCGGTGCCGGTCTCGATGATGGTGCCGTTGAAGGTGAGGCGGTCGACGATGGCCGCGCAGAGGCGGGGGTCGGTGAAGGTCTTGGTCCAGCCGCCGAAGGACTCGTTGGAAGCGATGGCGACGCTGTTCTTCTCCTCGCCTTCGGTCAGGACCTGGAAGAGGAGCTCGGCTCCGTGGCGGTCGAGTTCCATGTAGCCGAGCTCGTCGATGCAGAGGAGATCGACACGGCCATAGCGGGCGATGGTCTTGTTCAGCTGCTTCTCGTCCGCGGCCTCGACCAGCTCGTTGACCAGCTTCGTGGCGAGCGTGTAGCGGACGCGGTAGTCCTTCATCGCGGCCTCGGTTCCCAGCGCGATGAGCATGTGGGACTTGCCGGTGCCGGAGTCGCCGATGAGGCAGAGCGGCTGGCTCTCCTTGATCCATTCGCAGCTGGCGAGGGTGTGGATGGTGGCCGGGCCGATGTTCGGGTTGGCGTCGAAGTCGAAGGACCGCAGGGACTTCTCCCGCCGGAAGCCAGCTGCCTTGATCCGCCGCTCGGAGCGGCGCCGCGCGCGGTCGTCGCACTTGGCCATCAGCAGTTCAGCAAGGGTGCGGGGTGGAGGAGGCGGGTGCGTGGGGTGAGGTGACGGCGGGGTTGAGGGTGTCCAGGCCGGTGCTGGTGGCGCGGCTGTTGGAGCTCGATGCGGCCGGGGCGATGACCACGGCGCATGTGCGTGCGGGCGCGCAGGTCGGCGGGGTGAGTGTGGGGCCGGTGTGGCGCTGGCTGGAGGCGGCGCGGGCGGAGGGCCGTGTGGAACCAAGGCCGCGGCCACGGCTGGAGTTGTCCGAGCAGGCGTGGGAAGTGCTGGCGCAGGCGGGCGGGAACGTGTCGGTGCTGCACCGGCATTTGAAGGACGCCGGGGAGAGGTGCCCTCGCTGGCGTCGTTGCACCGGGTGGTGCGCCGGGACCTTCAGGCAGGCAGGGCCCTGCCCGACCGCGTGGTGGTGCGGCGGGAACGCGAGGAGCAGCAAACGCGGCAGGCGCTGGCTGACCTCGCCCTGGCCGGGACGCGTGAGGACGGCGTGGCGAAGGAGGCTGCGCGCCGGCTGCCACACCCCGCGCTGGCGGCGTCCGCGGTACTGCCGTCGGGGGAGGGCGGTGCGGTGACGGGTGTGACGTTGCCGGCGGGAGCGCAGCTGGTGCGGACGTCGTCGGTGCGGGCGGTGTCCGAGGTGGTCGGGCAGGCGATGGCGGCGGAGGGCGCGGGGTGTGTGTTCGGCGACACGGGCCGGGGCAAGATCGTCGCCGTGCGGATGGCGCTGGGCGAAGTGCCCCCGGGGTGGAAGGTGACGTGGGTGTCGGTGCCGGTGCGCCGTCTGCTGGCCCTGCGGCGGGAGGGAATGCTGACCACTGGGCAGGTGAGGTCGGCGGCGGACGTGCTGGGGGTGTCGGAGCGTGCGGTGTGGCGGTGGCTGGCGGCCGCCGAGCGGGACGAGGCCGCGGCCCGGGCACCGGGGGAGCGGGCCGCGTATCCCGGGCGGTTCACGGTTACTGATGAGGTCCGGGCTCTGCTGGTGCTGTGGAGGGGGAACGTGCGGGTGGTGCATCGCGAGCTGACCGCTCGCGCGGCCAGGGGCGAGGGCAGATGCCTCCGTCGATCCCGACGCTGCACCGGGCGATCCGCCGTGATCTCACGCCGGGGGAGCGGGCCGGGCTCGCGGGTGGGGAGCGGGCGGCGCGTAAGCATGATGTGTTCCTGGCCCGGCCGCGGGGCTGGCGTAACCAGGTGTGGGAGACCGACCGCATGCAGGCGTCGGTGTTGGTCGATGTCGACGGAAAGGCCCGCAGGCCGTGGATCACCTGGTTCACCGACTGTGCCACCAACGCGATCACCGGTGTGGCGGTCACGCCGGTGCATCCGTCGCGGGAGTCGGTGCTGGCTGCGCTGCGCTCCGCGGTCCTGCGCGAGGACCCCTACGGCCCGTTCGGCGGCCTGCCGGAGAAGGTGCGGGTGGACCGTGGCAAGGACTTTCTGTCCCGGACGGTGACTGCCGCGTTCGATCTCCTGGACATCACCGTGGAGGATCTGCCCGCCTACACCCCGCACCTCAAGGGCACTGTGGAGGGCCTGAATCGGGCGGCGGAGAGCATGTTCCTGGCCGCGCTGCCCGGCTACGCCCGCCAGCCGCGGCCCGGCAAACGCCCCTCCCGGCCGAAAGACGAGGTGCTGCTCAGCTTCGAGGACTTCACGCCCGGCTGCTGGACTGGACACGGTGGTGGAACACCGAGCACCGTCCCGTACCGCTGCGGGGCCGGACCCCGCTTCAGGCGTGGCAGGACGATCCCACTCCGCTGCGGGACGTGCCGGCCGCGGATCTGTGGACGTTCACCCTGGAGGACGCTGGCACCCGCACGCTGACCACCCGCGGCATTCGCTTCAGGAAACGTGACTACCTGGGGCCGTGGATGACCGGCCAGGCCGGGATCCAGGTCCGCATCCGCTTCATGCCGCACCACGACCACCGCATCGAGGTCTACCATGCGGCCACCGGCCGCTACCTCGGACCCGCGGACCTGGCCGACCAGGCCACTGAGGAACAGGTCAGCGCCGTACGGCGGGCACGGGCGACCCGCAGCCGCCGTCTGAAGAAGGACCTCGAAGCGTCCCAGCGGGAGCGCTACGCCGCCGCCACGCAGGCCGAGCCCGCTCGACGGCTTGGCGCGCTGACCGGTGTGCAGGCCGACGCCGAACTCGCCCGGAGTGCCGGCACAGGGCTGTCGCAGCTCGCGCTGCCGGATGTCATCCCGCCCGCCGCACCCCCGGCCGACTGGCGTACCCCAGCTTCCCTGGCCGCGCTGACTACGCAGGGCCGGCCCGCCCCGCTCTCGTCCGGCCGTGACTCTGCCCCCGCAGCCTCGGACAGACGGGCCGCACGTCCCACCACCGACGAAGACGGAGACCCCTCGTGACCGCGGCCACCTACCAGTACGTCGACCTGCCGGATGCCTCCGTGGTCACCACGCGCGCCCTGCTCACCGCCCGGGACAACATCACCGACACCGTCGCCGCCCGCGCGATGATGTGCATCCACGGCGGCGCCGGCTTCGGCAAGACCCTCGCCGTCAACACCTGCCTGCGCGAACTCGAACCCGGCGAGGACGTCCGCAAGATCACCTTCCGGGCCCGGCCCACCGCCCGAGCGGTGCGCTACGAGCTGTTCACCGCACTCGACCTGGCCGGCGAACCACCGCGCCACCCCAGCGAATTCGACCGCCTGCTGAAGACCGCCCTGGCCGAACGCCCCCGCACCTTCCTCGTCGACGAGGCCCAGTGGCTCAACGGCGAGGCGTTCGAATACTTCCGCTACCTGTGGGACGAGCCCTCCACCCAGCTCGCGATCATCTTCGTCGGCGGCGAGGGCTGCCACACCGTGCTGCGCCGCGAACCGATGCTCTCCTCCCGCATCTTCATCTGGCAGCACTTCACCCGCCTCACCCCCCCCAGCGAGGTCCTCGACGTCATCCCCTTGTTCCACCCGATCTGCGCCGACGCCGACCCCGATGACATCACCTTCGCCGACAGCCACGCCGCGCACGGCAACTTCCGCGCCTGGGCCCAGCTGACCGCCCACACCCGCACCGCCCCGGCCCGCACCGGCCGCCCCCGCGTCGACCAGGAACTGCTGCGCTGGGCCTTCAGTCGCCTCGCCTGACCACCACACCACTATGCCGCTCAACGTGCCACCGCCGCCCGTCGCCGTGGTCATCGACCCCGGCGACGACGCGATCCACACCCACACCGCCCTAGCCGCCCATCACCTGCCGTCCGGCCGGATCACCCTGCACGCCGGCCCGGGCACCACCAGCGAGACCGGCCTCGCCCACGACCTACTCGCCGCCCTGGGCAAACCGCCCCTACTCCCGGGCCGCTTCCCTGGCGGCCGCCAGCCCGCCTGGGAAGCCGCCACCGCCTGGATGACCGCCCTGCCCATCACCCGGCTGACCGTCCTGCGCGCCCACCGCCTCACCGCCCGCCGCACGATGCACCTCCTGCAGCTACAAGCCCGCACCGGTATCCACCTGACCCTGGTCTGCCACCGCCCTCACCTTCCCGCCGCTCTGCACCAGGCCCTGCGGACGGCTGACTACTCCCTCACCGCCGACATCGAGGCTGCCCGCCGCCGCTACTACGGCACCCCTATCGCCGAACCCCCGCCCCCAGACGAGCCCGCCGCGCCGGCCAGCCGGTGGCTCACCCTGCCGGCACTGGACCGCCTGACAGCCCCCGCCCCTGCGCCGCCCCGTGCACGCCACCGCCGATCGCCTGGCGGCACCGCCCACCACCCGTGCCTCTCACCGTGCACACCGCCCAGCGAGTCGCCCAACGGCTGCACACGGCGACCGCACACCCTCGCCTGGCCGCGGCCCTCGCCGCCGCGCTGTTCACCGGCGCCTCCCTCCAGCAACTCGCCACCGCAAGCCCCGCGACTACGAGGACGCCGCGGCCACGCTCGCCCTGCACGACCGCGCCCGCTACACCGACGGCTGCGCCGCCTACCCGTACCGCCCTGGGCGGGCATCTTCCTGCGGGCCGCGGCCTGCTTCACCCGGCTCCTCTCCAGCGAGGACCAGGCACTGCTCGCCGCGCCAGGTGACCGCCGGCACCTGCTACACATGGCAGAGACGGCCAGACTTCGCCCGCCACAGCCGCCCACAGCCCGCCGCAAAGGCCCGGTCGGCCGTGTGGAGTGGGACTGGCGCGAGCGGCAGGAAGCCGAGAGGTACGAAGCGATACCGGCCAGGCGCGCCAGGCCGTCGCAACGCTGACCACCCTGCAGTGCTCGCTCGATGGGCCAGGCTCAGCCGATCGAGAAGTCGGCGAACTCGACGTCGCTGAAAGCCACGTGCAGACCATGGGCGCGGCGGCCCCACTCGCGAAAGTAGGCGTGTCCCAGCGTACGGGCGAGTATCACCGTCTGCTGCTGTTCGCCCGCGCCGGCATCCCGGGCGGCGAACAGCTCCCGGGCTACCTCTCCCGGCAGGTCCTGGTGATCCACCGCACCCGCGGATCGTCCGAGGACCCCGCAGGAGCCGCGAACCCGAATCGCGCACGGGTATGGAAGACGAAGCCATCCGCCTCTGCCTGGGCACGCCGACGGGCCCGTACCCGGGGCTGCCACCGAGCCAGAACCGCTTCCTCGATCGCCCGGACCTGCAGCGGACCCGGCGGACGACGTGCCTCGGCTCTCTTTGACACCCACCGCTGCACAGTGCGCTGCGAGACCCCCAGCATCGTGGCCACCTTCCGGGTGGAACCCCGGTTCCTCGCCAGCAGAAAACGTAGGCGGGCCTCAGTGCTTGAGGGAATGGGCCGGGTGCGCAACGCGCGCTCCAGTCCCTGCTCGATCTGTCCCACGTCCGCCTCCCCAAGCGACCAGCCCGCACAGCCGGCGCCCCCACAGTCCGTAGCGTCAGTTCTCGCACATCGCCCGCCCCTGCCTGCCAGTTGTTCTGCATTCTCGGGACAGCGCCGGATGACGCAGGCTATGAGCCCCTTGGGGGCACCGGCGACAAGCTGGCGGCGCGCGTCAGGACGGACGTCGCCGGCACCCCGGTGCTGTCTCACGGCCTGGATGGGTGCGGGATCCGGACAGTCCAGGCCTCCATCCGGCGGAACTTTTCGGCCTCATACCTTGGTGGGACTCGGTACCGAAGGATGGTGTGGTCTTGGCCGGCACGACGTCCCTCTCCGGCTCCGCCTGGCCAACTTCCGCCAGCCGTGCGACGCGTTGCACGTCCGCCGCGATGCGCCGTCGTCGATTCCTCACGTTCCTGGGGCTGTTGGCGGTGGGATGCGTGAGACTGCCAAGGTGCTGAACGGTCTCCTCTTCGCGGTCACTCCGTGGCTGGTCTTGGTCGCAATGGCTCTGTTCCTCATTCCTGGGCCAGTTCAGCGCTGGGGATTGGCGTCTTTGGAGCGCTTCGAACGATGGCGTGCCGACTCGGGGGTGCGTCGAGCTGCTCCGCTCCTGACGCAGATGCTGCTGGTGCCGCCGCGCATACAAGATCGTGTCGGCGGCCATGGGCTGGCCCCTGGGTATGTCGTGCGGTGGTGGCGTGCCCGGCCTCTGGCCGGGCCGTTCAAGGTCATCCGGTTTGTGGTGCTGCTGTACATTGTGGCGCATATCGACGACATGGCCGACTGGGAGAATCTGCGGCTAAGCGCTGAGCCGGGTTCGCATCCTGGTGTGGTGCAGGGGCTGCTCAGCAGTTTCGTGGCCATGCCGATGTCGGTTCTTACTGGGGGTTCCTCCGCGGTCGGCCGAGTGTCGGCAGTTTTGTTTTGGGCCTTGGTTCTGACCGCTGAAGTGCGGCTCATCAAGCGCATGAACCTGACCAGCTCGGGCAGAGGTGCAACGCTTTCCGCCTACGATATGGAGGGTCTCACCGGGTACGCAGACGGGGACAGTGCTCGCATGGAGGACCGACGCTGCTGGCCGGTCGTGGCCCTGCTGACGGTCGCTGCCCAGTGCGCCGCGGTTCTGCGGCGCTGGGAGGAAACCCAGCCGGACTGCCAGATCCCGCGCGTCTCCGTGCAGCCGGTCGAGCGCGTCATCTGGAGGGCCCACCGCACCCGCCGCGCCAGAGCCAGACGACACAACGAACGGCAGTTCAAAGCCCATGCAGCCCTGGTGGTGGGCGCGCTGCGACAAGCAGAAGCACGACAGGACTCCAAGCCGGGCCCTGCTCTGGAGGACCTCACCGTGATGCTCCTGACCATCGCCGAACGCTACGCCGAGGGCCGTATTGACGACCTTCTCGACGCAGACCACCTTGCAGGCGTGACTCCGGCCGCACCGAGAGAGCGTCTGCGGGGGATTGTGGTGGGGCTCACGGTCGTCCTGGTGATGGCGGGTGCAGCGTTCCTCGGCCTGCCCGACGCAGCTCTCATCCCTCTGCTGCCGGTCGTGGTCATCTTCGTCGCGACCGTAGTCAACCGCGGGCGGATGCCAACCGCGGGGCAGCTCACCGATCTGATCATCCCCCGATGAGGCGGAAGACCTCGATGAGCAGCGCCCTGTCCTGAAGCCCGGCGGGGAGCTGATCCACGGTGCCTCCTTCAGAAGATCCATGAAGACCGTGGCCGGACCTCAGCCGATGAGTGTGCGGAGCACGGGGACGCTGACGCCGGCTGTGGTCAGACCAGCCAGGACAGCAGCGGCCACGGCACCGCCGCTGAGGAAGGTGAGCCCTCCGACGACCAGGCCGATGACGACCGCGATCAGAAGGACGACGGCCGTGTGGATCGTCAGGAACGGGGTCGGCCCTTGCGGCGTCGGCACGGGCGAACTCACTTTTTCTCCCCATAGGTTGATGATGTGACGTCCGCTCGTAAGTGCCCGTCCGAGCCCCGCCCTACGGCCTGATTTCCCGGCTCCGAGGGCCGCAAAAGAATCTTGGAAAAGTCCGTGGGGTGGCCGTGGGGGGGCGCACTTACAAGGGGTCGTCTCGGCGCCGGCCGCGGCGGCCCGGGAGCTTGCGAGTGGGCTGGCGCGGTTGGTGGCGAGCCGTCCCCTTGCACAGCTAAAGGGGGCGGAGACGACAACCGGAAGGGGAGGGCATGCAGGGCGACGGCGCGGGTGAGGAGGCCGCGGCCGCGCGCGCCCGCAACCTACAACCTAACGACGGCCCGCACGACGCGCAGCGGCTGCTCGGTGCCCCGGTCACCCCGCACGACGTGCGTGCCATGAACGGCCGCCAGGCCAAAACCGCCCGGCGGCTGCAAGAGAACATCGACCGCCGGCTGGCCGACGGACGCCTGGTGGCCCTGCTCGAACAGGACGGCTTCACCGGCCCGCGCTACGACCTGTTCGTGGAAGAACTCGTCCGCTACGGGATCTCTGTCCTGCGCGGCTGGATGCATTCCGGCTACATCTTCGACCTGGTCGCCCAGAGCGGCTTCAATCTCAACCCCCACGAACTCGACTTGGAGGACCTTGCCACCGACAGCGACCTGCGCGAGGAACTGGCCACCATGACCATCGCCCGAGCCCTGCCGCGTTTCCGCCAGCAGGCCCTGGTCGACAAGGGATGGACCCCCGAAGGCGGAGCAAGCATCACCACCTACTTCATGGGGGCGTGCGCCTACGACTTCCCCAACGAGTTCCGCCGCCATAGGGCCAGCGAGGCCCGCCAGCACCGCGCCCTACGCCGGGAGAAGGAGCTCTACAGCCCACCCGTCAGCACACTCGGCGTCGCCCAGGAGGTCCTGGGCAACCTGAGCGTCCTGGACGAACTGGGGGAGATCACCGACCCACGCGTCCAAGCCATCGTCGCGCTGACCCTGGACGGCTACTCACAAGACGAGATCCGCTAGCTGGTCGACGCCACGACTGTCCGAGCCGTCGAAGGATCGCTCTATCGCTGGAGAACCAAAGCCAAGCAGAAGAGGAAGGGGGACCGTGATGACTAGCCGAGACGACGAGTTCAACGCACTGCTCAACGCGTCATCGCTAGGCACTGACGCGGCACGACGCCTCCGGGAGCGGACCCCGCGGAGCACCGCCCAAGCCATCCGCGCCATCACCCAATCTGCGCAACACCATCGTCCACAAAACCAACCCAGTATCGGAGCCGGACGTCACTGGGGTCCTCACCGCGCTCGACTCCTTGACCAGCGACGACACCGGTCTGCGCAGGCTGCGTGACGCCATGGCCCGCCTTCATGCCCATGAAGGGACTGAAGCGATCGACGACCTGCCCGAGGCTATGGAAGCCCTCAGCCTCTTGCCCTTGGACGGACTCGACGCCGCTACGTCGCAGAAACTACGAGCGGCTCTCACGGTCGTCGCCACGCGCCTGGCGGCACAGGCCGCGCCTGTCCTCCTCACCGTGGCTGAGACCGCTTCGATCATGCGGGTGTCGAAAATGACGATCTACCGCCTGGTGCAGGGCGGACACCTGCCGTCCATCCGCTCCGGCCCCTCCGGCCGGTCCATTCGCATTCCCGAAGCCGCTGTACACGAGTACCTGCCCCGTCATTCATTGGAGCGCCGGTCAACCCGCCGCAGTAATCATGATGGGTCGCGGAAAACCAATCACGCTGGCGGAGCCGCCACAACAGGTTTCCTTGCCCGCAGCCGTTCAAGAGCTCGCTGTCCTGACCCTCTTTATAGGCCCAGGCCCGTACTGAAGTGGCTACCGTGCCGCATACGTGGCCGAGCTGGGACAGCCGGTCCTGCTGCTCGGTGGACAACCGCGCCAGGTACTCGCGTCGCGTTGCCATGCGAGCCATGGTCCGAGGTCGTCGCCGCCGAAGAGGACGCCGGGTGCGATGTCGGGCAGATGGCCGTCGGCGTCGACGAGGTCGGCGAACCTCGCCCTCGCCCCCACACGGCGTCCTGCCCCGGGGCGAGGTGCCCTGTGGCCCGCCGGTAGGACCGTGCCGACGATCGCCTTGTCTGTTTCGCGGGCCTTGCTGAGTTGCTGCCGGAACGGCCGCGGCGGCTACCTCTGCCAAGAGGTAGCCGCCGCATCGCTGAAGTTCTCACCCACTCCCCCTCATGGAGAGAGTTCAGGGATCACCAATGAGGTTCGCTCAAATATGCCTTCCACCGTCCGCGACTTGGTTTGGGTTGGAAAGGAACTGCTCGATCTCCCCGAATAGATCGTTCAGTTCAGCTTCCGTGATTTGCTCACGACTGCAGAAACGCCTCAAGAGTCGTACCTGAGGGACAGTGAAGTGTTCGCGAAACAGTCTTCTAGATGTAGCCGCATCGTCTGGAACATCGCTCACCCCCAACTCCTCTTCTAGGATCTCTACATAGTCTTTCGCGTCCTCGTCGCCGCTGGCAGCAGCCCTTCGCCACCAACCGTAAGCAGCCTTAAGGTCACCGAAAGCCTCGGCGATTTCGGCGACTCTTCTTTCTTCGGCGGGCTCTAGTTGGTTTTTCGTTTCTTTGTTGAGCAGCCTGAAAAGCTCGCACAGTCGATCCCGCTGACGCTGGTCGCGCAGCAGGTCGCGCACCCGAAGCGGGTTTTCCACCGTCACGAGGCAGGCCCCGGCCGGGGGCCGGCCCGAAGGCCGGCCCTCCTGGTTGAGGGTGAGGTAAGAGACCTCACCCAACCGGTTTTCCTCGCGCAATGCCTGGTCAAGGAGCTCCAGCAGGACCAGGCGGCCGAACGCTTCGCGCTCCTCATCGAACATCCAACTGCTCATGCTGACACCTCCTCGGATGACGCAACCATTGCCTTCTCCAACCGTCGACGGGCCGCCCCGAGATACCTCCGAACGGTGTCCACTTCGACGTCCATCTCCTTCGCCACTTCCTCCAACGGAAGTTCCCTCACAATAGCGAGGTCGACAACCTTCCGTTGAGTCTTGGGCAACTCGGTGATGAACTTGTAAATCTCGGCTCGGAGTTCAGCAACGAGAACTGACTCCGGGATTCCGATCGATGAAGTCCCCTCGGGGAGAACCTCCGGAGGAACCGGGATGATGGGGAGTTTCTTGTTATTCCTAAATTCGTCAACGATTACGTGTGACAGAACCTTACGACTGTACTGAACTAGTCGACTGTCACTGATGAGACCCAGGTCCGGAAACCGTTTGAATACTTTCTCCATGGTGATCTGAACCGCATCTTCAGCGAAGTTCCGATCAGGTGATTTCGCCATGGCTGCCGACATGAGAGGACGTCTCAGAGTCGTGAACCTGTTGTTCGGATCACTATCGCAAGCGGGCGAGTACGCTTCTTCGGTCACGGTGACCTCCGACCACACATCGCCCACGGCGGCGTACCGTGGCGGGCGGTGTATACACCGGCCTCCCACGGGATCTCAGGCCAAGCCATCAGGCTGGGCTCCCTTCTGTGAGGTGTCTTCAGCGGTGAAGGCAGCGCCTTCACCCACCTACACGCTGGAAGGGCCTGAATCCGGATGCCCGCGGATGGACTTATTCCAAGCTCCTTGAAACCGCAGGTCAGTCCACCCGTCGGGCAGACGGATCTGTGGGACGGAAGCTGTCACAGCGACGGCTTCCGTCCCACAGATGCCCGCATGAGCGGCCTCCAGCGCGGTCGCCTCCGGCGTCAGGTCCAGAAGGAACTGCACGCCGCACGCCGCCGCGCTGGAGGCCCAGCGCTTGGCGCGGCACTACAACTTCAAGAACGCTAGGAGCGCCACGAAGGCGGCCACGCCGAGGGTGATGGCCGGGATGAGGGCCGGACTGGAAATCGCGAGGTAAGTGGCGAAGGCCGCACCCATCACCGCGATCGCGATGGGCGTGCGCTCATTGCTGGGCACTGGACTGCCTCCAAGGCATCGTGGGCGAACATGCGTCGGAGGGCCCGGAACTGTTTGCCCTCCACCCACATACACGGCGCAGGACCCCGGAACCGGATGCCTGAATGCCAGTCAGATCTCCAACATGACTAGTTACTTCGCCAGCATCAGACGCCCCATTTCGGCGCCGACGGCGCCTGCACGTCGGCTGTCTGCTCAGCCTCGCCCCGGAGACCGAGAGTGCTCTGTGGTGGTGACGGTTCGCCACCGCCTGCACCACCTGCTGCGCGGCGCCGACCACCAGGCCCTACGAGACGGTGTACGCGGAGAGTGTGTTCCAGCGCTGACGGAGGCATTAAGCAGCAGCCCCAGGGCTTGCCCACTCAGGCGCGGCCGAGAGCATGACGCTCCGCTCCCGGCCCTGCGCCCGCCGATAGCGTCATGCCCACTCCATGCCCAGCTGCCGCAGTGCGTCGAGTTGTTCCTGGGTGAGTTTGTCTCGCCTGGATTTGGTGTTGGAGATCCATATGCCCAGCTTCACGACCACGGGCTCCGCTTCCCTGTCAACGGCGATCTCCTCAGCGTGGCTGCGCGGTACAGGTCGCTGTCCTTCCCTCTCGACCCATTGCGTGAGGGCCGCCAAGCCGCGCTGGAAGGCATGCTGTGCTTTGCCCGCGTCCTTTGCCGCGGGCGTGGTCGTCGGGGTGGGAGACGGGGCCTCGGGGGCCTGTACGCCCAGTGCGGTCAGCCGCTCCTGCTGCTCGGGCAGGAGCTGGGCCCAGGTGCCGGGCTCTTGTTGCCGCCACCGCCATGTGCCGATGTCATCGCCCTCGAAGACGACGCCCGGCGCGATGTAGGGCAGGACACCGTCGGCGTCGACGAGGTCGGCGAGCACCCGGTAGTGACGCTGCCAGTTCAACGACCACGGGCAGTTCCAGTCCGGGTCGATCGCCGCCAACTGCTGCGCGCGCTCCTCCGCCCGCTCCGCGTTCTTCCCGAGGCCGCCCTTCCGGCGGAGGTTGGCCATGTGCTGCCCGACAGGCACCATCGCCTCGCCTTCGCCCCAGACCGCGTCCTGCCGCGGGGCGAGGTGCCCGGTCGCCCGGCGGTATGACCGGAGCGCGGCGAGCTTGGCCTCCCACGCCTCCTCACCCGGCTCCCACACCATCCCGGCCTCGTCGAGCAGCTCCTTACGGTGGGGATCGAGTTCACCGGCCCGCAGTGCCCGCCGCTGCTGGTGCACCCACCGCCCCAGCGGAAAAGCGTCGGTGGACCCGGCTGTGGTCTCGACGTCGTAGGCCACGGCGTGCAGACCGGTGATCTCGTGCTCGGCTCGCCAGCGGCGCAGGGCCTGGTAGCCCTCCAGCCAGACCAGGGACTCGGGCCGGATGACGCGGCACCGGGTGAGCGCGGCGATGTCGGCGGCGTCGCGGGGCTGGGCGAAGTTGACCACCACCGCATCGACACGATCCACCTCCCGCTGCCCCTCGCTCTCGGCCTCCTCCGCCTCCTCGCCCCCTGTCCCCGCGCCGCCGGTAGTGGGCCGGTCATGGAGACGCCGGCGCTCGGTGCCGCGGGTCAGGGCGCGGGAGGCGAGCTGGTCGACCATGCGCTCCGAGTGCGAGCGCAGGCCCTGGAGGATGTCGACCAGGGGCTGGTAGCTGGCGGAGGCGACCATGTCCTTGGGGTCTTCGCCGGGCTGAAGGAAGATCGGGATGATGATCCGGGCTGTCTTGACGGTGCCGTCCGGATTCGGGCGTAGCGCCCGGCCGATGTTCTGGACGATGTCGACCTGGGAGGTGCGGGAGCCGACGATGCACACGGCCTCGACGCCGCGCAGGCCGGTGATGTCGACGCCGACGCCCAGGGCCCGCACGGAGGCGAGGAATGCCCGGTGCACCCGCCTGCCCGCCGCGTTGATGCCGTTGGCGAACCGGCCGATGACCTCGCGTCGGTGGGCGATGGGGTGGTCGCCGCACAGCCAGTCGGCCCAGACCCGGTCCGGTGGGACGTGGCGGCCATCTTCCAGCTCGTACAGTTCGGCGTCGATGGAGGAGGCCGGCAACTCCTCCGCACGGGCAAGAGCAACCTCGGACGCCTCGGTGGCAAACAGCTCAGCAGCGGTACGCGGCATCTGCTCGGCGAACGCCTGGGCTTCTTCCACCCGCTGGTGGAAAGTCATGACGGTATGCAGGTTCCTCGCTGCGGCGTGCTCCAGCAGCGCGGCCTGGAGCAGGGCCTGGCGCCGGCCGCGCAGCGCGTCCTCTGACAGTCCCAGGACCGGGTCGGGGTCGCGGATCTCCAGCACGTCGATCTCGAACCCTGCCAAAATCGAACGTTCCACCGCTTCCGCCAGCCCGAGGTCGAAAATCCTGGGGCCGTAGGTACGGGAGTCGGCCTCCATCGAGGCGATCACCGGCTCCTGGCCGTCCCGGCCGCGCTGGGGCCGCGGCGCGGCCAGAATCCGCGGAGTCGCGGTGAGGTAGAAGCGGAAGTCGACGGGGATCCGACTGTTGTCGTGGATCGCCGCCCAGGGCCGGCCGATGTCGCCGGCCGTCATGTGCCCTTCGTCCAGGACGGCGAGGTCGAACCCTGCCATCGACTGGCCGTACAGCCCCTCTCCGCCCGCCAGGGCCCTCTCCAGCGGCCCGCGAACTTTCCGCTGCCCTGCCGGGTCGGTGGGGTCGTCACGGTCCACCAGGGAGGCGTACGTGGCGAACACGACCACCGGCCCCTTACCGGCCCACAGCGCGAGCTGGATCGGGTTCGTGGTGGTGCGCACCCCGAGCTCGTTCAGCACCGGGTCGTTGTCCACCGAGCACACCGCGACCATGGGGGAGCGGTGCCCGACCCGGCGCCAGGCCTGCGCGCTCTGCACGATCAGGTCCAGCGTGGGCACCATCACCAGAATCCGACCCTCGGGGAAATAGTCCAGCGCGCTCGCAGCGGCCGTGATCGTCTTCCCCGACCCGGTCGCGGACACCCCCGTGGCACGCGCCCCCTCCGGAGGCACAAAAGATCTTGCAGGAAATCCCACCCACTTCCGGAAACTCGACTTCTGGTCTACCTGGTGTTCCTTGAGCGGAATCGCTGACATTTCCTTGCCTCCCCGATACCTAAAGCCCCGTGGGTTTTCAGACGGCCGCGTGCGGAGAACAAGCCGCACCGGCGTCACTCCAGATCGCCCCGTCCGCGAGATGCCAGCCGCCGGGTCTCCCGGACGACCTGCCGCGCTTCCACCCCGGCAGGTCGTCCGGGTCGTAGTGCCCGGCCTCGCGCATGCAGGGGATGACGTCACCGCTGGACATCTCCACTGTCCGTGCCGTGCACAGATCGCCGGCCTCACCCAGCGCCTCCAGGACCCGGCGCCGCTCGGTGGTGTTCGAGTGCGTGCCCGGCAGCACGGTCTCCCGGACGAACGACTCCAGCCGTACCAGGTCGACGCGTTCGCGCTGCCGCACGTCCGCGAGATGTACGGCCAGCTCAGCAGCCCCGGCCGATCGGCCACTATGCCGCGACCAGTCCCGGTCCGCGATGCCCACCAGGGCCTCGCTCACGGCCATCACACCCTCATCCCAGCCGTCCGCGAACACCGGGCCCGAAGAGGCCGGCGCCATGCCGTCCAGCTCGACCACCTCGCACTGCGCCCCGGCCACCAGCGCGGCCACCAGGTCATCCGCCTCCGCCGCAGGCACGCCCTGCGCCTCCAGGAGCGCGAACAGCCTCAACCGCGCATTGGCGCCCGCCGTCTGATACTGAGTCACCCTGCGCACAGAATCGCCGCTCAGCACCGACGCTTTTCCAGTAGATTCACTGTGACCGTTCATCTTCGGTCATTCCTCTCGAAAAACGAGGGAGGGCTCAAGCCGCTGAAGGGTGTGCCTTGTTTTCACCAAGCCTACATGCTGCATCTCGATGATGCAGACATACACTGGAACTCGACACGATCGAGCGACCCCCACCCCCATAACCGGCCGGCCCGCGCCAGCGGGCCCTGAAGGCCCTGGAGGCGAAGCCGGAAGGGCCGTTGGGTGGGGGAGTTGCAGCGCCCCGCTCACCAAGGCCAACCCGGAGTCGTTCAGGGAGCGAAGCGGACGGAACGTCAACCCGGCCGCGAAGCGGCCGGGTTGCGCTGGATGCGAAGCATCCAGCGAACGCTCCCGCGGAGCGGGAGCAACACCCGCGCGAAGCGCGGGTGTTCGCTTGCATAGCGCGCAGCGCTATGGCACCCGCTCCGCGGG
>NZ_JBVHZH010000077.1:0-20439 GCF_055574515.1 Streptomyces sp. NPDC029466
GCAGGGGGGACCCTGTGGGAGAGTAGGACGCCGCCGAACAATTTTTGAGAGAGCCCCTCGGGAACGAAAGTTCCCGGGGGGCTTTTTCGCGTTTCCGGAGGGACGGAAACCGACCGGTCGCTGGGTGGGGTTGCTTGTTGGCTCGGCTCTTGGTCAGCTTGGTCGGGTGCCGGCAGAGAGGCGTTACTGACGGCCTCTCCCGGTGGCAGACCTTCTTTAGCTTTCCTTAGGAGCGTTCTCCCGGGCTCCTAGTGCGGCCTTGAGCTGTTCTCGTGCCCAGTAGCGCGTCGTCGCCAACCGTGTGCCAGCGTGCCCTTGCCATGCCCCTTGTCTGGCGGAGGTGTCTGCGGAGTCCATCTCTGCCTAAGGGCCGTGTTCGCTGACCTCCGGATACTGCGTGTATCCGGAGGTTCCGACAACGCGGCGCCGGTCCTACAGGCGGCCGGAGGACTTCAGGGTGAGGTAGGCGTCGGCCAGGTCGGGGGCCAGATGGGCCGGGGTGGAGTCGATGACCGTGATGCCGTGGTGGCGTAGGCGGTCTGCGGTGCGGCGGCGGGCGGCGCGGGTTTGTTCTGCGGCGGCTGCTGCGTAGACGGCCTGGGGGGTGTGGCGGCCGGCGGCCATTTCCTCGATGCGGGGGTCGGCCACGGCCGCGACGATGAGTTCGTTGCGTTGGGTGAGGCTGGGAAGGACGGGCAGGAGGGCTTCCTCCACGGGGGCCGCGTCCAGGCCGGTGAAGAGCACGATCAGGGACCGGCGTGGGGTGCGGCGGTGGATGGTGGCGGCCAGGCCGCGGGCATCGGCCTCGATCAGTTCGGATTCGAGGGGAGCCAGGGCATCGGTCAAGGCCGGGAGGAGGTCGCGGGCCGTGCGGCCCTGGACCGAAGCGCGTATGCGGCGGTCGTAGGCGAGGAGATCCACGCGGTCACCGGCGCGGGCGGCAAGGGCGCCGAGCAGCAGGGCGGCGTCCATGGAGACGTCGAGGCGGGGGATGTCGCCGACGCGGCCCGCCGAGGTACGGCCGGTCTCCAGGACGAGCAGGATGCGGCGGTCGCGCTCAGGGCGCCAGGTGCGGACGGCGAGGTTCTGCCGGCGGGCGGTGGCGCGCCAGTCGATGGATCGGGTGTCGTCGCCGGGGGTGTAGTCGCGGAGGCTGTCGAACTCGGTGCCCTCGCCGCGGGTCAGAATGCTGGTGCGGCCGTCGAGTTCGCGGAGCCGGGCGAGCTTGGCGGGGAGGTGTTTGCGGCTGGTGAAGGGCGGAAGGACCCGCAGCGTCCAGGGGACGTGGTGGCTTCCTTGCCGGGCTGCCAGGCCGAGCGGGCCGTAGGAGCGGACGGTGACACGGACCGCGCGGTGGTCACCGCGGCGGGTGGGGTGGAGCGCGGTGGTGAGCCGGCGGCGTTCGGCGGCGGGGATGCGCACGGAGTGGCGGGACGCGGGGATGTCCGAACCGGGGTGGAAGGAGGTCGGGGGCCAGGCGTCACGGATCTGGGCGCGCAGGGTGCGGCGGCTCGGATTGGTGAGCGTGAGGTGTGTGTGGGCTTCGCCTGTTAGTCGAACTGTTGTGTCACCGGTTCGGGTGAAATGGAGCTTTCGCACTGGCGCGGCGAGCGCGAGATCGCACAAGATTGCTATCAGCAGGGCGAGTTGGACGGTGAGGATGCCGAGCCAGCTGGGCAGCACGAAGCCGACGAAGAGGGCTCCGCATGCGGAGATGAGGGCGGTGCGTCCGGTGAGGGCCACGGTGTCGTCTCAGCGAGGGACGGGGAGATGAGCGAGAACGGCGTTGATCACGGAGTCTGCGGTGACTCCCTCCATTTCCGCTTCGGGGCGGAGCTGGACGCGATGTCGGAGCGTGGGAAGAGCAAGCGCCTTGACGTCGTCGGGGGTGACATAGTCCCGGCCGGTAAGCCAGGCCCAGGCTCGTGACGTGGAGAGCAGGGCGGTGGCGCCTCGGGGGGAGACGCCGAGAGAGAGCGAGGGGGATTCGCGGGTGGCACGGCAGATATCGACGATATAGCCGGTGACTTCGGGGGAGACGGCGGTCTTGGCGACCGCGTCTCGCGCGGCGTCGAGGTCGGCGGTGGAGGCGACAGGGCGCAGTCCCGCGGCGCCGAGGTCGCGGGGGCTGAAGCCGGCCGCGTGCCGGGTGAGGATGTCGATCTCGTCATGGCGGGCGGGGAGCGGCACGGTCAGCTTCAGCAGGAAGCGGTCGAGCTGGGCCTCGGGGAGCGGGTAAGTGCCCTCGTACTCCACGGGGTTCTGGGTGGCGGCCACGAGGAACGGCTCGGGGAGGGGGCGAGCCGTGCCGTCGACGGTCACCTGCCGTTCTTCCATCGCTTCGAGCAGGGACGCCTGGGTTTTGGGAGGCGTGCGATTGATTTCGTCGGCGAGCAGCAGGTTGGTGAAGACGGGGCCCGGCTGGAAGGAGAACTCGGCGCTGCGGGCGTCGTAGACCAGCGAGCCGGTGACATCACTCGGCATCAGGTCGGGAGTGAACTGGACGCGCTTGGTGTCGAGTTCGAGAGCGGCCGACAGAGCCCGAACGAGCAGGGTTTTGGCGACTCCGGGAGCACCTTCGAGGAGCACGTGACCGCGGCAGAGGAGGGCGACGACCAAGCCGGTGACGGCGGGGTCCTGGCCTACAACGGCCTTGGCTATCTCGGTGCGCAGGTCCTCCAGGGAGGCTCGGGCGCTGTCAGCGGTCGGGGTGCTCACGGGGGGCGTGCCTCTCTTGGGGAACGATCGAGGATTCGAGTGCGTCGAGTTGGTCGGCCAGGTGGACCAGCGCCTTGTCGTCTGCGGGTGCCGCGCCGAAGAGCAGGTGGTGAAGGTCTGCGTCGACGCCGGGGGCGGAGGTCAAGTGGGCGTGAATGGCCGGAAGAAGGATGTCGGGGGTGTGGGCGTGTGTCGGGGACACGCCGATGAGGGGGGCGAGTCGTGTGCGGGCCGCGGAGCGCAACACGGCCGAGGCCCGGTCGCGCGCGTTGGCCTGCTCGTAGAGGCGGGCGTGGCCCTCGGTGGTTTCGGCCGCAGGGACGGTGACCGGGAGCCTCTCCGGCACCAGCGGGCCCAGGCGACGGGCGCGCCACAGGGCCGCTAGGACGGCGGCAAAGGTGAGTTGGAGCAGGGCCCAGTACCAGCCGGATGGGATGAGGTCGAGGAAGCCGCGCTCGTTGTCCTGAGCAGCGGACGGGTCGCTCAGGGAGGGGAGGTACCAGACCAGATGCTTGTGCGTACCGAGGAGTTGAAGGGCAAGCGAGGCGTTGCCGTGCTCGGCGAGGTGGTGGTTGTAGAGGAAGTCGGGGGAGCCGAGGAGCACGGTGTCGCGACCGGTGCGGGGGGCCGGCAAACGCAGCAGGGTGGGCTGGTCGCCGCTGAGGTAGCAGCGATCGGCGCCTTGGGCGGACGTGGTGTAACTGCGGCCGCCCAGGAAGGCGTTGCCCGCGCGTCGGGCCTCCGGCAGGGAACAGGCGGGCCGGCGGGCCGAGAGGTCGGCCGGGGAATCCGTCCGGACGCCGGGGGCGAAGGTTTCGAGGGAAGAGGAGTCGGGAGTGAGGAGGACGGTGCGGCCGGGGGTGTGGGCGGTCGCGGTGTGCAGCCCCGTCAGCTGATCTTGCGTCAGCATGTCGGGACGGGTGACGAGGAGTGTGGTGTCGGGGCCGGCTGCCGCGGCGGCTTCCTCGGAGGTGGTCACGACTTTGGTGGAGACGCCGTGAGAGGCCAGGAGTTGGGCGAGGGCCCGGCTTCCGGTCCGGTCGGCGGATCGGGGGTCGAGCCGCCCGTGTTGTTCGCCGGACTGAAGGGCGGCGATCACCATGCCGCTGATGACGAGCAGCAGGAGGGCGAGCAGCGGTCCGCGGGACCGGGTCCACAGGCTGCGAACGGTGGGCGGGAGCGCGGAGGCGTCCGGGGTTGCCGTGGTCATCCGCGGCTCCTGGTCGGGGTGGTGGCCAGGTCGGGCTTGGCGTGTTGCAGGTCGGTGTCGAGGCTGGTCAGCAGGGCGTACGCCGGTTCCGTGCCGGGGCGGCCGCCGTATGTGACGTCGTCAAAGGTGCGTGCCGCGGTACGCAGCCGGTCGGCGTATGCGGGGAGTGCCCAACCCGCCTCGGTGGCGGCCTCGTCGGCGGTGCGGCCCGGGCCGGGGGTGAGCAGGGTCCGTTCTTCGAGGGCGAGGACGAGGGCGCGCATGCGGTCCTGGATCGCCTGGTTCCAGAGGCCCTCGGCAGCGTGCCGGTCGGCGGCCGCTCGGTGTGCGGCGGCGGTGCGGGGGGCGTCGGAGAATAGCGCGCCGCTGGTGGTGGGAGTGCGGCGCACCGCCCCGAGCCGAAGCCGGAGGGCGACCAGGAGCAGCAGGACGAAGGCCGCGAGGACGAGAATCCCGATCCAGCCACCCGGTGTGGCGTCGGCGGCCGCGTTGAAGAGTTCGTTGACGCGTTGCCAGAGCCAGTCGAGGGCACGCTGGATCGGGTTGGGGTCGTGCTGGTGGTACCGCGGATCGGACAGCTCGCGCTCGGCCGCCTCCCGGGCGGGGAGGCGCGGAGTCCGCACCGGTATGTCGTCATTGGGGCGCGCCAAGAGTCGTCCGAGCGCGGCCCCGTTCCCCCCTGTGGTCACCGCATCAGCTTCCCGGAGTGGTGTGGTCAGGGTCTTGCCCGGGGCCTTCGGCCGGGGTGGTCTTGGCCGGGGCGTCCTTGGCGGCGGTGGGAGTGGTGCCCGGCTCGGTGGTCTCCGTGCCGGCGTCGCCCGTCTCGGCGCTGCCCGTCTCGGAGCCGTCTGCCGCGGTGTTGTCCGTCGCGGTGTGGTCCGTGGCGGGGTCGCCGGCCGGCGCGCTGTCTGCCGGTGTGTCAGTGGCGGTCGGGGCGGCCGGCGCCGGTGCGTAACCCTCGGCCGGGCCCGTGGCTGCGGGAGCGGGAGGCGTCGGTTGAGCAGTGGGAGTGTCGGCGCCGTAGCCGGGGAGCCCTGCGGCGCGGGCGAGTTCGAGGTCGAGGGCCTCGCGGCGGATGCGCTGGTCCATGTACAGGAGCGCCGTGATGCCGGCGCTGATCGGGAAGGTGATGGTGGAGCTGATGACGGCTCCGACGCCCAGCACGATCAGGAACGACCAGCCGGTGGTGTTGCTGGTGCCGTTCGCCCAGTCCATGAGGCTCTCGCCACCGACCAGGAAGGCGACGAGGGTGGCCGGGATCTGGATGATGAACTGAACGATGCCGATCAGGAGGTAGGTGAGGAGCTGGGTACCCAGCACTCGCCACCAGGCGCCCCGTACGAGCTTCGCGGACCGGCGCAGCGCGGTGATGACGCCCTGCTTCTCCAGCATCAGCGCGGGGGAGGCGAGGCTGTAGCGAACCCACAGCCACAGTGTCACCACGGCGGCGGCCATGCCGCCGAACAGGGTGAGGAGCAGGCCTGCCTTCGCGGAGCCCGAGGCGATGAGGAGGACGCCGGGCGCCACACCGATCGCGAGGATGGCCGTGAGGAGCAGGGGGAGCAGAACGAGCAGGCCGAGCAGGCGCGGGAGCTGGGGACGCGCATCGCGCCAGGCATCCCCGGCGGTCACCGAGCGGCCCAGGACGGCCCGGCTCACGACCATCGTGAGCAGCCCCGTGGCGATGAGGGTGGCGAGCAGACCGATCACCGAGGTGATACCGGTGGTGGCGAGCGAATTGCCCAGCTGTTCCATGGATTCGCGGAGCGGCGGCAGGTTGTCGCGCGACAGGGCGGGCTCGCGGCCGGCGTCCTGGAACCACAGGCCGGTGACCACGGTGACGGCGGTCTGCGCGACCACTGCGACGATCAGCGAGATGCCGAGGACGGTGCGCCAGTGGGCGCGCATGGTGGCGACCGCGCCGTCGAGTATCTCGCCGACGGCGAGCGGGCGCAGTGGGATGACGCCGGGCTTGGCGGCCTGGGGCTTCGGGGCCCAGGCTCCGCCCCAGGGAGGCTGCGTGCCGGGGCCCGGAGCGCCGCCCCAGCCGCCGGGCCCGCCGTAGCCCGGGGCCGTGGCACGGGTGCGGTCGCCGGGCGTGCCCTGGTCAGGCCGTCCGTGCGGGCCGCTCTGAGCGGGGATGCCGGCGGGGGCCGACCACTGACCGGCGGGCGGCTGCTCCTTGGACCAGTTCGGCGGGGAGGGCTGCCCGGCCGGGCCGGTCGGGTCTGCCTGGGCGGGCTGCTCCTGGGTGCCGCGGGCCGGCTCGTCGGAGGGAGTGGATCCGGGCGAGGCCCAGCCCGGAGAGTTGTTCATCGTCGCTCCTTCTTGCTGCCCGTCCGCCGGGGCGGCGGGGGTCCGGGGTCCGCGGTGGCAGTCATCGTGTCATGGCCACCGGCGTTGTGTACCCGTGCCCGGAGTACGAGGGGACCTTCTGTTCGAGGGGCGATCGGCGGCAGACTGAGTGAATGGGCGATCAGGACGAGGTATCCGAGAGGGGCGCCGGGGCGCTCACGATTCCGTCGTTGCGTTGGGAGGAGCCGCCCGAGGGGCCCGTATTGGTCCTGCTTGACCAGACGCGGCTGCCGGCGGAGGAGGTCGAGCTGGTCTGCACGGACGTTCCGGCGCTGGTGCAGGCGATCCGGACGCTGGCCGTGCGCGGGGCGCCGTTGCTGGGCATCGCGGGTGCGTATGGCGTCGCGCTGGCCGCGGCACGTGGCTTTGACGTGGAGGAGGCGGTGGAGGCGCTGGCGCAGGCCCGGCCGACCGCGGTCAATCTGGGGTACGGCGTGCGGCGGGCGGCTGCCGCGTATCGCGCGGCGTTCGCCGGGGGCGGCGCTCGGGCCGGCGCGGCCGCGGCGCTGGCCGAGGCGCGGGCCGTGCACGCCGAGGACATCGAGGCCAGCACCCGGATGGCGCAGCACGGGCTGGCGCTGCTGGGCGAGCTGCTGCCGGGCGGCGGTCACCGCATCCTCACGCACTGCAATACGGGCGCCCTGGTGTCCGGCGGCGAGGGCACCGCCCTGGCGGTGGCGCTGGCGGCACACCGGTCCGGTGAGCTGCGCCGGCTGTGGGTGGACGAGACGCGGCCGCTGTTGCAGGGCGCGCGACTGACCGCCTACGAGGCGGCGCGGGCGGGTATGGCGTACACGGTGCTCTCGGACGGTGCGGCAGGTTCGCTGTTCGCCGGGGGTGAGGTGGATGCCGTGCTGATCGGCGCGGACCGGATCGCGGCGGACGGGTCGGTGGCCAACAAGGTCGGCAGCTATCCGCTGGCGGTGCTGGCGCGGTACCACCACGTTCCGTTCGTGGTGGTGGCGCCGATCAGCACGGTGGATCTGGAGACCGAGGAGGGGGCGGATATCGAGGTGGAGCAGCGTCCGGGCCAGGAAGTGACGGAGTTCTCGTTGCCGTTTGTTCAGGGGCCCGGGGCGGAGGCAGGCACCGGCATACCGGTGGCGCCGCTGGGCGCACAGGCCTACAACCCGGCCTTCGACGTCACTCCGCCGGAGCTGGTGACGGCGATCGTCACGGAGGCGGGAGTGGTGTCTCCGGTGTCCCGGGACGGGCTGGCAGAGGTGTGTTCCACGTCACGATGGAGTAAGTCACGATCAGGTAATGGGATGATGGCCGAATGAAGGGACGCGTCCTGGTCGTCGACGACGACACCGCACTGGCAGAGATGCTCGGCATCGTGCTGCGCGGCGAAGGTTTTGAGCCGTCGTTCGTGTCGGACGGTGACAAGGCCCTTGCGGCCTTCCGTGAGACCAAGCCCGATCTTGTGCTGCTGGACCTGATGCTGCCCGGACGGGACGGTATCGAGGTCTGCCGGCTGATCCGGGCCGAGTCCGGGGTGCCGATCGTCATGCTGACCGCCAAGAGCGACACGGTGGATGTGGTGGTCGGGCTCGAATCGGGCGCGGACGACTACATCGTCAAGCCGTTCAAGCCCAAGGAGCTGGTGGCCCGGATCCGGGCCAGGCTGCGGCGTTCGGAGGAGCCCACGCCCGAGCAGCTGGCGATCGGTGACCTGGTCATCGATGTGGCCGGCCACTCGGTGAAGCGGGACGGGCAGTCGATCGCGCTGACCCCGCTGGAGTTCGATCTGCTGGTGGCGCTGGCGCGTAAGCCGTGGCAGGTGTTCACGCGTGAGGTGCTGCTCGAGCAGGTCTGGGGCTATCGGCACGCCGCCGACACCCGGCTGGTCAATGTCCATGTGCAGCGGCTGCGCTCCAAGGTCGAGAAGGATCCGGAGCGGCCGGAGATCGTGGTGACCGTGCGCGGGGTCGGCTACAAGGCCGGGCCCAGCTGAGATGACCCGGGACGGTTCGGCCCCGGAGGGAAAGCGGGGGCGCACCGTCGGCCCGGCGGGTGATATGTCCTTTTCGGGCAGGTTGTCGGCCTGGTTGCTGCGTGGTGGGCAGTTGCTGCCCGACGGCGCGGTGAGCGGGCCGGTCCACCCCCTCCTGCGGCTCTTCAGCCGCTGGGTGCGGCGGCCGCTGCTGCCCGCCCTGCGGCTGTGGCGGCGCAACATCCAGCTGCGCGTGGTGGCGACCACCCTGCTGATGTCGCTCGCCGTGGTGCTGCTGCTCGGCGTCGTGGTCGTCGGACAGGTCCGTAACGGCCTGCTCACGGCCAAGGCCCAGGCCGCGCAGAGTCAGGCCGTGGGCGGCTTCAGCGTCGCCCAGAAGATGGCGGACGGCGCCGACGACACCCAGCCCGATGAGGGCGCCCGTACGGGGAACCGCGGCACCCAGGACTCCGCGACCTGGCTGACCGGCCTGGTCGAACAGCTCGCCAGTGGTGGCCAGGGCGTCTTCTCCGTAGTGGCGCTCAGCTCCGACTCCGACGAACCGTTCGGCGACTCCAGTCCCGGCACCCGCGGGCCGCGCGCCTCCGGCGATGTCGATCCCGAGCGGAGCGTGCCCGCCGACCTGCGGCGGAAGCTGGACACCAAGGCCGGGACGTTCCGCCAGTACACCCAGATCAAGCGCATCGGGTCGGACGACGGCGTGTCGGCGCTCATCATCGGCAAGCGGCTCAACGACGCGAACAGCAATCAGTACCAGCTCTACTACCTCTTCCCGTTCACCCAGGAAGAGGAGTCGCTCAAGCTCGTGACGGGAACCCTCGCGACCGCCGGGGTGTTCGTCGTGATCCTGCTCGGCGCGATCGCCTGGCTGGTGGTGCGGCAGGTCGTCACCCCCGTACGGATGGCGGCGGGCATCTCCGAGCGGCTGGCCGCCGGCCTGCTCCAGGAACGGATGAAGGTCACCGGCGAGGACGACATCGCCCGGCTCGGTGAGTCCTTCAACAAGATGGCGCAGAACCTCCAGGTCAAGATCCAGCAGCTGGAGGAGCTGTCCCGGATGCAGCGCCGCTTCGTCTCGGATGTCTCGCACGAGCTGCGGACGCCGCTGACGACGGTACGGATGGCGGCCGATGTCATCCATGACGCGCGGGACGAGTTCGATCCCGCCACCGCGCGCTCCGCCGAGCTGCTGTGGGGCCAGCTCGACCGCTTCGAATCGCTGCTGGCGGAGCTGCTGGAGATCAGCCGGTTCGACGCCGGCGCGGCCGCGCTGGAGGCCGAGCCGGTCGATCTGCGCGATGTGGTGCACCGCGTCATCGAAGGGGCCGAGCCGCTCGCCGAGCGCAAGGGCACCCGCATCCTGGTGCGCGGCGCCGAGCAGCCCGTCATCGCCGAGGCCGATCCCCGCCGGGTGGAGCGGGTGCTGCGCAATCTCGTCGTCAACGCCGTCGAGCACGGCGAGGGCCGCGATGTGATCGTGCGGCTGGCCTCCGCGGGCGGCAAGAGCGGCGGCGCGGTGGCCGTCGCGGTGCGGGACTACGGCGTCGGCCTCAAGCCCGGCGAGGCCACCCGGGTCTTCAACCGTTTCTGGCGCGCGGACCCGGCCCGGGCCCGTACGACCGGCGGTACCGGACTCGGCCTGTCCATCGCCGTCGAGGACGCCCGGCTGCACGGCGGCTGGCTTCAGGCCTGGGGCGAGCCGGGCGGTGGCTCGCAGTTCCGGCTGACGCTGCCGCGTACGGCCGGCGAGACGCTGCGCGGCTCCCCGATCCCCTTGGAGCCGGAGGACTCGCGGCGCCGCCGCGGACTGGACGAGGCCGGTCAGCCGCGTGCCGGGGCGGGCCGCAAGGCGTCCACGATCCCGGTGCAGGCACGTGCCGCGCAGGCTGGTGATGCGGCCTCCCCCGTACCGGAGCCGAAGGTGGCCCGCCCGGAGGCCGATCCGACGGCGCTGCCCGGTAGTGGTGCCCGGGTGGTGCCGCAGACCGGGGGCGTACGGAGCGAAGCGGCGGCGCGTGGTGACAGCGCGCGCACCGACGAGCCGGTCCGCGGGAGCGGGGCCGAGCAGGAAGCCGGACAGGGCGTGGAGCGGGAAGGCGGGCTGCGTGGAAACTGAGCGCGGAGGCGAGCACGAGGAAGGGACCGAGTCCCGCCGCCGTGCCCGCAGGGGAGCCGGACCGGCGCGGAAGTTTCTGCTGCTCGGCTGTGCGGCGGTGCTGCTGGCCGGCTGCGCGTCGATGCCGGACGGCGGGGAGGTGACCTCCGTCGACCAGTCGCCGCGCTCCGAAGGGGAGTCGCAGGTACGGGTCTACGGCGTGCCCCCGCAGGACGGTGCCCAGCCCACCAACATCGTGCGCAGCTTCCTCGACGCGACCACCAGCGACGAGGCGGATTTCCGGACGGCCACCCAGTATCTGGCCAAGTCGGCGAAGCGGACCTGGCGGCCGTTCCGGGCCACCAATGTGCTCCAGGAGCGTCCGAAGGCCGAGCCGAAGACGCAGCCCAATCGCGAGGACGCCAACGGCTACACGGTCACGCTCTCCGGCAGCCAGGTGGCGACGGTGGACGACAGCCACGCCTACACCCCGGAGGAGAAGCCGTACCGCCGGACGATCCACCTCATCAAGGAGGGCGGCCAGTGGCGTATCGACCGGCTGCCCAACGGGCTGGTGCTCGGGCTGTCCGATTTCCAGCGCATCTACCGCTCGGTCAACAAGTACTACTTCGCGTCCTATCACTCGGAGTCGCAGGAGCCGAAGGTGAACCGGAACGCGCTCGTCGCGGACCCGGTCTATCTGCGGCAGCGGATAAAGCCGATCACGGCCAGTGTGGAGGCGCTGCTGTCCGGCCCCACCAACTGGCTGAATCAGGTGACGACTTCGGCGTTCCCGTCCGGCACCCGGCTCGCGGCGAGTGATCTGGCGCTGGACGACTCCAACGCGCTGCGGGTCAAGCTCAGCAAACAGGCGGTGAGCACGGACAGCGCCCAGTGCAAGCGGATGGCGGCTCAGCTCTTCTTCACCGTCCAGGACATGACGCGGGCTTCGAAGGTCAGCGAGGTGGAGCTCCAGGACAACAGCGGAAACTCGCTGTGTGAGCTCTCCCAGGAGCAGGCCGAGCGCGACTTCGCCCCGTCCCCGGGCACCGGGCGCGCCGCCAGGGAGTACTTCATCGACGCCGACCACAAGGTCGTCGCCATGTCGGACTACGCGACCGAACCGACGCCGGTGCGCGGACCGTTCGGAACGGGCCACACCCCGCTGCGTTCGATCGCCATCTCGCGCGGTGAGGACACCGCGGCCGGGGTGTCGAGCGACGGCCGGTCGCTGTATGTGGCCGGTATGGAGGACGAGGTCAAACGCGGTGAGCCGCTGCTGACCAGCTCCGGCCCGGCCAAGGGCGCCGACGGCGGGCTGACCGCGCCGAGCTGGGACGGGCTGGGCGATCTGTGGATCGCGGACGCCGCCGCGCACGGTTCGCGGCTGCTGCGGATGCGCGAGGGCAAGGGCGACCCCGAAGAGGTCGCGGTGCCCGGCCTGGACGGGCGGCGGATCAAGGCGATCAAGGTGGCCGCGGACGGGATCCGGATCGCGCTCCTGGTGGAGGACAAGGGGCGGACCACGCTCCAGCTCGGCCGGGTGGAGCGGGGCGGAAGTTCGGCGCATCCAGAGCTCTCGGTGCGGGAACTGCGGCCGATCGCACCCCAGTTGGAGGACGTGGTGGCCGCGTCCTGGGCGGGCGGCAGCCGGCTGGTGGTGGTCGGACGGGAGTCCGGCGGGGTGCAGCAGATGCAGTTCATGGAGACCGACGGTTCGGCGTCCAACGCGCAGACGCTGCCCGGCGTCAACGGTGTCAAGTCGGTGGCCGCCTCGGAGGACGAGACCAGGCCACTGATCGCCGACGCCACGGAGGGCATCGTGCGGCTGCCGCCGGACGCGAACTGGAAGACCGTGGCGAAGGACGGGACGGCGCCGGTCTATCCCGGGTGACGCGGAGGGCGCGGGCCTCGGTACGACGCCTGCGAGGTGAGGCCGGGGCCGGGGACCACGGTGGGCCCGGACTGCCGTGCTGCCCCGCGTGCGGCTGATTTCCACATGTCCGCGGCCGCGGTTATCCACAGGGGTGGTGGCCGGGCGGGAACGGCGGGACAGTGGAGTCATGCAGGGGGTGTGGCGCGAACTGGCCGGTCTCGTGCTGCCGGTCGACTGTGCGGGGTGTGGTCGGCCGCGTACGGAACTGTGTGCCGAATGCCGTCGGGTGCTGGCGCGGGACGGGCGCGGGGCGCGGCGGGTGCGACCGTGGCCGGAACCCGTGGGACTGCCCCGCGTGTGGGCGGGGGCGCCGTACGCCGACGAGGCACGGGCGGTGCTGCTGGCCCACAAGGAGCGGGGTGCCCTGCGGCTGGCCGGGCCGCTGGGGGCGGTGCTGGCCGGGGCCGTGCGGGGGCTGTGGACCGGCGGCGGGCCGCTGCTGCTGGTGCCCGTGCCGTCGGCACGAAGATCGGTGGCGGGGCGTGGGCACGATCCGGTGCGCAGGATCGCGCTGGCGGCGGCCGGGGAGCTGCGGCGGGCGGGACGGGGGGCCAGGGTGCTCGCGGTGCTGCGGCAGCGTCGAGCGGTGGCCGACCAGGCGGGGCTGAGCGCCCGGCAGCGGCTGGCGAATGTCGCCGGTGCACTGGAGGTGCGGGTCGGGGCGGCGAGGCTGCTGACGGCGCAGCCAGCGGTGCTGGTGGATGACCTGGTGACGACGGGAGCCACCCTCGCCGAGGCGGCGCGGGCGGTCACGGCGGCCGGCGGACGGGTGGCCGGAGCCGCGGTGGTGGCGGCGCCGAGCAGTGCTTTCGAGTTCAACGGCGCGCGAAGCGAGGCATTACCACGTCGTATGTAGCCGGGGAGGAAAAGTCACCCAAATGGAGCCGACGGCTCCGAGGGGGTGCCGACATCCGTCCGGGAGAGCTATGTTCGGTTGTGAGGACTTGGCGAGTGTTTTGCCTCGAATGTCGCGATCAATGCGTTCAGGGGCGTTTTCGGCGACCCTGAAAACGGGGGGAGTGGAGAGCTTGTCGTCGGGGGAGGAGGAGGTGAAAGTCGCCAAGTCCGAGGCTTCGGCAACCACCGGAGCCTGGTGCAAGAAGGAATTGCTCCGCTTGAAGAGCGGAGCGATCCGGGAACGGAGTTCTGCGTGGACATCGTCGTCAAGGGCCGCAAGACAGAGGTGCCCGAGCGGTTCCGCAAGCACGTGGCCGAGAAGCTGAAGCTGGACAAAGTCCAGAAGCTCGACGCCAAGGTGATCAGCCTGGACGTCGAGGTGTCCAAGGAGCCCAACCCGCGGCAGGCCGACCGTTCCGACCGAGTGGAGATCACCCTCCGCTCCCGTGGCCCGGTGGTCCGGGCCGAGGCGGCCGCAGCCGATCCGTACGCCGCGCTGGATCTGGCAACCGCCAAGCTCGAGGCGCGTCTGCGGAAGCAGCACGACAAGCGCTACTCGCGTCGCGGCAACGGCCGCATTCCGGCGAGTGAGGTCGCGGTCACCGTGCCCGACGCCGCAAGTCTGAACACCAACGGGGAACTCGCCGCCGAGGCCGAGCAGAAGGTGCCGACCACCAGGATGGGGTCGATCGACGTCCAGGGTGAAGGGCCCCTGATCGTCCGCGAGAAGACCCACTCGGCCGCCCCGATGCATCTCGACCAGGCGCTCAACGAGATGGAGTTGGTCGGACACGACTTCTACCTCTTCGTCGACGCCGACACCAAGCTGCCGAGCGTCGTCTACCGGCGGCACGCATACGACTACGGAGTCATCCACTTGAACCCCGACTTGTTCGGGGAGGAGGAGCCCGGCGGCGCAGGCGGCGCGCTGGGCGGCTGAACCCCACCCGCTCGGTGCCCCCGGCGTACGCCGGGGGCACCATCGTGCCCGGAGAGAGCAGGAGTTGAAGCCGTATAGTGTTTGTGCCGGCCAGGGAGTACGGGGACGCGAAACGGCGACGAGCCGGGGAGACAGTCGTATGGCATTGATCGGGCCGGCCGCAGGGGGCTGTTGTCAACCAGCCTTATTTCCAAGCTCCGGCCTCTCGGCCGAGTAGTTGACGGGGAGGATCAATGGGGGACAGTTTCGGGCCCGTGCGCGATGACGCTGATGATGACCACAGCGGTGCCGGGGGCGATGACGGGGCCGGCCGGGCCGTAAGCGTGCCGCGCAAGGAGCCGATCCGGGTCCTGGTCGTGGATGATCACGCACTCTTCCGGCGGGGCCTGGAGATCGTTCTGGCCCAGGAGGAGGACATCCAGGTCGTCGGCGAGGCGGGGGACGGTGCCGAGGCGGTCGACAAGGCCGCGGACCTGCTGCCCGACATCGTGCTGATGGACGTCCGGATGCCCAAGCGCGGCGGCATCGAGGCCTGCACCTCCATCAAGGAGGTGGCCCCCAGCGCCAAGATCATCATGCTCACGATCAGCGACGAAGAGGCAGATCTCTACGACGCGATCAAGGCCGGCGCCACCGGATACCTCCTCAAGGAGATCTCCACCGACGAGGTGGCGACCGCGATCCGCGCCGTGGCGGACGGCCAGTCGCAGATCAGCCCCTCGATGGCGTCCAAGCTCCTGACGGAGTTCAAGTCGATGATCCAGCGTACGGACGAGCGCCGGCTGGTGCCCGCGCCCCGGCTCACCGATCGTGAGCTGGAGGTCCTCAAGCTGGTCGCCACGGGCATGAACAACCGCGATATCGCCAAGGAACTCTTCATCTCCGAGAACACGGTGAAGAACCACGTCCGCAACATCCTGGAGAAGCTTCAGCTGCACTCCCGGATGGAGGCGGTGGTCTACGCGATGCGGGAGAAGATCCTCGAGATCCGGTGAGTGGGCCGGCCGGGGAGAGCGATCCGGCGCCGGGCCTTCCGGTGTGCCGGGTGACCGGGGGCGGTGTGCGCCCCCGGAGCCCTCGGCCGGCGGTAGCTAGTCACTCATGTGGGTGAGTTCTGAGCGCAGGGCGGCGGCCAGTTTCCCGTCGTCGCAGCGGTCGACGCGTACGGAGTCGCAGCCGACCCAGTCCGCGGTCTCCCGAAGGGCCCGGGCCATCGGGGCGACCGCCTTGGGGCCCTGCATCGAGACCTGGCGGGCCACGAGGGTGGTGTTCTCGCGGGCCGGGTCCACCCGGCCCATCAGCCGCCCGCCCGCCAGCAGGGGCATCGCGAAATAGCCGTGTACCCGCCGGGGGCGTGGGACGTAGGCCTCCAGGCGGTGGGTGAATCCGAAGATCCGTTCCGTGCGCGGCCGGTCCCAGATCAAGGAGTCGAAGGGCGAGAGCAGGGTGGTGCGGTGCCGGCCGCGGGGCGGGGCGGCCAGTGCGGCGGGGTCGGCCCAGGCGGGCTTTCCCCAGCCCTCGACCTCGACCGGGACCAGCCCGGAGTCCGCGACGACGGCATCGACCTGCTCGGCCTTGAGGCGGTGGTAGTCCGCCAGGTCGGCGCGGGTGGCGACGCCCATGGCGGCTCCGGCCTGGGCGACCAGACGGCGCAGGCACTCGGTGTCGTCCAGATCGTCGTGGAGCAGCGCCTCCGGGACGGCGCGCTCGGCGAGGTCGTAGACCCGCTTCCAGGCGCGGCGTTCCGTACAGACCACCTGGCCGGTGTCGAGCAGCCACTCCACCGCGATCTTGGTCTCGGACCAGTCCCACCACTCCCCGCCGTTCCGCCCGCCGCCCAGCTCCGACGTGGTCAGCGGGCCGTCGGCCGTCAGGCGGTCCAGGACCGCGGCGCAGGAGCGGTCGGAGTCCTCCATCCTGTGCCAGCGGTGGCCCTTGGCCCGCCGGGCGCGGCGGCGGAAGGCGAAGTGCGGCCACTCCTCGATGGGCAGGATGCACGCGGCGTGCGACCAGTACTCGAAGCTGTGGGGTCGTGCCGCGGGAGCGTCAGAAGGAGCGGTGGTCCAGTAGGCGGCCTCGACGGCGGGGCGGCCGACGGCGCCGAGCCGGGCGTACGGCACCAGCTCATGGGAGCGGGCCAGCACCGAGATCGTGTCGAGCTGCACCGCACCCAGATGCCGCAGCACCCCGCGCACCCCCGCCCGGCGGTCCGGGGCACCGAGCAGGCCCTGGGCCCGCAGCGCCATACGCCGGGCGTCGTCGCGGGACAGGGCGGTCACGGGCGGGGGCTGGGGTGCGCGCTGCGTCACGGCGGTCATGCGGGAAAGCGTAGGGGCGGGCACTGACAACGGCCCCGGACCTGCGAGAACTGCTGGTGGCGGTGGTGGCCGGGCGCGGCCGGAGGGGCGCGGCGGGGGGGAGGGCGCGGTGCGGCCCGTGCGGACGTGTGCTCAGCGGGGGTAGGGCAGATACGGCGTCGCGTCCGGGGCGGCCGGGCCCCGGGAGCCGGACGGGCCGGGCCGCCCGGCCATGCCGGTCAGGTCGGACGGGAGCAGGGAGCCGATCCAGACGTCCCGGCGGGTGCCCTCGTGCACCCGTTTGGCGCGCAGGGTGCCCTCCATCCGGAAGCCGAGCTTGCGGGCCACGGCCCGGGAGCCTTCGTTGCCGGCCTCCGCGTGCCACTCCATGCGCTCCACGCCCAGGTCATCGAAGGCCCAGCGCAGCACCGCGCGGGCCGCCTCGACGGTGTACCCGCGGCCGCGCCGCTCCTTCGCGGTCCAGAAGCCCAGCTCGGCCTGCCGCTCGGGGGTGCGCAGCCGGGCCAGATGTACCAGCCCCATCGCGCCGGCCAGGGCGCCGTCCGCCCGGGTGAGGACGGCGAAGTCGTAGGCGGTGTCATCGCGCCAGGCCTCGGGGACGGACTCGCTGGTGAACTGCTCGGCGTCCGCCAACCCATAGGGTGAGGGGACGCCCGTCCAGCGCTGGATATCGGGCTCCTGGCACGCGGCGTGCACCGCGGGCGCGTCGGAGGGCTCGAACGGGCGCAGCATGAGGCGCTCGGTGGTCAGGGTGACGGGCTCCATGACGTGAGTCTGCAAGCTCGCCGAACCATGGCGAAGGGTTTTCGGCGTGATGGCGGCACCCGCCCGGCACCTTCTCGCGGCGTCGTGCGTTCACGTGAGGAGGGGACGGCGGGGTTCCCTGCGGCGTACCTCCCGGCCCGGCAGCGTCCTCCTTTACGATGGCCGTTGCGGCGGGGCCTGCCCCCTTGGAAAAATGCCGCGCCCGCGCACTCGACCGTGCAGGCCCGACCGGCAAGGAGACCAGCCCAAGTGTCCGTCTTGACGAAGATCATGCGTGCAGGCGAAGGAAAGATCCTGCGCAAACTGCACCGCATCGCGGGCCAGGTCAACTCCATCGAGGAGGACTTCGCGGCGCTCTCCGACGCGGAGCTGCGCGCCCTTACGGATGAGTACAAGGAGCGCTACGCGGACGGCGAGAGCCTCGACGACCTGCTGCCCGAGGCGTTCGCCACGGTCCGTGAGGCCGCCAAGCGCGTGCTCGGCCAGCGGCACTACGACGTCCAGCTGATGGGTGGCGCGGCCCTTCACCTCGGGTACGTCGCCGAGATGAAGACCGGTGAGGGCAAGACCCTGGTCGGTACCCTCCCGACGTATCTGAACGCGCTGTCCGGCAAGGGCGTCCACCTGATCACGGTCAACGACTACCTGGCCGAGCGCGACTCCGAGATGATGGGCCGGGTCCACAAGTTCCTGGGCCTGACCGTCGGTTGCATCCTCGCCGACATGACGCCGGCCCAGCGCCGCGAGCAGTACAACTGCGACATCACCTACGGCACGAACAACGAGTTCGGCTTCGACTACCTGCGTGACAACATGGCGTGGTCGCAGGACGAACTCGTCCAGCGGGGCCACAACTTCGCGGTCGTCGACGAGGTCGACTCGATCCTCGTCGACGAGGCCCGTACGCCGCTGATCATCTCCGGCCCGGCGGACTCGGCCACCAAGTGGTACGGCGACTTCGCCAAGTTGGTGCGCCGTCTGAAGCGCGGCGAGGCCGCCAACCCGCAGCGCGGCATCGAGGAGACCGGCGACTACGACGTCGACGAGAAGAAGCGCACCGTCGGCATCCATGAGTCCGGTGTCAGCAAGGTCGAGGACTGGCTAGGTATCGACAACCTGTACGAGTCGGTGAACACCCCGCTCGTCGGTTACCTCAACAACGCGATCAAGGCCAAGGAGCTCTTCAAGAACGACAAGGACTATGTCGTCATCGACGGCGAAGTCATGATCGTCGACGAGCACACCGGCCGTATCCTCGCCGGCCGCCGCTACAACGAGGGCATGCACCAGGCCATCGAGGCGAAGGAAGGGGTGGAGATCAAGGACGAGAACCAGACGCTCGCCACGATCACCCTCCAGAACTTCTTCCGTCTCTACGACAAGCTCTCCGGCATGACCGGTACGGCCATGACCGAGGCCGCCGAGTTCCACCAGATCTACAAGCTTGGTGTCGTCCCGATCCCGACGAACCGCCCGATGGTCCGTATGGACCAGGCGGACCTGATCTACCGCACCGAGACCGCGAAGTTCGACGCGGTCGTCGAGGACATCGTCGAGAAGCACGGGAAGGGCCAGCCGATCCTGGTCGGCACCACCTCGGTCGAGAAGTCCGAGTACCTCTCCCAGCAGCTCAACAAGCGCGGTGTCGCCCATGAGGTGCTCAACGCCAAGCAGCACGACCGTGAGGCACCGATCATCGCGCAGGCCGGCCGCAAGGGCGCGGTGACGGTCGCCACGAACATGGCCGGCCGTGGTACGGACATCAAGCTCGGCGGTAACCCCGACGACCTGGCCGAGGCGGAGCTGCGCCAGCGCGGTCTGGACCCTGTCGAGCACGTGGAGGAGTGGGCGGCCGCGCTGCCCGCCGCCCTGGAGCGCGCCGAGGCCGCGGTCAAGGCGGAGTTCGAGGAGGTCAAGGAGCTCGGCGGGCTCTACGTCCTGGGCACCGAGCGGCATGAGTCGCGGCGGATCGACAACCAGCTGCGCGGTCGTTCCGGCCGTCAGGGTGACCCGGGCGAGTCGCGGTTCTACCTGTCCCTGGGCGACGACCTGATGCGGCTGTTCAAGGCGCAGATGGTCGAGCGGGTCATGGCGATGGCCAATGTCCCCGACGACGTGCCGATCGAGAACAAGATGGTGACCCGGGCGATCGCCTCCGCCCAGTCGCAGGTCGAGCAGCAGAACTTCGAGACGCGGAAGAACGTCCTGAAGTACGACGAGGTGCTCAACCGCCAGCGTGAGGTCATCTACGGCGAGCGCCGCCGCGTCCTGGAGGGCGAGGACCTGCAGGAGCAGGTCACGCACTTCATGGAGGACACGATCGACGCCTACATCCACGCGGAGACCGTCGAGGGCTTCGCCGAGGAGTGGGACCTGGACCGCCTGTGGGGCGCGTTCAAGCAGCTCTACCCGGTCAAGGTGACCATCGAGGAGCTGGAGGAGGAGGCCGGCGACCGTGCCGGTATCACCGCCGAGTTCATCGCCGAGGCCATCAAGGACGACATCCACGAGCAGTACGCCGCCCGTGAGCAGCAGCTCAGCTCGGATGTGATGCGGGAGCTGGAGCGCCGCGTCGTGCTGTCCGTCCTGGACCGCAAGTGGCGTGAGCACCTCTACGAGATGGACTACCTCCAGGAGGGCATCGGCCTGCGGGCGATGGCCCAGAAGGACCCGCTGGTCGAGTACCAGCGCGAGGGCTTCGACATGTTCACCGCGATGATGGAGGGCATCAAGGAGGAGTCCGTCGGCTACCTGTTCAACCTGGAGGTCCAGGTCGAGCAGCAGGTCGAGGAGGTCCCGGTGCAGGAAGCGGTGGAGCCGGCCTCGCTGGACAAGGGCGCCGGCGAGGGCGTGCCCGCCGCCGCGGTGCGCCCGGAGATCCACGCCAAGGGCCTGGAGGCGCCGCAGCGTCCGGACCGGCTGCACTTCACCGCGCCCAAGGTGGACGGCGACGGCAGCGTCATCGAGGGCGACTTCATCAGCGACGAGGAGGCGGGCCCGGCCCGTTCCGAGGCGGACGGTCTGACCCGCGCCGAGCGGCGCAAGGCCCAGAAGAGCGCCGGGCGACGCCGCAAGAAGTAACGGAGCGCTGACGCGACCCGGGCAGGTGCCCGGGTCGCGGCGCGGAGGGGGGCCCCGCGGGGGGGAAGGGGGGGGGGACCGCTGGGTTTGGGGGGGGGGAACAGGTACCCCCCGGGCAGGGGGGGGGGCGGGTTGGGGGGGGCGCCATGGCAAACGGGGGTCGCGTA
>NZ_JBVHZH010000078.1:0-19831 GCF_055574515.1 Streptomyces sp. NPDC029466
CCCGGTCGCCGCGCGCGCGGCGACGCGACCAGCGGGATCCGCCCGACCTCCCGGCTCCGCGCCATCAGCCGCAGCGGGGTGTTGGCCCGGAGCACCTGCCAGCGGATGAACTCCAGCCGCCGCACCGGATCATCCAGCCCGGCCCCGGCGGCCTCGAACTGTCCCCCCACGCCGCGTGCCGCGCGTCGACGTCCAGCTTCACCGTGTCGGCCACGCCACCTCCGCCTGGACCACGCGGCGCAGCGCGTTGACCATCCGCACCCGGTACGCGTCCGGACCGCCGAGCCGGGCCGCCTTCGAGCCGCAACGCGGCCATCGCCGCGGAAACCTGCTCGACCGTGGCCGGAGCTTCGCCCGCCCCCCTGCTCACTCATCCCGGCAGGCTATCGACGCCGTTCGCTCCCCTTACGGCGAAGCCGAGCACGGCGATCACCCATGTCGCCGTTGGAATTCCCCGTTCACGGCGGGCTCTTTCCTGGCCATGTGTTTCCCGCCTCCTGGGCTGGCGGCCGGTGATTCCTCGCGCATGCGCGGGTGGCGACGACCATGCGCCAATGACATCCCGGAACTTGCGCGATCTTCCGGACACGCTCTGCGGCTGGAGTATCAGGCGGTCTGGAAGGAGCGTTTGGCGAAGCCGAGGACGTAGCCGTCGATGGCGGTTTTCACGGGTCGTTCGGGCTGGCCGCCGGCGCCGAGGGTGATGAACAGCGGGGTGTAGTGGTCGGGGGTGGGGTGGGCGTGGGGCATGCCGGGTGCGCGGTCACGCCAGGCGGCGAGTTCCTCGACGTCGCCGCGTGCCAGGGCGTCGGCGGCCCAGGTGTCGAAGTCGGAGGACCAGGTGGGGACGGCGCCCCGGTAGAGCATGTCGGCGGTGATCGCGTGGAGGCCGTGGGTCATGAACCCGGAGCCGATGACGAGGGTTCCCTCCTCGCGCAGGGGGGCCAGGCGGGCGCCGAGTTCCCCCAGTCGGGCGGGGTTGTGGGTGGGCATGGACAGCTGGAGGACGGGGATGTCGGCGAGCGGGAACATGGCCATCAGCGGGAGCCAGGCGCCGTGGTCGAGGCCGCGGCTCGGGTGCTGGTGGACGGGCTCGTCGTGCGGCATCATCGCCGCCACCCGCCGGGCCAGCGCGCTCGCGTCGGGGGTGTCGTAGCGCACCTGACGGTATCGGGGGTGGAAGCCGGCGAAGTCGTAGACCAGCGGTGTGTGCGCGGCGGGTGCCGACAGGGACAGCGGCGCGTGCCCCCAGTGGGCGGAGACGATCAGGACGGCCCTGGGTTTGGGCAGACTCTGGGCCCAGCCCAGGAGCTGTCGCATCCAGGGGCCGTCGTCGAGCAGCGGCGGAGCGCCGTGGCTGACGTAGAGGGCGGGCAGGGGACCGTCGGCGGGGATCCAGTCGCGCTGGGCGCGGGCTCGGCGCAGGGCGCCGGGCAAAAAGTCGTCGTAGGCGCCGGCGGGCACGACGGGATTCAGTATCGGGGACACAGTGAGCCTTCTGCGGGGCGGGCCGGACCGGAATGTGGGACGCATCGTCACTCCGGGGAGGTACCGGTGGGGTCGATGACCTGGTTGACGCGGTGGCCGATGGCGCGCACGGTGCGCTGCTGGGCCTGGGTGAGCGGGTCGAAGACGAGGCGGCGGACCTCCTCGACATGGCCCGGGGCGGTGGCGACGACCTTGTCCCAGCCCGTTTCGGTGAGGACGGCCAGGGTGTAGCGGCCGTTGTCCGGATCGGGGGTGCGGCGCACCCAGCCCTGCTTCTCCAGGCGCTTGACCACGTGGGACAGGCGGGAGAGCGAGCCGTTGGTGAGGACTGCCAGGTCGCTCATGCGCATGGTGCGTTCGGCGGCCTCGGAGAGGGTGGCGAGGACCTGGTACTCGAAGTGGCTGATCTGGGCGTCGCGCTGCAACTGGGTGTCCAGCGCGTTCGACAGGTTGGTCACCATGGCGGTCAGGGAGAGCCAGGTCTGCCTCTCCTCGGCGTTCAGCCAGCGGGGTTCATGCGTGTCCATGCCCCCATCCTAGCTTGATTCTTCAAGTCAAATTCACCCCACCTCGCTTGACGCTTCAAGTTTGATGCACTAGCTTCGAAGTTGAAGGTTCAAGTCATCGGATGAGAAATCCCCTGATGAGCGCCCTAGGCGGCCCCAGGCTGCGACTGCAGTGAGAGCCGCCTTCTCATGCCTCACCCTTCCTCCGGGTGATCTTGCAGACAAGGAATCGACATGATCAATCGCCGCAACGTCCTGAAGGGCGCGGCCACCGCTGCCCTGGGCGCCCTCGCCCTCACCGCAGTAGCCACGGGAACCGGCCTGGCAGCCGCTGCCACCGACGACCGGGAACTGCTCGGAGACCCGGCCTCCACCTCGCAGACCGAGTCGCACCTTCTACCAGCAGATCGGGCTCGCCTGACCCGCGCGTGGCCCGGCGATGCAGGAACGGCCGGGCCACGAAACAACGAAGGCCCCTGCCTCCCACCGCGGCTGTGCCACGAGGCGGGAGCAGGCGCCGAACGCACGAGCCCGCGAACCCACACCCCACCCGAAACCTCACTCCCTGCCCACCGTGAAAGGCGATCTCCATGACGAGCCACACCACCAACCCCGCCCAGCCCTCCACCAGACTGTCCGACCTCAGCACCGGCCTCTGGGTCCTGGACGCGACCAAGTCATCCGTGGAGATCAAGCACAAGTCGATGTGGGGGCTGGCCACGATCAGGGCCGCCTTCACCAAGCTCAACGGCGAAGGCGAAATCGGCCCCGACGGTTCCGCGCACGGCACCCTGACCATCGAGGCGGCGTCCATCCTCAGCAAGCAGGCCAAGCTCGACACCCACCTGCGCTCCGCGGACTTCTTCAACGTCGAGAGGTATCCGACGTTCACCTTCACCGCCACCGACGTCGTCGCCGACGGCGCCGGAACCGCCAAGGTCACTGGCCGCCTCACTGTGCTCGGTACGACCCGCCCGCTCACCTTCACCGCCCGCGCCACTGCCGTCGGACCGAACGACGTGACCCTCAGCGGCGAGGTCGCCATCGACCGCAACGACTTCGGCATGGGCTGGAACAAGGCCGGAATGATCAAGGGCCTCACCACCGTCACCCTCACCACCCGCTTCACCCACCGCTAACCCGCCGTTCCCGGAGCGGGACCTGCGGTTGGTCAGGATCAGCCTGGTGCGGGTCCGTACGGTCACGAGCGCGGTGACGGACAACCGTCGGCGGGAAGCGGACGGTGCGCCCTGAATTGGGTGTGGCAGGGGCCGGAGGTCGGGGTGCCGGTGCGTCGTCGCCACCACCGAGGCCCTGCGCGCCAGCCTGCACCGCCACGCGATCTATGTCCCGGGTCTGCGCAAGTGAGGCGACCCCAACGCCCGGCTGCTCAGCACCGATACCTGAAAGGCGGCCCGCCCCAGGGTCTGCGAGGAGCTCGAACTGAGCACCGACCCGAACGCCGTGCTGGCCAGCTGGATCGACCGGCTCAACCGCTCCCACCACGAGCTGGTCGACGGCCTGGCCGCGAATGGACTGACCCCGCACAGCGCGGCGAAGGTCGCCTCACTGCCGCCCACGATTCCTCGACGGGCGAGGCGCCCATGGTGCAGCGGGAGTTCCCCGGGGACGCCGTCAACTTGAGGGCGATGTTCGGGCTGCGTGACCGGTCACCGTCCCGGTCCGGCACCCCCCCGAGCGGGGGGGGAGGGGGGGTGGGAAGGGTGGGGGGGTGGGCAGGGGGGGGGGGGGGGGGTGGCCCCTCTCCCCCCCCCCCCCCCCCCCCCCCCCCCCCCCCCCCCCCCCCCCCCCCCCCCCCCCCCCCCCCCTCCCCCCGGGGTCGGATGGTGACCAGGGCGGTGATGAGGGCGCGGCCCGCCGTTGGCCTGGCTGGGGCCTACTCCAGTGGCTTGCCCCGTGTCTCCGGGCCGGTGAGGACGATCAGGGCGCCGACCAGCAGCAGAGCGATGTTGTAGCCGGTGAAGTAGCCCTGCGCATCGTGGCTGGCGAGCCAGGTCTGAAGGTAGGGGGTGGTGCCGCCGAAGAGCGCCACGGCGATCGCGTAGGGGACGCCGGTGCCGGTGGTACGCACGTGGGTGGGGAACAGTTCGGCGAAGATCGCGGGCGCGATGGACGCGCACATCGCGGTGAAGAGCAGGGCGATGGTCATGGCCAGGCCGAGCTGCCAGACCTGGCCCGCTCGGGCCAGGAGCAGCAGGGGGTAGGCGAGCACCGCCATGCCCAGAACGAAGATCAGCATGTTGGGCCGGCGTCCGAGCCGGTCGGACAGCGATCCGCACAGCGGCAGCGCCGCGATGAAGACCAAGAGTGCCACCACCTCGGCGAGCAGCACTGCGGTCGAGTCCAGCTTCGTCACTCCGATCGCGTAGGCGGGGGCAGCGGTGGTCCAGGCCTGGTAGGTCACCGTGAAGCCTGCGGTCAGGCCGATCACCCGCCCGGCAGCGGCACGGTTCTGCCACATGCCGCGCAGCACGGACAGGCGCTGCGGGGCCGCACTGCGGGAGGTCTGCTCCTTGTTGAAGGCATGCGTCTCCGTGAGTTTGCGCCGCAGGAACAGGGCGTAGATGCCGAGCAGCCCGCCGATGACGAACGGTACCCGCCAGCCCCATGCCTCCAGGGCCTCCGTGCCGTACAGGGCCGCGAGGCCGGCGCCCAGCAGGGTGGCGATCAGCATGCCGCAGGCCCCGGAGACGTAGATGGCGCTGGTCCACCGGCCGCGGCGCTCGGGTGGGGCTGTCTCGGCGAGGTAGGTCTGGGAAGAGGGCAGTTCTCCGCCATGGGCCATGCCCTGGGTGAGCCTGGCCAGGAGCAGAATCAGCGAGGCCACGGCGCCGACGCTGGCGTAGGTGGGGGCGAGACCTATCGCCAGGCTGCCCGCCGACCCCATGCCGATCGAGAGCACCATGGCCAGGCGTCGGCCCTTGCGGTCCGCGAGCCGGCCGAAGACGAAGGCGCCGATCGGCCGCATCGCGAAGCCCACCGCGAAGATGGCCAGCGTGGACAGCAAGGCCGACAGTTCGTTGTCCGGATTGAAGAACTGCTGGGCGAAGAACGGCGCGAAGATGCCGTAGACGTGCCAGTCGTACCACTCGAGCGCGTTGCCGATGCCGGTGCCGATGAGGGCGCGACGTTGTCCTCGGCTGGAGCGTCTGTGGCCCGGCTCGGTGACGGGCACCGGGCTGGTGGAGGGTGCGGATGACAAGGGGGACCTCCGAGGTGAGCAGGGGGGCAAGGTGAGCGACGGGGGGGCGGCCAGGGGTGAGCGACGGGGGGGGCGGCCAGGGGTGAGCGACGGGGGGGCGGCCAGGGGTGAGCGACGGGGGTCGGTCAGCAGGCGGGAGTCGAAGCGAGTCCTCCGGCGGGCTGTGCGGCCAGTCGGCGGGTGGCGAGATCGGCGTAGAGAGCGGCGCCGTCGCACAGCACGCCCTCGTCGAACTCCGCATAGGGAGAGTGGTTGTTCGCCACGGTCGAGGGGTCTGCACCGGCCGGAGCGGCGCCCAGCATGACCAGGCTGCCGGGCACCTCGCCCAGGATGCGGGAGAAGTCCTCGGCGCCGGTGAGGGGGTGGGCGAGCGGCCGGAAGCGGTGCTCGCCGAAGGTCTCGGTGACGGTGGACCGGACGAAGGCGGTCTCGCGCTCGTCGTTGACCGTCACCGGGTAGCGCCTGGTGAACTCGACCTCCGCCCGCAGACCGTGGGCGGCGGCGATCTGGCGTACGAGGGTCACCACCGCGTCCTGCATCCGGTTCTGCGCCCGGGTGGAGAACGTGCGCACGGTGCCCTCCATCCGCACCGTTTCGGGGATCACGTTGCGGCGGGTGCCGGCGTGGAGGGAACCGATGGTCAGGACGACCGGATCGAAGGGGTCGCAGGTCCGGGAGACCATGGTCTGCAGCGCGGTGACCATCTCGCAGGCCGCGGGCACCGGATCCTTGGCACGGTGTGGCGCCGAGGCGTGTCCGCCGGCCCCGATGACGGTGACGTCCACGTTGTTGGTCGCCGCCATGGTCGCACCGCTGCGCGCCATGAAGACGCCGGTGGGAAAGTCGGTGGTGAACACGTGCAGTGCGTAGGCCGCGACCGGCCGGGGCCCCGCCGCCTCCAGGATGCCTTCGGCCAGCATCGCGCCCGCTCCGTCGCACCCCTCCTCGCCCGGCTGGAACATCAGCACCACGTCGCCGGCGAGATCCTGCCGCCGCGCGGCGAGCAGATGGGCGGCACCGACCAGCATCGTGGTGTGCAGATCGTGGCCGCAGGCGTGCATGACACCCGGTGTCGCGGAGGAGAATTCCAGACCGGTACGCTCCGTCACCGGCAGGGCGTCCATGTCCGCCCGGAGCAGCACGACGGGTCCCGGCCGCCCTCCGCGCAGCACTGCCGTGACCGAGGACAGATGGCTGCCCGTGGAGATCTCCAGTGGCAGGCCGTCCAGCGCTCCCAGCACTTTCTCCTGGGTACGCGGCAGGTCCAGCCCCACCTCGGGATCGGTGTGCAGGCCGCGACGCAGCCGGACCAGCTCTTCGCGCATCGCGGTCGCATCCTCATAGGTCGCCATGACAGCGGGTGCACCTCCAGGGACTCGGGCATGGTGTCGAACGGCGGATGTCCCTAGGGTGGACAGGCGCGCGACAGCAGCGCCGAAATCAGCGGGAACGTTCACAGGGTGCGATCCAATGCAAGATTCGTTCAGCCTCGACGAAGATGATCTGTCGCTGATCAATGTGATGCAGATAGCGCCGCGGGCCACCTGGACCGAAGTGGGAAAGGTTCTCGGCCTCCACTCGGCCACTGTGGCGCGGCGCTGGGAGCGCATGACCAAACAGGGCGTCGTCTGGGTGACCGCCTACCCGAACCTGGCGCTGTGGACCGAACGGTGCTGTCTGGCCTTCATCGAAGTCGACTGCCAACCCACCGCCCGACAGCAGGTGGTGGATGCGCTCGCCGGCGTGCCGCAGATCGCCTCGGTCTCCCAGGTCGCCAGCGGCCGCGACCTGTTCCTCGTGGCCCTGTTCCCCGACCTTCAGGCGCTGTCGCGGTTCGTACTGGACCACGTCAGCCAGCTGCCCGGAGTACGCGGCACCCGTACCAGCACCGCCACCCGCTTCTACAGCGAAGGCAACAAGTGGCGGCTCCAGGCTCTCTCGCCGGACCAGCGCGCCCACCTGACCCGCCACCACCCGCAGACCTCCGCAGGAAGCCGGACGTCCCACGAAGGGTTCCGCGATCTTCTGCTGCCCCTGTCGTCCGACGGCCGCCGGACAACCGCCGAACTTGCCGCCCTCACCTCGACCAGCGTGTCCACCACCCGCCGGCGCCTGGAACGCATGGTCCGAGAGGGCCTGGTGTCCTTCCGCTGCGAAGTGTCCGACGTCATCAGCGGCTGGCCCGTGCACGCCTACTTCTGGGCTCGCGTCCCCGCCCACGAGCTCGACAGGATCGCTCAGACGCTGCTGACCCTGCCGGAAATCAGGATGTGCGCCGCGATCACCGGAACGGACAACCTGCTCGTCATCGTCTGGCTACGCTCCCTCGGCGACAGCCAGCGTCTGGAGACCAGACTCGCCGAACGATTCCCCACGCTGACCCTGACCGAACGCGCCATCGTCCTGCGCATGAGCAAACGCATGGGCTGGCTACTCGACGGCCACGGTCGAAGTACCAGCCCGATATCCCTCAATCCCTGGGCGGACATTCCCTACGACGCACCCCCCGGATGAGGCGGGCACGAGCACGTCATGACGCCCAGGAGCGACTGGTCTACGCGTTGCCGCCCTCGGTTCCACGGCCCGCGACGCAAGCAGCCGTCTGACTCTCCACACCGGCGATCGCGCCCTCCAGCGCGCGGCGGAACAACGTGTCCGCATCGGCCGACGTCACCTCGGACGCCTCTCCCCCACGGCCAACGGCAGGCGACGGAGGCAGGGTCATCCATCGCACCAACGCCCCGTTCAGTTCGGTGAGCAACAGCCCGGAGAACACGGCGCACAGCACGGCGCCTACCCGGGGGATCTCACGTTGTGGCACTCCCGCATCGGCGAGTGTGCCCGTGAGCCCCAACCAGAAGGGGTCCCCCGGCTGGATGAAGTCGGGGTGACTGAAGGTGTGCGCCACCAGATTGGGGTGGCCGTGCGCCAACGCGCGGAAATCCATGGCGAGTTGGCGTAGTCGCTCCTGCCAGGGCCGGTCCTCCCCTTCCGGCGTGCGGAACTGGGAGCCGACCAGCTTCGCCACGCCGCGCAGCAGGGCTTCCTTGTTCGGCACGTGGTGGTAGAGCGACATCGGGTTGGCGTTCAGCTCGGCCGCGAGTTTGCGCATCGTGAGTGCCTCGACCCCGTCGGCGTCGATGAGGCGCAGCGCCGCGGTGCAGATGCCTTCCTCGGTGAGCGGTACGTCCCTCTTCCTCGTCCCTCGGGGGGCTCTCCTAGGCGTTTCCATACGTCGTATGGTATCACTGGGACCAGTTCCATACAGCGTATGGAAACGACGGCGCTGCCGTATCGGCGGCCGCTGTTCCCGTGGCAGGCTGCCGCCGCGGCCACCTCCGCCACCCGCGGACCCCATCCGGACGAGGAGTGCCTCATGGCCGATTTCCACCCCATACCGACCCCGCGCGGGGCCCCGCTCGTCGGGAACACCCTGCAGATCCCGTCGGAGGGCCCGGCCCAGTACCTCGTCGAGCTGGGCCGCCGGTACCCCGAGGGCCTCTACGGTCTGGACATCGCCGGTGTCGACCAGGTCTTCGTCTACGACCCCGACCTGGTCACCGAGGTCTGCGACCCGGCCCGGTTCGGCAAGCCGATCGACCCGCCGTTGTCCCACGTCCGCGACTACACCGGCGCCGGGCTGTTCACCGCCCGCGATGACGAGGAAGTCTGGGGCGAGGCCCACCGGATCCTGATGCCGGCGTTCGGCCAACGGTCGATGAAGGCGTACTTCCCGCAGATGCTGGAGGTGGCCCAGGAACTGGTCGGCAAGTGGCAGCGCTCCGAGGAGCGCCCCGTCAACGTGGCCGACGACATGACCCGGCTGACCCTGGACACCATTGCCCTGTCCGGATTCGGCTACCGGTTCCACTCCTTCCAGCACGACGAACTGGACCCGTTCCTTCAGGCGATGCTGCACGCACTGACCGTGTCCATGGACCGTATGACCCAACTGCCGCTGGTCACCAAGCTCAAGCGGCGCGAGGACAGGTCCTACCGGGACAGCATCCGGCAGATGCAGGAACTCGTCGACAACGTGATCAGGGAGCGCCGCCAGGGGATCGGCACCGGTGAGCGGGACCTGCTCGGCCTGATGCTGGACGCCGCCGACCCGGTCACCGGCAAACAGCTGGACGACGAGAACATCCGGGACCAGACGCTGACGTTCCTCATCGCCGGTCATGAAACGACCAGCGGCCTGCTCTCGTTCGCGCTGTACTCGCTACTGCGCAACCCACATGTGCTGGCCCGGGCGTACGCGGAGGTGGACCGGCTGCTGCCCGGAGACACCGTCCCCGACTACGAGACGATCATGAAGCTGGACGTCATCCCACGCGTCCTGGACGAGACCCTCCGCCTGTGGTCCCCCATCCCGCTCATCGGCAAAATGGCTCTGGAAGACACCGTCATCGGCGGCCGCTACCGCCTGAAGAAGGGTCAGAAGACCAGCATCGTCTTCCCACTGCTCCACAACCACCTCAAGGCATGGGACCGCCCGCAGGACTTCGACATCGACCGCTGGCTACCCGAGAACAAGACGCAGCACCACCCGCACGCCTACAAGCCCTTCGGTGACGGTGAACGCGCCTGCATCGGGCGCCAGTTCGCGCTCACCGAGGCCCGCCTCGCCCTCGCTCTCGTTCTGCAGAAGTTCGCCGTCTCCGACCCGGCCGACTACCAGATGCACATCAAGGAGGCGCTGACCTTCAAGCCGTCCGATTTCCACGTCCGGGTCCGGCCGCGCCGGGAGCACGAGCGCCACCATTTCGACCAGGGCCTGGCCGTGCTGACCGGCGGTGACGAGCAGGAGGCCGCGATCCGCGGTGTCGGCGTGCGCCTCACCGTCGCCTACGGCTCGAACCTCGGCAGCTCGGAAGACCTGGCGCAGACGATCGCCGACCGGGCCGGCCGTGCCGGCTTCGACACCACCTTGACCACGCTCGACGACCTGGCGGACCACCTGCCGACCGAGGGCCTTCTCATCACCGTCGCCGCGAGCTACAACGGCAAGGCCCCCGACAACGCCCAGCGCTTCGACGAGCTGATCGCCACCGGCCTGCCCGAGGGCGCACTGTCCGGGGTGCGGTTCGCGGTACTGGGCACCGGCAACACGCAGTGGACGACCTACCAGGCGTTCCCGCGCCGGATCGAGGCCGCCCTGCTGGCCGCAGGGGCCGGCCCGGTGGTCGACCGCGGTGAGGTCGACGCCTCGGGCGACTTCGACGGCATGGCCTCCGCCTGGACGAACACCCTGTGGTCGGCGCTGGTGGAGGATTACGCCGCCGACACCGCCACGGACGACGGCCCGCGCTTCCAGGTGCAACTCCTCGGCGAGGCCGAGGTACGCCCCTCGATCGTCTCCGAGCAGGCGTACCCACTGACCGTCGTCGCCAATGAGGAACTCGTCGGCGACCCGACCGGACTGTGGGACTTCAGCATCGAGCCGCCGCGGCCGTCGGCGCGGTCGATCACGGTCGAACTGCCGGCAGGCGTCGACTACGACACCGGCAACCACCTGGCGGTCTTCGCCAAGAACGACCCGGCACTGGTCACCCGTACCCTCGACCGGCTCGGCGTCGACCGCGACCAGGTGCTCCGGCTCGACCCGGTGCCCGGGGGCGGCCGGACGCACCTGCCGGTGGGCGTGCCCGTCCCCGCGGAACTGCTCCTCACCCAGTTCCTGGAACTCCAGGACGTCGCCACCCGCGCCCACATACGGACGCTCGCCGAACACACCTCCTGCCCTTGGACCCGACCCCAACTGGAGGCTTACACCGACACCGAGGAGGCCGAGCGGCGCTACCGGACGGAGATCCTCGAAAAGCGCGTCCCCGTGCTCACCCTGCTGGAGCGCTTCCCCGCCGTGGAACTGCCGCTGGCGAACTTCCTCGACATGATGGGGCCCATCCGCCCCCGCTTCTACTCCATCTCCTCCTCGCCCCTGGCCGACCCGCGACACGTGCGGCTGACCGTCGGACTTGTCGAAGGCCCCGCACTGTCGGGCGAGGGCGAGCACCGGGGCCTGTGCTCGCAGTACCTGGGCCGGCTGGAGCCCGGAGACGTCTTCTACGGCTACGTACGTGTGCCATCGCCGACCTTCGCGCCGCCGGCCGACCCCACGACACCGATCGTCCTCATCGGCCCCGGCACCGGCATCGCGCCGCTGCGGGGCTTCCTGGAAGAGCGCGCCTTACAGCACGCGGGCGGCACACATGTCGGCACGTCCCAGGTCTTCGTCGGCTGCCGCCACCCGGAGCACGACTGGTTCTACAGGGAGGAGATGCAGACCTGGGAGCAGTCCGGGATCGCCCGCGTACACACCGCCTTCTCCGCCGTCCCCGACCACCCGGCCCGGTTCGTCCAGAACGCGATCGCCGCCGCCTCGGACACGGTGTGGGACGCTCTCGAAAACGGCGCATACATCTACGTCTGCGGTGACGGCCGCCGCATGGCACCGGCCGTACGCCAGGCACTCGCCACCATCCACCGTGCCCGCACCGGAAGCGACGACGCCACCGCCCAGGAATGGCTCGCCCGGCTAGAGGCCGACGGGCGCTACCAGCAGGATGTCTTCGCCTGACCCCTTCTGGGTCGACGGCACCCCGTGCAAGCGCCGACGGCCACAAAGCGAGCGCGGAACTACTTGCCATAAGGGGGCGGCCGTCACCCATCACGAGCCTGCAGCGGTCATGAAGCCGATCAGGCCACAGCGGGCACCGGGCTGGTGGGGGCAGAGAGCGGGAACGCTGCGGGACATGTTCAGCCGTACCTCAAAGAGCGCGATCTACGGCTGCCGTGACTGAACGCCATCGCAAGCCCCCGCAGGACGAACCCCCGCCGGAGCAAAGCCAGCGGGGGTCCCTCACCTCTCACACACGTCTCACCAACAGCATTGACGCTCCTGGACCACAAGACCCTGACCCTCGCCGACGCCGCTGGCCTGGACCACACAAGACGCGATCTACAACCTGTGCACGTGGTACCCAGAGCGGCCCCCAGCACAAGTACGGGGGCGTCGTCCGGGCCGTCGATCCGGTGTTGCAAGGTCTTCTCACTGACCCGGCCACGCCACCGAATTATCCTGAGACCGAGTCTTGATGGGGATCAGCGATTTCCCCAGTGTCACTCGGGTTCCCCAGTCGATTCAGCAGTCGATTCAGCAGTCAACTGTGGTGCCACGGATGCGAGAGCTACGTCCGGCGAGGGCGAGAACTGCGGCGGTGCAGGAGAAGCCGATCAGTGCACCGAGGGTGTTGCTGGTGAGGTCGTTGATGTCGGTGCTGCGTCCTGATCGGGTCAGGTACTGGGTGACCTCGATGGTGAGGGAGCCAAGGAATCCGAAGAGGATGGCCTGGTACCAGCGCACCGGGAGCAGGGCCAGCAGGAGGCCGACGGGGGCGAACATGAGCACGTTCAGCACGGCGTCCTTGATGTCCGCCGCATTGGTCAGGTCCAGTGGCTTCAGATTGAGAGCCTGGCCGCCACCGGAGGGGGTCCCGAAGGTGAAGTAGACGATGCAGGCTGCCCAGAACCACAGCAGCCCGAGGGCGACCCGCTGCGACATCTGCCGAGGACTTCTGCGTCGGGTGGTGACCGCACAGAGGGCAACACCACCCAGAACGCCGATAAGGAAGGCGACCGGGAAGAACATGGTGAGAAGCTATCAGTCGATCATAAGAGACTTTCTCACTCGACGAAGCGACGGTCGGGGCCTCCATTGATTGCGCTCTGGACGGGCTGCTGTGTGGGGAATTTGAGTGAGCATGTCTGCCCCCGGCCCAAGCAGAGGGTGAGGAGATGCAAAGATCCTCATCACTCTGGAGCCGTCGGAAGGTAGCCGCCCACCGCGCCCGCAGCAGAGTCTGCGCAGGTCAGAACCTCGCCGTGGAGATGATGCAGACGATCCCGCGACCCGGCTCGTCGTAGCTCACCATGATCTGCTGGTACGGATGCGGTGCCTTGCTCGTGATCAGGACCGGGGTCTTCTGGCCAAGAGAAGCGGCGTTGCACGGTGCGCGCCGGCATCTCACGGCGCGTGTGGCGTCGCCGACCTGCTGGCCGCGCATGCGGGGATGGCTCTAGGGACGCGCAGCGCCTGTTCCGTCCCGCGCATCGGCAGGAGGCAGTTCAACAGTGGTGGTCAAGGTCGGCGGCCTGCGGACGTAGACGCGGACATTGCCGGACCAGCCTGTGAGGTGGCTATCGAGAACGGCTCACGATGAGGTGGGTGAGGCCGTCCAGGATGCGCTGCAGCCCGAAGCTGAAGGCGTGTTCGGGGCTGTACATGCCCTGGTGAGCTACACCCGCGGCACTTCCTACCCGGACTGCGAGGGGAACCGGGCAGGATCGAAGACCCGAGTCAGAAGTGGCGCGTTGGCGGCCCACCACTGCTCGTCGGACATGGCGCTGTCGCGGGCGGCAGCGTGGGTATCGAGGTCGGCGCGGGCCGTGACGCCCAGCTGCTGGGCGACACTGCGCATGGTCAGGGCGTCCAGCCCACCGGATGAGTGCTCTCGCCGCGGCACCTCGCCCCATACGGCGATGCCCACCAGACAACCCTGGGCACGGCCGGCTCGCCAGGGCGGAGTCAGCCGTGGTGATCGCCTTGGTCGGGGCGTCACGTGATGCGACCGAATCGGCCTAGTGGCGCACCTGGGTCAGACACAGCGTGGTATCACCGTTCCGGCCGCCACGCTCGGTGTACTCATCGAATTCCGGCGGGCATTTACCCTGGGCGTCGGCGTTGAACATGACTTTGTAGTCGGCTTTGGCGTCCTTGCAAGGGATGGTGAACATGACTGGCTTTGCGTGTGTCCCGCTGTTCTCCAGGCAATCCCCGGCGACCGCGTGACGGGCGACTTTCGATGGCGGCGTACCGTCGTCTGTCATCATCGTCAATCCCCAAAACCCTGCCGCGACCACGCCCAGGGTGCCGAGCGCGATGAGCGGCCGCAGCCATGGACGTCGTTCAGGCCCTGTGGGTATGAACACCGGGACGCCTGGCTGCTGGACCGGCGGATGCCCGTGCACAGGCTGCTGACCATAAAACTGCGGGCCGGGAGCAGGCGGTCCATAGGGGGCTGGGCCACCGTGGCCTGCTGGCGGCCCGTACGAGGCCGGGCCTGGTTGCTGGCCCCAGGGAGTCGGCCCTTGTGGTGGTGGTGAGTACGCGGACATACGGATCCCCCTGTGGTGATGTGGTCGGCCTGGCAAGCCAGTTCAAGTTCGGACACCAGGCTATGCGGCCTCGTGGCCCCTGCCGAACGGCGGGCCTCTTCTCGCTGGTTCCTGGCCACCAGATCGCAGGCGTCTCGGCTGCCTCGTCGAGGAGCAGGCTGACGAGGCCCACCGTGCCCCAAGGCAAGTCCGGCCGGGAAGCGACAGGCCAAACCGCGGTGTGCTCAACGGTGTGCCCCCGACCACTGGAACAGAAGTCGCCCGGCGACATCTTGCCCCTTTTCAGCTCGGTGCCGAAGGCCTGCTCCCCACGCCCCCAAGGGATGGCCCCGCCGACGGCAATGACGTGCTGAACGGCCTCGACTGCTCCCCGCACGCGTGGGGCGGCCCCAGGATCAGCGTGACCGACGATCGGCAGGGGATCTGCTACCACTTGGTGCCCCGACCGGCTGCGTGCACAGTCGTCCACGGGCGGACAACGATGCACGCAAGATCAGTGGAGTGTGCCCTTTCAACACGCCGTCTTCGCGTGCTTCTTCGTCACGCCGAGGTTCCTCAGGCCCGAACCGCAGCAGGCGAGGAGATAGACATCCTGCGGGCGCTGGTCGCTGAGGCCGTAGTCCTCGGCGTAGCCGCAGGCCGTGTTGGCCTTGCCGCAAGCACGCGTGCGGACGCCTCGGTGGCGCCTCCCCCCTTCGTAGCTCCGAAACAGAGCGAATCGCCTCCCAGTCCTGTCCTGCCTGCCCGCTCCGCTCCGCTTTGCCGGCCAGCTGGCTGGCTGCTGGGCTGAGCCCGGCCGCCGGGAGCACTTCTCCGCCGACCTCTCGTACCTCCCCGATCCCGGGCTCACGCCACCGGCCTGTCCGTCGCCGCACCGTCATGCTCGGCATGCCCCGCGTTGAGCAGGCTCCGGCCCGGTGTCCGCCCTCCAAGGACGCTGCCGTGTGCATCCCGATGAGCAAGATCCCAGCCCCTCCGCTCCATGCCCTCGATCCGCAGACGCTTCTCGGTGGTTCGCGACGAATGACGTAGCGACGGTGGGACATGCCTCCGGGCGAGTCCGGTCATTAGCGAGATACCTGGGATGACAGCGCTCTGTAGCGTCGGACCTGTCGCCATCGAGGACGTGCGGTGGCCGTGAGTGGCGCTGGGAGGAGGTGGTCGGCGTGGCGTCGATGTGGTGGGCCCCTCCGCGAGGAAGCGGCCGAGCTGCCTCTCAGCACCGGAGTGAAGTGGTCGTTCCGGCTCGGCACTCTGCGGTCAGGACGACAATGCCACGTCGACGAGCTGATTTAGATCGGCGGCCGTCGTACGTATTTCTCCGTGCCGGACTCCTCGCCCTGTCTGTGCTTGGGCGTCGGTATGAGGAGCACACCCTCGCTGCCGGTGATCGCCCAGGTGCGCCCGTAGGACGCCGGCTGGTTCCTGTCCTGCGGCGATTGCCTGCGCGGCCGGTAGGGCGACGTCAGGACGCCCTGACGCCCTGATGCCCTGACGTCCCTGAGCGGGGGGCGCCTGCGGATCCGAGGTGGTCGAAGGGAACTCGGCCACCGCGATGCCGTCCTCAGCAGGGACGAGCAGATACGAGCAGATACGAGCAGATGTCGATGGCACCAAGGCGATCTGCGTGCCTCAGGGCAGGCGCAGGCGCTTGACCCCAGGCTCTTCGAATCCCCCTATGTCCCCCGACGGCGGCAGGACCGCTGAGAAAGGTCAGGACAGCAGCAATGGCTGAGGAAAAGCATCCTTCTGTTGTGGTGATCAGCGCCCACTCCGGTGACTTCGTATGGCGTGCCGGCGGCGCGCTGGCCCTGTATGCCGAACGCGGCCATGACGTGCGGATCGTATGCCTGAGTTACGGCGAGCGCGGCGAATCACAAGGGCTGTGGAAGCAGGAGGGCATGACCCTGGAGGCGGCCAAGGAGGGCCGGCGCGCGGAGGCCGAGGCTGCTGCCGCGGCTCTCGGGGCGTCCATCACCTTCCTCGACCTGGGCGACTATCCGCTGCGGATCGATGATGCCGCGCTGGACCGGATCGTCGCCGAGATGCGCACGGCACAGCCCGAGGTGCTGCTCACCCACGTCGCCGCCGACCCCTACAACCGAGACCACAACGCCGCACACGAGGCCACGCTGCTTGCCCGGCAGGTCGCTCAGGCTGCCGGGCACGACCGCACCACCGCTCCGATCGGCGCCCCCCAGGTACTGCAATTCGAGCCGCACCAGCCCGAGCAGTGCGGCTTCGTGCCGAACCTGCTGCTGGACATCACGCCGGTCTTCGACCGCAAGCGCAAGGCCATGGAGTGCATGCGCGCCCAGTCACACCTCGTGCGGTACTACACCGATCTCGGTCTGCGCCGCGGTGTGCAGGCGGTCCGCAACGGCGGCGCGAAGTCGATCGTGCAGGCCGAGGCGTATCAGCGGGTCTTCCCCCTCGTCGGGGACGAACTCCGGTGAGCGGGCCGGACAGCGGGCACGTCATCGTCCGCACGAGCCGGGGACCGTCCGGCGAGGTCGTGGCCGCCCTGGCCAAAAACGGTGTGGCCACCGCCCACGAGGCTTACGGCAGAAGGGGGTTGCTCGGACCGGAGCTGCGGCCGATCTACCCCGGCGCGCGCATCGCGGGCCGCGCCGTGACCGTGCTCTCGCATCCGGGCGACAACCTGATGATCCACGCCGCCATCGAGCAGTGCCGGGCCGGCGACGTCTTGGTGGTCGCCACCACCTCGCGGTCGACCGACGGCATGTTCGGGGAACTGTTCGCCACCCAACTCCACCACCGTGGAGTCCTCGGCCTGGTGACCGACGCCGGGGTCCGCGACGTCGCCGACCTCACCGCGATGGGCTTCCCCGTCTGGTCCCGCGCGGTGCACGCACAAGGCACCGCGAAGGCCGTTCCGGGCTCGGTGAACGTCCCGGTGGTGGTCGCCGGGCAGCTGGTCCACCCCGGTGACATCATCCTCGCCGATGACGACGGCGTGCTGTGCGTCCCGCTCGCCGACGGCGAGGCCGTCGTCGAGGCGAGCGCCCGCCGCGAGGCGAACGAGGAGGCCAAGCGCCGCCGGTTCCGCCAGGGGGAGTTGGGGCTCGACATCTACGACATGCGACCGCTGCTCGATCAGCTCGGTGTGCGCTACGTCGACGCCGACGACGAGCCCGATCCCGACAGCGCCCGGCGGGAGGATTGCCGATGAGCACGTTCGTCCTTGTCCATGGTGCCTGGCACGGCGGCTGGGTCTGGCAGCGGGTGGTCCCTGCGCTGCGCGCCGCCGGGCACGAGGTGTACACCCCCACCCTGACGGGTCTGTCCGGCCGCGCCCATCTGCTCAACCCGCAGGTCGGACTGTCCACCCACGTCCAGGACATCGTCGGCCTTCTTGAGACGTACGACGCCCGCGATGTGGTCCTGGTCGGGCACAGCTATGCCGGGCAGGTGATCACCGGCGTGGCCGACCGTGTCCCCGAGCGGCTGGCCAAGCGCATCCATCTCGACGCCTTCGTCGGCGACGACGGCGATGCCGCCATCGACTTGCTGCCCGCCACGGTCGCCGACCACTACCGCCAGTCCGTCGCGGGCCCCGGGTACGGCTGGCTGATACCGGTCCGCTCTCTGGAGAAGCTCGGCGTCACCGAGAAGGCGGACGTCGACTGGCTCACCCCGCGGCTGACCCCGCACCCGTGGCTGACCTACACCGAGCCACTGCGGCTGACGGGGCGGGGCGAGCACGTCCCGGCCGCGTTCATCGAATGCGTGGACTGGATGCGGGTGTTCACACCGCAGGCGAAGAAGGCCGCTGCCCGGGGCTGGCCGACCCACGAGGTCGCCACCGGCCACGAGGCCATGGTCACCGCCCCCGACGAGCTGGCCGCCGTGCTGCTCGATGTCGCCGCTGCCTGATCCGAAAGGAAGGAACCAAGTGGAGTTTCTGGTCCGCGCGGAGAATCTGCTCCCGCACGACACCCCGGACGACGTCCGCGACCAGCTCAAGAAGGCCGAGCGAGCCCGGGCGAGGGAACTGCGCGAGGAGGGCGTCCTCCTACGGCTCTGGCGGGTGCCCGGCCGCAACGCCACCCTCGGGCTCTACGCGGCCGATGATCCGGCCGCCCTGCACGACGCGCTCACCTCGCTGCCGATGTGGAAGTGGATGGACGTGTCCGTCGAGGCGCTGGCGACCCATCCCCAGGAGATGAGCTGATCGGCTCCCGCTGAGGGACGTCGACCGGGTCCGACCGGTCGACGGAGCGTCACCACACCACCTCTGCCCCCGCCCGGTCCGCCCGGACCGACACCCCCGGACCGACACCCGCTCAACGAGGAGCATCCCATGTCCACCAGTTCGCCAACCCAGCACAGAGGCGCGCCGGCCGGCCGCAAGCCCGGCACGGTCGCCTTCGCCAGCTACATCGGCACCACCATCGAGTGGTACGACTTCTTCATCTACGGCGTCGCGGCGACCCTCGTGTTCCGCGTCCAGTTCTTCCCCGGCTTCTCCGATCTGGCGGGCACGCTCGCGGCCCTGGGGACCTTCGCCGTCGGGTTCATCGCCCGGCCCCTTGGTGGCATGGTGATGGGCCACTTCGGCGACCGCGTCGGCCGCAAGTCGATGCTGGTGGTCTCGTTGCTCATGATGGGCAGCGCGACGACACTGATAGGTCTGATCCCCACCTACGATGCGATCGGCATCTGGGCACCGATCCTGCTGATAGTGCTCCGCCTGGTGCAGGGCGCCGGGGTCGGAGGCGAATGGGCCGGTGCCGTGCTCATGGCGGTCGAGAACGCACCGGCGAAGCGGCGCTCACTCTACGGCTGCTTCCCGCAGCTGGGCCTGCCGTCCGGGATTCTGCTGTCGCAGCTGGCCTTCCTGCTGCTCACCGGAGTGCTGTCGCCCGAGGACTTTGCCGCCTGGGGCTGGCGCCTCGCCTTCCTGACCAGTGCGGTCCTCATCGTCGTCGGTCTCGTCATCCGCCTGCGCATCGAGGAGAGCAGCGAATTTCACACGGTTCGCGAGGCGGGCCAGATCGAAAAGCTGCCCGTCGTCGAGGTGTTCCGGCGCAACCCGATGCAGATCCTGATCGGCAGCCTCGCGTCCATCGCGGCGCCGGCGATCGGCTATCTGGTCTCGGTGTACATGGTCTCTTACGGCGCCGCGAACCTGAAGCTGCCGACCTCGACGATGCTGTGGATCCTGGTCAGCGTCAGTGTGGCGTGGCTCCTGATGATGCTCGCCGCGGGTCTCGCCGGGGACCGCTTCGGCCGCAAGGCCACCTTCGCCGTCGGCGCGGCGGTCGGCGTGGTGTGGGCATTCCCCCTGTTCTGGCTCGTCGACACCGGGTCGATCGCCCTGATCGTGGTGGGGCTCCTCGGCATCACCTTCGCGAATTCGATCATGGCGGGCACTCAGCCGGCGCTGATCACGCAGATGTTCCCCGTCCGGCTG
>NZ_JBVHZH010000079.1:0-8253 GCF_055574515.1 Streptomyces sp. NPDC029466
GCCACCCGATACGACAAGACCGTCGAGTCCTACCAAGCCGCCGTCACCCTCGCATCGCTCCTGATGTGGGCGTGACATTTGAAGACAACTCCTAGAGGCGCAGACCCGCGCGCACGCGACGCCCTGCCGTGGTGTGGTGCACCTCGGTCCACTCCACGAGGAACTCGATGATCGCCATACCCCGCCCATGCTCATCGCTGTCCGTACCGTCCCGGGGGTGGGACACCGCGAGGCACCCCTCTCGCCTGCCTGCGTGTAAGTGATCAGTCGCCGGTATCCGAGTGCCTTGGCTGCCCTCCAGGCGGCGCCGTAGACACACCACCGGCGAATGAACCTGACCAAGCCCTACCAGTAGAGATGCAAGAGAAGGAGCAGGGCTCCCGAAGCCAGGATGGGCAGCCCAAGGGCACGGATGAACCCGGGCCGTACCTTCAGTGTCGGAACGTACGGAGTCTCTAGGCGCCCATGGCTCCACTGCATCTCGCGGCGTCGGCCAGCCGCCTTGCTCTGCACCTGCTCACATCTGCGCCGTATGAAACCGCCGATGTCGAACAGCACGTCAGCGCAAATCGTCACCAACAGAACCGCAAGACCAATAGCCATAGGGCGGCCTATGAGTGGGCGAGTCCCGTCGGACTTCGCTGGTGGCGGCCAGGGGGAGTGACCGAACTACTCAGCACCTCCTGGCCGTCTGGCATAGGAGTCAGCGGCCCGGAATTTTCCTCTCCCTTCGGGCTCGGGCGGCCGTTCCTCACCGGGTCTTCTTCCGGTCGAACCAGATCGTCGCAAACGTCGGCGCGAGCCCTGCCCAGAACAGTATCTGCGGCAACACCCTTTCCTCCCAGGGTATTTGGGCGATAAGCAGGGCGCACAGCAGGGCCCAGGCCGCCTGGGCCAGCACTATGCGGGGCCACCGGCGGCGGCGTATCAGGGACCGCACATTGAGCTGTACGCCGGCGCGCCGGCGGCGGTAGCGCAGCAGGGCGCCGACGATCCAGATGGCGGTCACCGGCACGAGGTACCACAGGCGCTGACCGAGGGACAGCGGCAATTCCCGCGCCACCTCGCCCTCTCGGACGAACATGTCCAGATCCAGCATCGCCCCGGCCAAGCCGACACAGAGCAGCGCCGGCCACCGCACCCCACGCAGCATGCGGTAGGTGGCTTGGTCGAGGCCGCGCTGCATCTCGGCGGAGTCCGGTGCGGCGGAAAGCCCGGTGGCATAGAGGTCGGCGGCCTGGGTGGCCTTGACGCCCGGGGCCTGGGCGGCCTTCTGGGTCTGGCGGGCCAGGGCCTCTGCGTGGGTGGGGTCGAGCCGGAGGAGGGCGTGGTCGAGCTGGTCGGCGAGGGTGGTGTCGAGCGAGAAGGTGGCGATCTGGTGGGCGACTTCGTGGGCGTAGATCTCCTCGGGGCCCAGCCGCAGCGCCTCCGCTGCCAGGTCGGCCGCCTCGCGGAGGACATCGGCGCGCTCGTGGGGCGGGGGAAAGGTGGAGCCGTTCGCCTGGACGTAACGGACCAACGACATACGGCATACGGCGTCCGCGAGCATCGTGTAGCCGTACCAGTGGTGCGGGTCGGCCCGGACCGCTTCGCGCAGTACGGGCTCGGCCGCGCGCCATGCCCTGTCGGGTATGCGCGTCAGTGCCCTGGCGCGCAGGATGAGTGCGAAGAAGTCCTCGGGAGCCAGTTTGAGTGCCTCGTCAGCCGCTTGAAGGGCTTGTTCGGGCTGCTCCGTTTTCAGGTGGCAGTGGCCGATCTCGATCCAGGCACGCCGGTCGTCGGGGTTTCCGGCGAGGTGCTGCGCCAGCACAGCCCGGGCCTGCTCGTAGCGTTCAAAATCGAAGAGGGCCCGGGCCTGATCGACGGCCGAGTTCAGTTCGGTCACAGCTTCCGCTTCTTCTTCAGGTAGGCCACCAGGTCGTCGTACATCCCGCCGTCGTTCGCGTACATCGCCACGTTGCGGGCGGCCGCGAACCACGGCTCCGTCGAGGGACCGACCTGCCCCGCCGCGGCCAGCAGGTCCTTCATCCCGATCAGGCGTACGGTGCCGGTCCGGGCCGAGTCCAGCAGCGCATGCTCGGACGCGGCCTCGCACACATGGGCCAGGTCGGCGCCGGACAGGCCGTCGGTGGCCTTGACGAGCTTGCCGAGGTCGACGTTCTCGATGGGCCGCTCGCGCAGGTGGTAGCGGAGAATCGCCTCCCGGGCCGGTCCGTCGGGTGGCAGCACCAGCAAGGTCCGGTCCAGCCGGCCGGGGCGGCGCAGCGCGATGTCCACGTCCCAGGGCACATTGGTCGCGGCGAGCACGAACACGCCCTCGTTCGCCTCCGCCTCGACGCCGTCCAGCTCGGTCAGCAACTGGTTGACGGTGTTGCGCATCCCCGCGCTCTGGGTGCGGCTGCGCTTTCCGCCGAGCGCGTCCAGTTCGTCCAGGAAGACCACGCACGGTGCCTGGCGGCGGGCGGTCTGGAAGAGCTCGTGCATATTGCGCTCGGAATTGCCCATCCACATGTCGAGCACGTCGTTGACCGACACGGACAAGAGGTTCGCCCCGAGCTCGCCGGCGACCGCCCGGGCGATGAAGGTCTTGCCGCAGCCTGGCGGCCCGTACAGCAGGAGACCGCCGCGAAGACTCTTGCCGTACAGGCGGCGCAGCTCCGGATTGCGCAACGGCGCCAGAAAGGCCGCCTCCAGCCGCTCCTTGACCTCCTGCATGCCGCCCACATGGGCGAGGCGGACGGCCCCGGGCCGCTCCACATCCCAGGCGGCGGCATCCTCAGGATTGCCGCTGCCGTCGACGGTCAGCGGCGCTTCCACGAAACGGGGCGGCACGGCGCTGCTGCACGGCAGGACTTCACCGACCTGGTCCTCGGCGGCCTTCCAGTCGAAGCCCGGGCCCGAGGCTGGGGCGGACGCCGGGACCTGGCCGGCCGCGGGGTCCTGCGGCGCTTCGGCCACAGACGTCGGAGGCGGGCCGGGCACCGGGGTCTGCGGCGGCGAGGGAGGCGCGGCTTCGTCGGAGATGTTTGTCGGAGTACCTGCCAGGGCCCGGACCATCAACTCGCGTGCCAGGGTGTCACCGGGCGCGTGCTGCAACGCCACGGAGACCTCGCCCACCGCGGCGTCACCATGCCCCGCGGACAGCAGCAACTCGGCGAGGTGAAGCCGCAGCGGCACGTCATCGGGCGCCGCCGCAACGGCCCTGCGCATGCTCTGTATAAGGGGGGATTCCTCCGACATGACCCACACTTTACGGAGCCCATGTGGGTGTCATGCGGGCGCCCTTGGTGTGCCCGGCACTGTGTTGGGCCGTGCTGCCGTCACGGGGAGGACGTTCTCTCCGCGCACCTAGTAGGGCTTGGTCAGGTTCGTTCGCCGGTCGTGTGTCCGTTTGATCGGCTGCATCGATCCAGCCCTGGTGGGCGATGGCCGGCCGGTCCGCTGGGCGATGCCGGCCGGTCCGCGTCTTGTTCCTACTGCGTGCCTGCCTCTTGATGCTGGTACAGCTCGGGCACGGAGACCTTGATCGGCTCTTGCGTGGTCCGAGCGATCACGACGACCGCGGGCTCGCTGGGGTCGGGATTCTCCTCGCGGTGCGGGACGAACGGGGGGACGAGGAAGAAGTCGCCCGGATCGGCGGCGAGCCGTATCTCCTGTGTGCCGTCGTGGTAGACGAACACGGGGTGCCCGCTGACCACGTAGATCCCCGCCTCCGAATCGCCGTGATGGTGGTTGTCCGTGGCGCTCAACGGCGGGTTCTCCACCAGGCCCATCCAGAGCTTCTTCGAACCGGTCGTGGTGCCGCTGATAGCGGCGTAGCCGTCCAGCTCGCCGGATCGGACGTGGTGGACGCGGTTGTTCAGCGGCGCGTTGTCACCAGCGCCGAGTGCAGTCCCCACACCTTCATGCGTAGTCATCGTCGTGCAGCTCCTGTTCTCCAAGGTCTTGACCGGAACCAGGCTGCAACTTCCCTGCCAGCACGACAACTAGAGTTGCTGTTATGGCAAAGCCCACGCATCCGGAGCAAGCGCTCCCGGCCCGCCCCGATCAGCGGCCGTAGCACGCCGGTTGTGGCCGCTGCGGCGGCTGACCGGAAACAGTCAGGGCTCAAGAAGACCGGCGCCGCGGCCAGGCGTCGCGACGGCGTCCCTGAGAAGCTGTACTGGGCACCGCCCACGACACCACCGCGGACCGGCATCGTCGTCCGTGACCACAACGAGCCGCAGCCGGGGAACCCCGTCCCTGCCCATGCCGCCACGATACGAAGCAGAAGTGGCCGCCAGGGAGCCCGACGGCCCCAGAAGAGGGGGAACGGGAGCGTAGAGGCTAGCGGGTGGCGAGAGTCAGATCCCACACGCGGATATCGTCAGAGCTCTGGGTGACGGCGACCGGGGTTCCTGCAATCTCGGTGACCATCTGGAGATGGTGGTCGGTGAACGGGGCGCCGATCTGCTGGCCACTGGCCAGGTCCCACACGCGGGTGGTGCCGTCATTGCTGCCGGTCACGGCGATCGTGCGGCCTGCGACATGCGCGGTGCCCAATGTCGCGATGGTGTCGGTGTGGCCGGTCATAGGCGATCCGATCGGCTCCTGTGTGGTGAGGTCCCACCTGTTCACCGCTTCGTCGTCACCGCCGGCCACCACCACCGTCCGGCCGTGCACTTCCGTGATCGCGATAGCCCGCGCAAGGTTCTTGATACCGGCCAGGCTCTTGCCGATCTGTTCGCCACGGAAGAGGTCCCAGGCCTGAAGGAAGTCGTCGTCGCCGCCGATGACAGCGACCGGTCGGCCGTCGACGAGACCCGCTCCCATCCCTCCGTTGTAGCTGCCCTCGATTCCCGCGACCCGTTCACCTTCCCGAGTCAGATTCCAGGCCAGCAGCTTGCCGTTCTCGCAGCTGCTGACGGCGATCAGCCCCTGGTCGGACGCCACGGTAGTGAGCGAGCAGACGCCCAGACCGTGACCGGTCAGCGCCTTCCCGATCTTGCGCCCGGTGCGTAGATCCCAGACACGCACCGCCCCTCCGATCAGGTCCCAGTGCTCGGGAATCGACAGGTCGAACCGGCCGCCGCCAGTGACGACGACGGGACGCCCGTCCAGATGCGCCACCGTCAAGGCGGAGACGATATCGTCCGCTTCGAATTTCGGCCTCTCGTCCTCGTCGGGGTCGTCCTCGTCCCATACGCCGTTCTTGTAGTACCAGTCGTCTTCCGGGCCAGCCGCGTCGAGCTCCAGATCACGCTTGGCACATGCGCCACCAACGAGGTCGCAGGTCCACAAGGTCCCGTCATCGTCAACGCTGACCGTAACGAGAGCACCGTCCAGCTGAATCACGGGCGTGGTCTCGTGCGCGCCGGCATGGGAGTGGCCAGAGAAGCGACGCATCATTCGATCATCGGTCATGCGAGAGACCCTAACCATCAGCGCTGACAGTCCAGTTGTCGCAGTCACACACACCTCAGACAGTCGAACAGGGCCTCACGACCAGAGTTCGAAAACAGCTTCTGAGGCCCTCAAGATATTCCTGTGCAGTGCGCGCACCCAGGTGGTCGATCCTCCTTCGTTGATGAGCCGGATGTGTTGCCGCGAGCCCTCGGCCGGGCTGCAGGCGATGACCTTCATCTCGATCAGGAGGTGCGGGTGCGGGAGTTGATGGACGGCCACGGTGGTGCGGGTGGGGCCGTCGAAGTCGAAGAACTCCGCATAGGTCTCGTGGTCTTCGGCGAAGTCATTCAGGTCGGCGACGACGCGGCTGGAGCCGCTCGCCACAGGTCTCGTTAGAGACGCAGACCCGCGCGCACACGACGCCCTGCCGTGGTGTGGTGCACCTCGGTCCACTCCGCGAGGCACTCGATGATCGCCAGACCGCGCCCGTGCTCATCGCTGTCCGTGCTGTCCCTGGGATGGGGCACCGCGGCCCCGGAGTCGGTGACCGAGATCAAGAGGATGTCCCCGATCTGGCTCAGGACGACTGTGGTGTCGGCATGGCCGTGCTGGACGGCATTGGCCGCGAGCTCGTCGATGACCAGCACGGCGGAGTCCCGCGACGCTCCGGAAACGCCCCAGCGGCTGAGCACCTGCGTCGCGAAGGCGCGGCAGGTGCGCACAAACGGCTCGCGCGAGGGCACGGCGAGCACGGCCCGGGGAGCCGTCTTCCCGGCGTGATCCACGGCCCGCCTCGGCTGGGCCGGAGCGCGCTGTACCGGGGGAGACGTCGGGTCGCTCTCCCAGCGGAGGGCATCGAGCGCGGCCTCGTCCACGCGAAGCGCTGTGTTCACCGCGTCACTCACGCGAAGTGCTGTGTTCACCGTGTTACTCATCTCCCCCGCCTCCCAGTACTCGTGCTCCTTGGATGCGGACACGAGCAATGCTTCACCGGCGGACTGATGCGCCGCTTACCGCGCGCTGACATGTGGGCAACGCGCGTGCGGGCGGCATGACAGCGGCCTGCACAGCGCGCCCGCCACCTTCAAAGGGGCACCACGACCAAAGGGGCACCACGACGAAGCCGCAGCGAGGCATCCGCACGCTGCCTGACACGCATCAGGTTTCCCGAGGCAACCAATGTGCGTACACTGATAGTCAGTACACAGACATTGCGTCTGCCGGCCTTTGAGAGGAGTCCCTATGCGTCACCCTTCGGATCTGCGTGAACACATTGCGGTACTGGAAGCCCTTGGCGACCTCGACCGCATCGAGACGGAGGTCGACTGGAACCTGGAAGCCGCCGCGCACACGCGCTACAGCGTTGAGCGTCGTCTTCCCGCACCGCTGTTTCAGAAGGTGGGCGGTGTCGAGGAAGGCTTTCGCCTGCTCGGCTCGCCGGCCGCGCTGAGCGCCGCCCCGGACAAGCCGTTCGCCCGCGTCGCACTGAGCATTGGCCTTCCGCCGGACGCCACCGGCCGAGATGTGGTGGACCACCTGGTCGCCACCTGGAGCCGCCCCGGCATCCCCCCGAAGTCAGTCAGCCGCGAAGAGGCCGAGGTCAAGCAGAACGTGCTGCTCGGTGACGACGCGGACCTGACCCGTTTCCCGGTGCCGTTCGTGCACCACGGGGACGGCAACCGCTATGCCAACACCTACGGCGTGATCATCGCCCAGACCCCGGACGGTTCGTGGACCAACTGGTCCATCGCCCGGATCATGATGGTCGACGGCAAGCACATGACCGGTCTGGTCATGCACCCTCAGCACATCGCCCAGGTCTGGCAGCAGTGGGTCGACCTCGGTAAGCCCATGCCGTACGCGCTGGTGCAGGGCGGCGACCCGGCCATTCCGTTCATCGGCGGTGTCCCGCTGCCCGACCATGTCAACGAGGCCGACTACATCGGCGCACTGATCGATGAACCGCTCAAGGTGGTCAAGGCCGAACTGTCGGATCTGCTGGTCCCCGCCAGTGCCGAGATCGTCATCGAGGGCCATCTCTCCATCGAACGCTCCGGCGTGGAGGGGCCGTTCGGCGAATACGCAGGCTACATTCCGACGGAAACCAGCCTCCAGCCGGTCTACAGCGTGGAGGCGATCACCTACCGCGACGACCCGATCTGGCCCCTGGTCGCGGAGGGCACACCCGTCGACGAGTGCCACACCTCGCAGACCATCGGCATGGCCGTCGGCGCGGTGGCCGCGCTGCGCGCAGCCGGCCTTCCGGTCACCACCGTCTGGGGCTCGATGTACAGTGCCGGCCACTGGTACGCGGTGACCGTGCCCGCCGACTGGCGTGACCAACTGCCCGGCAGCACGCCCGAGGAGTTCGCCCGCCGGGTCGGCGAGACCCTCTACTCGACCAAGTTCGGCCACTGCCTGCCGCAGGTGTTCCTGCTCGATGACGACATCGATCCCGCCGACGAGCATGTCTTGATGTGGGCACTGGCCACCCGGGTCCACCCCGTGGACCGCAAGGTCTACTTCGAAGGCGGTCCGATCCTGCCGCTGCTCGCCTGCTACACAGAGGAAGAGCGGCACGCCGCACAGGGCACCAAGGTGGTGCACGAGGCACTGCTCCCCGCGCCCGGAGAGCGCCAGGTGACCTCCAATTTCGAGCACGCCTACCCCGCCGATGTGCGGGCCAAGGTACTGGCCCGGCACCAGGGTTGACCCCGATGGGACGCGGGGGGGGGGGGGGGGGGGGGGGGGGGGGGGGGGTGGGGGGCGGGGGGGGGGGGGGGGGGGGGGGGGTGAGAGGGAGTGTGTTTACCAGGGCTTCCGGGGGTTTACTACGGTGCATACCAGGGCGGTTGTGCAGCTTCCGTT
>NZ_JBVHZH010000079.1:8263-19152 GCF_055574515.1 Streptomyces sp. NPDC029466
GGCCATCACCCCCCCCCCCTCCCCCCCCACCCCCCCCCCCCCCCCCCCCCCCCACCCCCCCCCCCCCCCCCCCCCCCACGCCATGGCGCCCATACCGTCCCGCCAGAAGCCACCTACACCTCCATGGCGGGGCGGAAGGAGCACGCCGGGGCAATATGCCTCTTCGAAACGGCGCGATACATGGCATTCAGGCCGGCAGCAGCAAGTTCGAGCGAAAGGTATGTACATGCGGTTCGTCGTCGGGATGACGGGCGCCACGGGCGCGATTCTGGGCATCCGACTGCTGGAGGAGCTACGCCGGCAGCCGGACGTCGAGACACACCTGGTCATGAGTCGCTGGGCACGGGCGACCATTGAGCTGGAGACCTCGTGGACGGCACGGCAGGTCGCGAAACTGGCGGATGCGGTGCACGGCCCCGAGGACCAGGCGGCCGCTGTCTCCAGCGGCTCGTTCCGCACCGACGGCATGGTGATTCTGCCGTGCAGTGCCAAGACACTCGCTGCGATCCGGGCCGGTTACGGAAGTGACCTCGTGTCACGGGCGGCAGATGTCACTCTCAAGGAACGGCGTCCCCTGGTGCTCGGCGTGCGGGAGACCCCGTTGTCGGCCATTCACCTGGAAAACATGCTGGCCCTCTCCAGGATGGGAGTGACGATCCTGCCGCCCATGCCGGCCTTCTACAACAAGCCCGCATCGATGGACGACATCGTGGATCACATAGTCGCCCGCGTCATGGATCAGTTCGGCCTCGACAGTCAACGCGCGGTGCGCTGGCAGGGGCCTTCCACCGCGCGCGGTGACCACGTGCCACACCGCTCAGCCCGGACACGGCCCTTGCCCGAACCGCAGCTGTGATGCCGTAGCCCCGGCAGTTGAGTGTGGGCAGGGGCAACAGGGCGGCGGTCTCCAGGTACCGGTCCGTCCTCCTGCTCGTGACGCGGTCGAGATCGCCGGCCTGTGCCAAGATTCATCCGGAGCCCCACAGCGTGGCCCCACTTGCCACCCGCCAGCGCTGCAATGATTCGGAGACACCGCGGCCATGTCCGAGCAGCCCCTAGCCGACACTCCGATGCACCTGTTGCGTCGCGCGCTGCAACAGCTCACCGCGGTCTGGCAAGCAGAGGTTCCCGACCTCACCGCCCCCCAGTACGCCGTCCTCACCGTTCTCGTCGACTCACCCGGCAGCACCCAGGTGGAGCTCTGCAAGGCCACCGCGATCGACCGGTCCACCATGGCCACCATGCTCGACCGGCTCGCCTCCCGCGGTTGGGTCACTCGCGAGGTCGACCCCGCCCACCGCCGCCGGCACCAGGTCCGGCTGACTCCCGAAGGCCATGACCTGCTGCGTCGTGTCGCCCCCGCGGCCGCCCGCGTCAACAGCTGGCCGGTCGAGCGGCTCGGTGCTCAGCGACTGGAGGAGCTCCTGCCGCTGCTGCGGGCGCTCGCCGGGGTGGACGCCGAACACGGCGGCTGAGAGCCGCCTGACTGCTGGAGACGGCCGTCCGGCCGAGATCGCCGGGGAGGGCCCGGCGGACGCCGTCCACGGTGCGGAAGGCGGTCGCCGTCTTGGTGCTGTCGCCCTCGGTGGTCCCTCCCGGTGTGCCTACGACAGATGACGTAGACGGAATGTGCCGGGCGTCCGATGATGGCGGTGTGCGGCTGGGCGCATGCTGGCCGGACAGCCGCAGTGTGGAAGATCCGGGAGGAGGGCCGATGTCCAGCCGGGATCGCGGAGCAAGCGTCGTGGAGTCGCATGACGGGGAAGCCGGGGCGCTCGGCCCGCCGGTTCCGTGGGCGATGCCGGCTGAGCATGTTCCCGACGGCATTGCCGTGATCGACTCCGATGGGTTGTTCGTCCAGGTGAATGCGGCGGGGGCCGCGTTGTGCGCACGCCCCGCGGATGACCTGGCCGGGACGCCCGCACCGTTCGAGCTTGCGCAGGGCCTCTCGGCCGACACCCTGAAGCTTCTTGATGAGGGCGCGACCGAGCAGGTCTGCGTATGGACCCCGGTCGCCGGGCAGCGCCGCGAGTTCGCCTATCGGACCCGCCCGCTGCCCGGGGATCCGTCGATGACCGTGGTTGCCTTTCGCGACGTCAGTGCCGAGCGGCAGCGGCAGCGCCGGGTGGCCGCCATCGCGCGCTCGTCCGTGAAGCTGGCGTCGGAGGGCTCGATCACGGCGACTCTCGACGCCCTCGCCGGAGAGGTGCTGCAGGCCGACGCCTTGGCCGGGGTGCAGATCCTGACGCTGGACGAGTCGGGCCAGGGATTGCAGATCATGGGCTCGGCCGGGTTCCGCCGCTGGCCGGACTTCTTTCACCGGATCATGGAGTGCCGCGAGCGCGGTGCCGTCCTGGCGATGATGGACGCTTTGGAGCAGGGCGAGCCGGTCGTGGTGCCCGACCGCTGGGCATCCATCCGGCAGGACCCGGCGTGGGAACCGTTGCACGAGTACCTCGGCGAGCTGGAGTGGGACTGGTTCGCCAGCGTGCCCTTGATCATCCGCGGCCGCTCCGCCGGCGTCCTCAACGCGTTCTTCGAGCCGGGACAGGTCGTCGGTCGCCCCACCATGGAGTTCCTGCTGGCCATGGCCGAACAGGCCGCCGTGGCGGTCGACTACGCCTCGTTGCTGCAGAACGAGCGTGAGCTCGCGCGTCGGGAGGAGCGGCAGCGGCTGGCCCGGGACCTGCACGACTCGATCGTGCAGCAGGTGTTCTCCATCGGGATGCAGGCCAAGTCGTTGGGCGTGCTGGGAGCTCGTGGCGAGAGCGTCCCGGCCGCGGGTGTGCGGCGCATCGCCGAAGAGGTCGGAGTGCTGTCCAAGACCGTCCTGGCGGACCTTCGTGCGATGGTGCACGAACTCCGGCCGACGGCCTCGACCCAGCTGGGGCTGGAGGAGGCCGTCCGGGCCCTTGCCGAGAGCACCGGGAACCGCACCGGTCTGCGGTTCAACGTCATCGCCGGGTCCGGGCTGGACCGCATCGCCGCGGAGATGGCCGAGGACGTGTACCGGATCGTCGCTGAGGCCATCCACAACGTCGTCAAGCATGCCGAGGCGGAGAGCGCCACCATCTGCCTGAGCGTACGAGAGCACGCGCTCGCCGTGACCGTGGCCGATGACGGCAGGGGCGCCCGCGCGACCGGTGCCGAAGGTCAGGGCCCGGCACATGGATACGGCCTGGTCAGCATGGGGGAGAGGGCGGAGCGCTGGGGCGGCACGGTGCGGGTCCGACCACGCTCGGCCGGGGGCACCTCGGTGCGGGCCGTGATCCCGCTGCCCGATCTCGTGCCCCACACCGCACTCTCGGAGCCCGAGAGGCCTGAGGAACCGAGGGAGGACCCGACACCGTGAACGCTCCGGCAGCACCGACGCCGACCCATGCAGAGGTCCGGGTCATGATCGTTGATGACCACGCCGTGGTCCGCCGTGGTATCCGCGCCTACCTTGAGGTTCTCGACGACCTGGAAGTGGCGGCCGAAGCCGGCAACGGTCTGGAGGCCCTCGATCTGCTGGAGGCCATGGCCGCTTACGGCGAACTCCCGGACGTCGTCCTGATCGACCTGCTGATGCCCAAAATGGACGGGGTCGCGGCATCAGCGCGCATCACCCAGCTGTACCCCGGCGTGAAGGTCGTGGTCCTGACCAGCTTCGGCGAGATGGAGCGGGTGCACGCCGCGTTGGCCAACGGCGCGTCGGGCTACCTGCTCAAGGATGCCGAACCCGGCGAGGTCGTTGCCGCGATCCGCGCGGCAGCGGTGGGGGATGTGTTCCTCGACCCCGCGGTGGCCCGTCAGCTCACCCAGGAGATCGTGTCGCCGCCGACCGGCATTGGTGCTCTGACCGGTCGGGAACGGGACGTCCTGATCCTCGTTGCCCAGGGTTGCTCCAACCAGGAGATCGCGGACGAACTCGTGATCAGCGAGCGCACCGCCCGGACGCACGTCAGTAACGTGCTGCGAAAGCTCCAGCTCACGTCCCGCACCCAGGCCGCTCTCGTCGCGGTGCGACAGGGCCTCGTGCCGCCCCAGAGCTGAACCGGGTCGGCCGGAAGCTGGAGCGGGTCGGCTGGCCCGCCGCACCGGGACGTCAAGTGCGGCGGGACTAGGGCTCGTTCGCGCGGACGACCGTCCTGGCCCAGGCCATTTCCAACTTGCCGGTCGGGGTCCTGGCCAGCCTGTCGACGAGCACGATCGTGCGCGGGACCTTGTATCCGGCGAGGGACCGGCGAACCCAGTCCTGGAGTTCCGACTCGACGAGTGAGCCGGGCGAGGACGTGGCGACGATGGCGGCGACCCGCTCGCCCCAGACGTCGTCAGGGGCACCGATGACGACACAGTCGGTGACGTCCGGATGCGTGAGGAGGACGCTTTCGACCTCTTGCGGGTGGACCTTCTCGCCGCCGGTGTTGATGACACCCGAGCCGCGGCCGAGGAAGCGGATCGATCCGTCCGCCTCCAGCTGTGCGAGGTCGCCGGGGATGGCATGGCGGACGCCGTCGATGGTGCGGAAGGTGGTCGCTGTTTTTGCCCTGTCGTTGTAGTAGCCGAGCGGCATCGGGCCGCTGTAGGCGAGCATTCCCGTCTCGTCGCTCCCCGGTTCGAGGATGCGCTCGTCCTGGGTGATGACCTTGGTCGCCGGGGTGGGGAAGAAGCGGGCCGGGAGGTCTTCCACGGACCGGGTCACCGCGAAGGCGAACGGACCGCCCTCACTGGAGGCGATCGCATCGGTGATGGTGAGGTCCGCCCGTTCGTGCAGGGCCTGCTTGAGGCGGTCGCTGAGAGCGGTACCCGAGCTCAGGACGGCACGGAGGGACGAAAGGTCATGTGGCGAGCCGGCCTTCTCCGCCCGTATCAGCTCGTCGACGAGCGGCTGACAGACCGCGTTGCCGGCCACGATGATGGTGCCCGCGCGCTGCGCCACCGCGGTCTCCCAGACGTGGTGGGGAACGAGGCGGCCGGGGCGCACGGTGATGGCCCGGCCGCCGACCAGCAGGGCGCCGAGCGTGTTGAACAGGCCGGTGCCGTGCATCAGTGGCACGACCGGCAGGACCGCGGGGGCCCTGCGGTCCTCGTGGGCTTTGACCGCGACGTCGACTGCCTCCGCCAGCGAGCGGGGCAGCCCGGCCAGGCCGAGCGGGCGGAAGATCGGCACGGTGAGACTGTGCAGCAGGTCGGCCTGCCGCCAGATGACGCCCTTGGGCTTGCCGGTCGTGCCGCCGGTGTACATGAAGAGCTGATCCGAGCCGGGCCGGGGACGGTGCGGGCGTGGACCGGTGGAGGCGAGCAGGTCGTCGAGGACGTGTGCCGTGGGCCCGGCCGGCCACCCGGGGGAGGTGCCGACCTGTACGAGCAGGCGCAGCGACGCCACATGGGCCGCGGCGTGGCTGACGTTGGCCGCCAGTTCCCCGCTGAAGACCAAGGCGGCGGCGTCGGCGTCGTCGAGCAGGGAGGAGAGCTCCTCCTCGGTGTAGCGGTAGTTCGCGTTGACCGGGATCGCGCCGATCTTGAAGGCGGCGAACACCGTCTCCAGGTAGGGCGCACCGTTGTACAGGTAGCAGGCAACGGTGTCGCCGGGCCCGACACCCGCCGCCTCCAGCGCCGCTGCCAGGCGGGACGCGCGGTCATCGAACTCGGCGTAGGTGACGTCGCGGCCCGGTTCGGAGATCGCGACCGCGTGCGGGAGGCGGGTGGCCACGGCTTCCCAGACGGTGCCGAAGGAGACGTCCATGATCAGGCCTCCGCATCCTTCGCCGAGTCGTCCAGGCCGAAGAGGCGCACTGCGTTCTCCTTGAGGATCATGGGGCGCACGTCGTCCTTGATGTCGAGCTTGGCGAAGTCGGCGAGCCAGCGGTCAGGAGAGAGCGCGGGAAAGTCCGACCCGAAGAGGACTTTTTCCTTCAGGAGCGAGTTCGCCTGCGCGACCAACTGTGGCGGGAAGTACTTGGGGGACCAGCCGGAGAGGTCGATGTACACCTGAGGCTTGTGGCCCGCGACCGCCAGCGCCTCGTCCTGCCAGGGCACCGAGGGGTGGGCGATGATGATCGGCATGTCGGGGAAGTCGACCGCGACATCATCGAGGTGCATCGGGTTGGAGTACTTGAGCCGGATGCCGCCCCCGCCCGGCAGGCCGGCCCCGACTCCGGTCTGCCCGCTGTGGAACAGGGCCGGCAGGCCCGCCTCGGCGATCACCTCGTACAGCGGGTAGGCCGCCGGGTCGTTGGGGAAGAAGCCCTGGTCGCTCGGGTGGAACTTGAACCCACGGACCCCGTACTCGTCGATCAGGCGGCGTGCGGTCCGCACGGCGGCCGCGCCGCGGCCCGGGTCGACGCTGGCGAACGGGATCAGGGTGTCCGGGTACGAGGCGGCGTGCTCGGCTATCTCCTCGTTGGTGACCCGGGGCTCCTGACCGGTCCGGGTGACGGAGTCGACGGTGAAGACGATCGCTGCCATGGACCGCTCGCGGTAATACTCGGCGAGCTCGGGAACCGTCAGCTCGGGAATCGAGCCGAAGACCCCGGCGAGGGCGTCGGAACCGGTTCCGGAACGCTCCTTTTCGGTGACGGACGCGAGGACGTGGGTGTGTACGTCGATCGCGGTCAGCCGGCTGACGTCCATGCGGGCTCCTCGGTGAGTCGGCGTTCGGCACGGGGCGGAAGGCGGCCGTGCACGCTCGGAGCCTCACGGTAAGGACCTCGGAAGGGACCTACCACCGTGGAATGACCGGTCGGTGCCTGTGTCCCTCGTCCCTGTGGGGCTGGGACGGATGACGTAGACGGATCTCGCCGGCAGGTCCCGCGCGCGCGAGGCGGCGGCTCGCGACGAATGACGTAGTCCCCGGCGCGACGGAAGCGGCTGCGGATGCCGTCATCGGCCGGATCCGCGACGGTGATCGCTCTTCTAGCGTCGAGCACATCGCGCGGTGTGGACGTCCCGGTCGCCGGCTGCGTGGGGGACGCCGCGTAGGAGATGCCGACGGCGCCCGTCGGGGCGCGCGAGGAGGACACATGCTTGACGGCAGGGTTGCTGTGGTGACCGGATCGGGCCGCGGCCTGGGCCGGTCCTATGCCCGGGCGCTGGCCGCCGCGGGTGCGTCGGTCGTGGTCAACGACCTTGACGGAGACGTTGCCGAGGAGACGGTGCGGTCGATCGTCGATGCCGGCGGGTCCGCGGTCGCCGAAATCGGCGCGGTGGGCAGCTCGGAAATGGCTGCGGCACTGGTCGCTCGGGCCGTGCACGAGTTCGGCCGGCTGGATGTGATGGTGACCAACGCGGGTGCGCTGCGGGACAAGACGCTGCGCAACACCACGGATGAGGACTTCGACCTGGTCGTCCGCAGCCATCTGCGGGGGACCTTCACCTGCGGCCGTGCCGCGGTGGCCCGTTTCCGCGAGCAGGGCGACGGCGGCCGACTGATCCTGGTCGGGTCGCCGGCCGGGCAGCGCGCGAGCTTCGGTCAGACCGCCTACTCGGCGTCCAAGGGCGCGATCGTGGCGATGATGCGGACCTGGGCGGTCGAGAACGCCAAGATCGGCGTGACCGTCAACACGATCGTGCCGACGGCCCTGACCCGGATGGTGGCCACGGTCCCGGGGCTCGGGGAGCTGGTCGAGAAGGCAGACCGTGGCGAACCCGTTCCGGCGCATGTGCGCCGGCGCGGTCTCGGTACGCCGGACGACGTCGCCCCGGTGATCGTCTACCTGGCCTCGGCCGGCTCGGCCCACGTCACCGGCCAGGCCATCGCGACCGGTGGCGATCGGATCGCCCTGTGGACCCACCCGGGAGAGGTGGCTGAGCAGCTGCGCGGCGGTGGCTGGACACCTGAGAGCGTCGCAGCGGTCTTCGCCGGTCCGCTCAAGGGCGAGCTGCAGGACTACCTGCCCACCCCGCTCGACTTCGGAGGTAACTGACGTGCCCATCGTCGCCAACGGCATCGAGGGCGTGCGCGCCCTCCCCATCGGTGAGGTGCTCGGACAGAGCGACCGCTACGAGATCACACAGGCCGCCGTCGACAAGTTCGCCGACGCCACCGGGGATTACCAGTGGATCCACGTCGACGCGGAGCGGGCGAAGGACGGGCCGTTCGGCGGGACGATCGCCCACGGCTACCTCACCCTCTCCCTCGTGCCGCGGCTCCTGCCGGAGATCCTGCAGATCAGCGGCTTCACCTTGGTCGTGAACTACGGCTGCGAGAAGGTGCGTTTCCCGGCCCCCGTCCCCGTGGGCGCCACCGTGCGCGCCACCGCTGTTCTCGACGAGGTCAGCGAGGTCAAGGGCGGCCTTCAGCTCACCCTCACCATGACGATCACGGTCGAGGGCGCTGCCAAGCCTGCCTGCGTCGTCACCTTCCTCACCCGTCAGTTGGTCTGAGACCTGTCAGGACCGTGCCGGGGCCCCGTCGGGTCCCGGCATCGTGGCATCAACGGCGGCCGTGCGTACGCCGCGGGGAAGAGCTGGTCCGCAGGACGAGCGGTGCCGGCCTCCCAGCGGGGGAGACCGGCACCGTAGCCGCTGATGGGGCTCAGACGGAGGCGGAGGTGCGCCATCCCGGCTGGTAGGTCTCGCGGGCCATCGCCGCGTAGGGGGCCGGGCTCACGATGGCGCGGACCGGAAACTGCTGGTGCGGCTGCACGGTGGTCTTCTTCGAGCCGCCGTCCGGCTCGCCCCAGACGACCGTGACTTCGGCGCCCAGCGGGACATCGGGGCTGACCGTGGCCAGCGACAGGGCCTTGCGTTCGTTGGGGCTGTAGCCGGTGAACACGGACAGACCGACGTGGTTGCCGTCGGCGTCCTGCACCGCGTCGAAGTTGGACGAACCGTAGTTGGCGTTGGGCAGGTCGAAGAACTGGTAGCCGGGGCCTTCGGGATCGACCGGAGAGGCGAGGAGCCTGGCGACGTCCTCGGCGTTCCAGGCGAGGGTGACCTTGCGGCGCTGGGTGCTCGGGTCGATGGCCTCCAGCGCACTGCGGCCCACGAAGTCGTGGTCGAACTTGACGAACCCGCCGTAGCCGAGTTCCCACGGGTTGAGGTAGTAGTCCTCGATGTTGTCGGAGACGAAGCTGCCGGCGAGTGCGTTGCACGCCTCGTAGCTGTCGGCACCGAGCCACTGGCGATACGGACGCAGCTCCTGCGAGGTGTAGATCGCGGGCAGCGGCGAGGGGATCCAGCCCGACTCGAACGTATTGCAGGAGTACGCCCGGCATCCGGCCGGCTCCAGGCCGAACTCCCGGCCGGCCTCCAGGATCGCGTCGCGGACCTTGTCGTACGTACCGTACGGTCCCCAGATCTCCAGTCCGGGCGCTCCGGCCATGCCGTGGCGCAGCGTGCGGATGCGCTCACCGGCGATGTTCAGGTAGCCCATTGTGAAGAACTTGACCTGCTCGACGGGGCCGCCGTGGACCTTCTCGATCACGTCCCAGGCGCGCGGACCCTGAATCTGGAACCGCCAGACATCACGGGTGACCTGCTTGCCGTAGGGACGCGACGGGGAGCGGTCGTCGTATCGGACGTCGACGTTGTAGCCCCGTTCCGCGGTGAACGTCAGCCAGTTGGCGACGGGAGCCCGTCCGACGAAAACGAACTCCTCCTCGGCGAGCCGGAACAGGATGCCATCGCCGATCACGCCGCCCTCGGGGGAGACCGGGACGAACTGCTTGGCCGAGTCGACCGGGAACTTCGCGGTGCTGTTGATGCCGGTGTCGGTGAACAACTTGAGCGCGTCGGGGCCGGACACCCACAGGTTGACCATGTGGTGCGACTGGTCGAACAGCACCGCGGTCTTCTGCCAGGCGGTCGCCTCCCGGCGGAAGTTGCTGAACTCGGCCGGCACGACGGGGTAGATGTAGGCCCCGAGCCGAGAGTTCCGGAGCAGTTCTACGGTGTTGCCTGCCTGATCCAACACATCCTGAAGGTTTTTGGCACTCATGGGGCTACCCGTTCTGAAGTGGCGGTTGTCTCCGTCGTTCGACGCTAGGGAGTGACCCGCTGCGTCGGCAGCGAGAAATGGCGCGAGTGGAATGGCCAGGACGGTCAGCGCCTGCGGGTCATTTGACGTAGGGGGCCGCGGTACGTCATTTGTCCCGTGCCGCCTTCGCCGGCTCGCCGCCCGGAAGTCGCGACAACTGCGCAATGGACGGTGGGGGCGAGCGCTCTACCGTCGGAGGAGACCGCCGACGGCGTGTCGCGCGGCCCGAGCCAGGGAGCACACCACATGACGAGCCGGAGCAGGCTGGACCCGCCGGGGACCTACGTCTTCGACGGTCCGACCAGCCGCCGAGGGCACCACATGAACAAGCTGTTCATGTCCCTTCGAGGAGGGAACGCCCGTCGGGAATTCTGCGCGAACGAAGCCGCGTACTGCCGGAAGTTCGGTCTCTCCGCGGAGCAGACCACCGCGATTCTCGGTCGTGACTGGCAGGCCATGCTCGACCTCGGCGGGAGCATCTTCTACATCTACAAGCTCGCGTGCATGGACGGGCTGACCTTGCAGTACCTCGGCGGTGTGTTCACCGGGATGTCCGAGGCGGAGTTCAAGGCCGCGATGCTGGCGGGAGGGCGGACCGATGTCTGAGGTGATCTGGGGACTGGCGACCTCGCATGTGCCGTCCATCGGGGCGGCGATGGATCGGGGCATGACCGCGGACCCGGTGTGGAGTCCGCTGTTCGAGGGGTACCGGCCGGCGAGGGAGTGGCTCGCGGAGCACACGCCGGACGTCGCGATCCTGGTCTACAACGACCACGCCAACGGAGTCGACCTCGACATCGTCCCGACGTTCGCCCTCGGCACGGCCGAGAAGTACCGGGTGGCGGACGAGGGCTTCGGCCGTCGTCCGGTGCCGGACGTCGCCGGGGATCCCGAGTTCTCCTTTCACCTTCTGCAGAAGCTGATGGAC
>NZ_JBVHZH010000080.1:0-18838 GCF_055574515.1 Streptomyces sp. NPDC029466
CCGGGCACTGACAGTCCACTCCCCTCAAGTCCGCACAGCAGAAACGCATTCGGGCGGTTACTCGATCGCGGAGACGTATTCACAACTGCCGCAGTAATTACCGGATTTACTGCGGCAGGGCGGCCTCTACGGTGATCACCGCGACCCGCGGCGGGCCACTCCGGCCTCCGGGGCGGCTTCATCGTCACGAGGAAGAGCCGGTGCTTCGCACGGGCTCGTGGAGAGGAGATCGACCTGGTGCAGTTGACTCTGAGCTGAGCTCGACATCGCGACCTCAGTACGGCACTGGCGCGCAGTAACAAGCTCCTGTGGCCACGGCTCGATGTGAGTGCCGGCCTCCAAGGAAAGCTCTTTGCGCGTGCCGTCGTCCGGATGGTGAGGTGACACGGTGACCAACCACGATGATGCGGCGGCTGTCCCACCGTTGACACTGGCTTGGGTGAGCCGGCACCTGGAGGTCGGCGAACGGATCGTCAGAACCGAGGCGCTGCACGGCGGCATCACCGCCGAGGTCCGGAGGCTGACCATCGGCACGCGGGACGGCGGAACCCGTCACCTGGTGCTGCGGAGTTTCGTCGACCCATTCTACGTGGGGCGCGCCGAGGAGTGGCTCAAGAGGGAGGCCGGCGCCCTGACTCTGCTCGCGGGGAGCGGCGTGCCGGCTCCTGAACTGGTCGCGGTTGATCCGACCGCCGCGCAGTGCGCGTATCCGTCGCTCCTGATGACACATCTGGCGGGTCGGACGGTCTTCGACGATGAGGGATTGGAGACCCGCGTTCCGCTGCTGGCCCGGCAACTCGTGGCCATCCATGCGTTGCGGCCCGTCGCGCGGCCCCGGGAGTATGTGGCGTTGACGACCGCCGACAGCGTCGTGGTTCCGAAGGGTGCCGACGCGGCGGTGTGGGCCGCGGCGATCGACGTGATCCGTGAGCCCGCGCCGCCCTATGAAGGGCGATTCCTGCACCGGGACTTCCAACCCGGCAACGTGCTGTTCGATGTGCCGCTCCAGGGGTCGGCAGATGCCCGGATCACCGGCGTCGTTGACTGGGCAGCGACCTCATGGGGCCCGGCGGATCTCGATGTGGCGCACTGCTCTACCAATCTCGCGCTGCTGCACGGACCGGCGTGGGGTCTGCGGTTCGCTGAGGCGTATGAGGAGGCCGGCGGGGTGCTGGCAGCGGCCACGAGCGAGCGGCTGTACTGGCGGGTGCGGGACGGGCTGGCATGCTCGGAAGAAGTGCAGCAGGTGGCGCAGCCATGGCGGAAGGCAGGGAGAGCAGAGCTGACGACGCGGGCTGCGGAGGAGCGGCTGGATGCCTATGTCACCGCCCTGATGGACGCGCTGGGCTGAGTGATGACCGGGCATGGGTGGAGGGTGTGCTGCGGGCGGAGTTCTCGGCGGCGGGCCAGCAGGCGGTCGGACCGGCCCGGCGCCCGGCGACTGTCTCCGGCGGATCCGCAGCAGCCCTGGGCTTGGTGCGGAGCGTCGAAGAGTCGCGCGGCTTTCTAAGCCGGCGACGACTTGGTGGGTGGCTCAGGAGGTGTCGGCGCGTACGGCGGTCGTGGCCAGGGTGGTGTAGTGCATGGTGAAGCGTCCACCCAGGGAGTCGATGGCGCCCCCGACCGCGTCCAGTATGTCGGCCAGCTCATCGGGGCCGAGTTGGGTGAGGCCGCCGGTGGTGGGCAGCAGGTCCAGCCATTGGTCGCGCGTGTAGGTCTGCTCCCAGTCGTAGCGCCACTGTTCGGGGTCGTTGAACTGCTCGGTCCCGCGGATCTTTTCGGCGAACTTCGCGTATGCCGCCTGGTAGAGGTCGAGCGGACGTCGGGCCGGCTGTCCGCTGAGCGGGGAGTCGGGCGCTGCCCGCCGGTAGGCAGCGGCGAACGGTTCGGCGACCTCGGCAGGCGGCTCGTAGACGTGCCCGAAGATCACCAGTCGTCCCCCTGGACGCAGCACACGTGCCGCCTTTACGGCGCCGGCGACCGGATCCACCCAGTGCCACGACTGGGCGGCGATGACCGCGTCGAACGTCCGGCCGGCTGGTTGCCAGGCTTCAAAGGTCCCCGTCTCGACTTGCAGGCCATGGGCTCGCGCGAAGTCGGCCATCCGCGCATCGGGCTCGACGCCGAGCACGGCGCAGCCGGCGGCCTGAAACTGGCGGGCTGCGATGCCGGTTCCGCAGCCGACGTCGAGCACGTCGGGCCCGGGGCTCCCGGCCACGATCCGCGTCACCAACGCGGCGGGGTAGCCGGGCCGGGCCTGGTCGTAGCGTTGCGCGTGCACGCCGAACGACTCGGCCATCCGCCGGGCCGCACGCGGCTCCGCCGGGGATGGTTCTGGTTGCTCTCGCGGTAAGGTGGGCATGTGCCCACCTTAGTGGGCGCATGCCCACTGGGCAACGGATGCCAGCGGGGTCAGGCACGAGAGGATCTGTGAATGCCGACTGGGGTGCACCTTCGCGACGCGCGGCAGCAACTGTTCGACGCCGCCGAACGCGTGCTGCTGCGAGACGGGCCGAACGCGCTGACCAGCCGGGCCGTCACCGACGAGGCGGGCTGCGCCAAAGGAGTCCTGCACCGGCACTTCAGCGACTTCGATGCCTTCCTCGCCGACCTCGTGCTCGACCGGGCCGCGCAGCTCGAGACGCAGGCGAGTGCGCTGCGCGAGTCCGCCGGCACCGGCACGGTGGCCGGCAACCTCACCAGCGCGCTGACCGCCCTGTTCGGGCCGATTCCCGTGGCGATCATCCCGCTCATCACCTTCCGGGACGGGCTGCGCACACGGCTGCGGCACGCCAGGCCCGGAGGCGGAATCGCAATCCTGGACCAGGCCGCGACCGCGATCTCCACCTATCTGGCCGACGAGCGTGAACTGGGCCGCATCGCGGCCGACGCCGATATCAGTTCGCTTACCCTCTCCCTGGTCGGTGGCGGGCATCTCGTGTTCGCAGACCGCGACCCGGGCCCGCCGACCACGGCAGTCATCAACAAGCTCGTGACAGCAGTCATCGCCGATGCCGTGCAACGACGGCCGGCTTGAAGCCGTGTGACACCAACTGCGCTCTGCGCGACCCCCGAGCCGGCGCCGCGCCGTCCAACTCCAATGCGCAGCCATGGCAGATGAAGGTGGTGGGCGGCGCGCCGCGCTTGAGGCAACCACGGCCTTCCACGGCCTTCCACGGCTAGGACGCTTCGTTCGCCTCACTGATGCGGATCAAGCCGTTGTTCCCGAACCGGAAGCCCCACTCACGCCCCGGTGGCGCACTCAGGGCACAGCCCCCGGTAAGTCACCTCGGCGGCCACGACGGTGAAGCCGAAGCGTTCATGGGTGGGTAGGGCGGAGAGGGGGTCGTCGGTGGGGTGGACGTCTCGGATGGTGCCGCAGTGGGTGCAGAGCAGGTGCTGGTGGGGGCGGTGGGCGTTCGGGTCGTAGCGCTTGGCACGGGCGTCGGTGGCGACCTCGAGCACCTCGCCGAGGGAGACCAGTTCGCCGAGGGTGTTGTAGACGGTCGCGCGGGAGATTTCCGGGAGTCGTGCGGTGGCGCGTACGAGCACTTCGTCCGCGGTGAGGTGGATGTGCTCGCCGTCGAGTACCTCGGCGACCACCCGGCGCTGGGCGGTCATCCGCCAGCCGCGTCCGCGGAGCCGGTCCAGCAGGTCACTCATGCCCACCAGCCTAACTGTGCGTCGTTGGATGAACGGTTCCGTACGGATCTGACTGTTGTATTGACTTGGACTTGGTCCATCGTAAGATCGGCTCCGGCGGCAGCCAAGGGTCAGGACAACAGCAGGGACACGCCCGTGATGCAGGAAACGGGTCCGCTCACCATCGCATCCGGTGCCCTGGTCGCGGACAGTCAGAAGAGTGAGCAGGTCGGTGTGGGTGACACGCCGCCGCTCCGGCGGGAGTGGGTTGTGCCGGCGGGCCCCGCCGGCTCCCGCCTCGAACTTTTCGCCCCCACGTGCCGTGGCCGAGCCGCGTAGGTCGCGCATGAGGCTCGGCGCAAGCGCTCACCGCGGCGGAAATCGTCCCCCACCGTCGCCTATCACCCCACGAGGCCGCCTCCAGCGGGCCCGTGCCCGGCCGTTGACCGTACGCAGTTCCTGAGCAATGTGATCCGCCCAGCCCGGAAGGATTCCCATGTCTGAGAACCACGACGCCATCGTCACCGACCCCAAGCCCGAGGAGGCAGGCGGCTGCCCGGTCGCCCATGGCCGTGCCCTCCATCCGACCCAGGGCGGTGGAAACCGCCAGTGGTGGCCGGAGCGGCTCAACCTCAAGATCCTCGCCAAGAACCCTGCCGTGGCGAACCCGCTCGGTGAGGAGTTCGACTACGCCGAGGCGTTCCGGAGCCTGGACCTGCCGGCCGTGAAGCGGGACCTCGCCGAGGTACTGACCACCTCCCAGGACTGGTGGCCGGCCGACTTCGGTCACTACGGCCCGTTCATCATCCGGATGGCGTGGCACAGCGCGGGCACCTACCGCATCAGCGACGGCCGTGGCGGCGCCGGAGCCGGCCAGCAGCGCTTCGCCCCGCTCAACAGCTGGCCCGACAACGCCAACCTCGACAAGGCCCGCCGTCTGCTGTGGCCGGTCAAGAAGAAGTACGGGCAGAGCCTGTCGTGGGCCGACCTGATGATCCTGGCCGGCAATGTCGCGCTGGAGACGATGGGCTTCAAGACCTTCGGTTTCGGCGGCGGCCGGGAGGACGTCTGGGAGCCGGAGGAGGACGTCTACTGGGGTCCCGAGACCACCTGGCTCGACGACCAGCGCTACAGCGGTGACCGGCAGCTGGAGAACCCGCTCGGTGCCGTCCAGATGGGCCTGATCTACGTCAATCCGGAGGGCCCGAACGGCACTCCCGACCCGCTCGCCGCGGCCCGCGACATCCGTGAGACGTTCCGCCGGATGGCGATGAACGATGAGGAAACCGTCGCTCTCGTCGCCGGCGGACACACCTTCGGCAAGACGCACGGCGCAGGCCCCGCCGAGCACGTCGGTCCCGACCCGGAGGCCGCCTCGCTCGAAGAGCAGGGCCTGGGCTGGTCGAACACCTACGGCACCGGCAAGGGCGGCGACGCCATCACCAGCGGCCTCGAAGGCATCTGGACGAACACCCCGACAGCCTGGGACAACAGCTTCTTCGAGATCCTCTTCGGCTACGAATGGGAACTGTTCAAGAGCCCCGCAGGCGCGCACCAGTGGCGGCCCAAGGACGGCGGCGGAGCCGGCACCGTTCCCGACGCCCACGACCCCGCCAAGCAGCACGCCCCCACGATGCTGACCACCGACCTCGCGCTGCGGACCGACCCGGCTTACGAGCAGATCTCACGCCGCTTCCTGGCGAACCCCGAGGAGTTCGCCGACGCCTTCGCCCGTGCCTGGTACAAGCTCACCCACCGCGACATGGGCCCGGCCGTCCGGTACCTCGGTCCCGAGGTCCCCGCCGAGACACTGCTCTGGCAGGACCCGCTGCCTGCCGTGACGCACCCCCTCGTCGGCACCGAGGACATCGCCGCCCTCAAGGGCCAGATCCTGGCCTCGGACCTGTCGGTCTCCCAGCTGGTGTCCACCGCCTGGGCGTCGGCCTCGACCTTCCGCGGCAGTGACAAGCGCGGCGGTGCCAACGGTGCCCGCCTCCGTCTCCAGCCGCAGAACGGATGGGAGGTCAACGACCCCGATCAGCTGGCCGAGGTCCTGCGCACCCTGGAAGGCATCCAGCAGTCCTTCAACAGTTCCCACCAGGGCAGCGTCCAGATTTCCCTCGCCGACCTGATCGTGCTGGCCGGCGGCGCGGCCATCGAGCAGGCCGCCAAGAGCGCCGGTCTCGACATCGAGGTTCCCTTCACCCCGGGCCGCACCGACGCCTCCCAGGACCAGACCGATGTGGAGTCCTTCACGGCCCTGGAACCCGCCGCTGACGGCTTCCGGAACTACGTCGCCAAGGGCAACCGCCTGCCCGCCGAACACCTCCTGCTGGACAAGGCCAATCTGCTGACCCTCAGCGCCCCCGAGATGACCGTTCTCGTCGGCGGTCTGCGTGTCCTGGGCGCCAATCACCAGCAGTCCTCGCTCGGCGTTTTCACCACCGCCCCGGAGACCCTGACCAACGACTTCTTCGTCAACCTTCTCGATCTGAACACGACGTGGAAGGCGACCTCCGAGGACTCCACCACGTTCGAGGGCCGCGACGCCGCCACCGGCGCGGTCAGGTGGACCGGCACCCGCGCCGACCTCGTCTTCGGCTCCAACTCCGAACTGCGCGCCCTCGCCGAGGTCTACGGCAGCGATGACGCCAGGGAGAAGTTCGTGCACGACTTCGTCGCGGCATGGAGCAAGGTGATGGAGCTGGACCGCTTCGACCTCGTCTGAAGGTGCTGAACAAGCTTCTGAAGGTGATGTCCGGGCCGACCGGTTCACAGCACGCCGGCCGGCCCGGGCGCACCCAGCCGGAGAACCTCCGGTACCGGGGCCGCCGCCCAGCGATCAGCTGCACTGGGCAACGCCCATGCGGCGTGGCACGATCTCGTGAGTGACCAGCAAAGCCGACCCGGCGCAGCACCTGCGCGATCTCGCGCGGCTGCGGCGCGTCCGTGACCGGATCGACCGTGAGTACGCGCAGCCGCTCGACGTCGAGGCCCTTGCGCGCGGCGTGAACATGTCAGCAGGACACCTCAGCCGCCAGTTCAAGCGCGCCTACGGCGAGTCGCCCTACGGCTACCTGATGACCCGGCGCATCGAACGCGCGATGGCGCTGCTGCGGCGCGGCGACCTCAGCGTCACCGACGTCTGCTTCACCGTCGGCTGTTCATCACTGGGCACCTTCAGCAGCCGCTTCACCGAACTGGTCGGCGTGCCGCCCAGCGTCTACCGGCGCCAGGCCGCTCAGGCCACCGCGGGTATGCCGTCGTGCGTGGCGAAGCAGATCACCAGACCGATCAGGAATCGAGAAGCGCCGTCCCCACCGCGGCTCTAGCGTGACTGCCATGGACATCAGCATTCACGCAAGCTTCCTCCCGCACAACGACCCGGACGCCGCCCTCGCCTTCTACCGCGACACCCTCGGCTTCGAGGTCCGCAACGATGTCGGCTACCAGGGGATGCGCTGGATCACCGTCGGCCCCGCCGGCCGGCCCGGCACCTCCATCGTGCTGACCCCGCCGGCCGCCGACCCCGGCGTCACCGACGAGGAGCGCCGCACGATCACCGAGATGATGGCCAAGGGCACCTACGGCGCCATCCTTCTGGCCACCCCCGACCTCGACGACACCTTCACCCGGCTGCAAGCCGGCGACACCGAGATCGTCCAGGAACCCACCCAGCAGCCCTACGGCATTCGCGACTGCGCCGTCCGCGACCCCGCGGGCAACCTCATCCGTATCCAGGAGCGGCCCGAAGCCGGCTCGTCACACCAGAGCTGACCGCCGCCACAAGCGGGTGTGGGGGCGGACGGACGACGTAGCCGTGGGTGCGGGCAGCGGCGCCGACTCACTCCCCCGGCGCCCGGACCGCCCCCGGCCGAGTCCCCGAAAGCTCCACCAGCCGCAACACAGGAAATCCTCACCACCCCTGCCAGGCCGCGCACGGCGATCCAGGCCCCGCCGACCACCTCCGCCGAAGCGGCCCCGCGTAACAGTTGGAGACACGATGAGCATGGCCCCGAGGACGGATCCGCAGGCGTCTGCGGCCCACGTCGCCGACCGCCACGATCTGATCCGCGTACATGGCGCGCGGGTGAACAACCTCAGGGACGTCAGCATCGAGATCCCGAAACGCCGGCTGACGGTGTTCACCGGCGTCTCCGGCTCGGGCAAGAGCTCACTGGTGTTCCATACGATCGCCGCGGAGTCGCAGCGGCTGATCAACGAGACCTACAGCGCGTTCGTGCAGGGCTTCATGCCGACGTTGGCGCGGCCCGAGGTCGATGTGCTCGACGGGCTGACCACGGCGATCATCGTCGACCAGCAGCGGATGGGGGCCGACCCCCGTTCCACGGTCGGCACCGTCACCGATGCCAACGCCATGCTGCGCATCCTCTTCAGCCGGCTCGGAAAGCCGCACATCGGCCCGCCCAGCGCCTACGCCTTCAATGTCCCCTCGGTCCGGGCAAGCGGTGCGATCACCGTCGAGCGCGGCGCCAGGAAGACGGTGAAGGCAACCTTCTCCCGTACAGGTGGCATGTGTGCGCGGTGCGAGGGCCGGGGCACGGTCTCCGATATCGATCTGACCCAGCTCTACGACGACTCCAAGTCGATCGCCGAGGGCGCGTTCACCATCCCCGGCTGGAAGTCCGACAGCTTCTGGACCGTGCGGGTCTACGCCGAGTCGGGGCTGCTCGACCCGGACAAACCGATCCGCAAGTTCACCAAGAAGGAGATGCAGGACTTCCTCTACCGGGAGCCGACCAAGGTGAAGGTCGAGGGGGTGAACCTCACCTACGAGGGGCTGATCCCCAAGATCCAGAAGTCGATGCTGTCCAAGGACAAGGAGGCGATGCAGCCGCACATCCGGGCGTTCGTGGAGCGGGCGGTCACCTTCGCCACCTGCCCCGAGTGCGAGGGCACCCGGCTCAGCGAGGGGGCGCGGTCGTCGAAGATCAAGCGGATCAGCATCGCGGACGCCTGCGCGATGGAGATCAGGGACCTGGCCGCATGGGTCGGCGGCCTGTCCGAGCCGTCGGTGGCACCGCTGCTCACGACGCTGCATCAGACCCTTGAGTCGTTCGTCGAGATCGGCCTCGGCTATCTCTCGCTCGACCGGGCGGCGGGCACACTGTCCGGTGGCGAGGCGCAGCGCGTCAAGATGATCCGCCACCTCGGCTCCTCGCTCACCGACACCACCTACGTTTTCGACGAGCCCACCGCGGGCCTGCACCCCCATGACATCCAGCGGATGAACGACCTGCTGCTGCGGCTGCGGGACAAGGGCAACACGGTGCTCGTCGTGGAACACAAGCCGCAGACGATCGCGATCGCGGACCACGTCGTCGATCTCGGCCCCGGTGCCGGAACGGCGGGCGGCACCGTCTGCTTCGAGGGCACCGTCGAGGGGCTGCGGGCCGGGGGCACGATCACCGGCCGCCATCTCGACGACCGGGCCGGCCTCAAGGAGACGGTGCGGACGCCCACCGGCACGCTGGAGATCCGCGGCGCGACGGCGCACAATCTGCGCAATGTCGACGTCGATGTCCCGCTCGGGGTGCTCTGTGTGGTCACCGGTGTGGCGGGCTCCGGCAAGAGCTCGCTGCTCCACGGTTCCCTGCCCTCCTCGGCGGGGGTGGTTTCGGTGGACCAGGCGCCCATCCGTGGCTCGCGACGGAGCAACCCGGCGACCTACACGGGGGTGCTCGACCCGATCCGCAAGGCGTTCGCCAAGGACAACGGGGTGAAGCCGGGACTGTTCAGCGCCAACTCCGAGGGCGCCTGCCCCACCTGCAACGGCGCCGGCGTCATCTACACCGACCTGGCGATGATGGCCGGTGTGGCCACCACCTGCGAGGACTGCGAGGGGAAGCGGTATCAGGCGGCGGTGCTGGAGTACCGTCTCGGCGGCCGCGACATCAGCGAGGTGCTGGCGATGTCGGTGGCCGAGGCCGAGGAGTTCTTCGGTGACGGCGAGGCGGGCACACCGGCGGCCCACCGGATCCTGAAGCGGCTCGACGATGTCGGGCTCGGCTACCTCAAGCTCGGCCAGCCGCTCACCACGCTGTCCGGCGGCGAGCGGCAGCGGCTCAAGCTGGCCACCCACATGGCCGAGAAGGGCGGCGTCTACGTGCTCGACGAGCCGACCGCCGGCCTGCATCTCGCCGATGTCGAGCAGCTGCTCGGCCTGCTCGACCGGCTCGTCGACTCCGGCAAGTCGGTCCTCGTCATCGAGCACCACCAGGCGGTCATGGCACACGCCGACTGGATCATCGACCTCGGCCCCGGCGCCGGCCACGACGGCGGCCGGATCGTCTTCGAGGGCACCCCCGTCGACCTCGTCGCCGCCCGCTCCACCCTCACCGGCGAGCACCTCGCGGCCTACGTCGACAGCTGACCGAGGCCCCTGTCGACTCTCGCGTGTGCAGTGCGCCGCGGCGTCTGAGGCCCAGCCATGGGGTGGGTGGGCCTCAGTGCGCGGTTTTCATGATCATCAAGCGCTCGGGGTCAGGGACCGTGACGAAGCCGACCTTGGCATAGACCTCGTGGGCATCGAGGGTGGCCAGTAGCGTTCGCTTGAGTTTGTAGGGAGCCAGGTGGTCGCGGACCGCGGCAGCGAGCCAGGTGCCGAGACCTTTGCCGCGGTGCGTACGGGCGACGTAGACATCGCAGAGCCAGGCGAACGTCGCCAAGTCGGTCACGACACGTGCGTAGGCGACCTGGGCGCCCCCGGCGTCGTAGAGTCCGAAGTTGAGAGATCCGCGGATGGACTGTTCGACCGTTTCGCGGCTGCGGCCCAGGGCCCAGAACGCGTCGGTCGAAAGCCAGTGGTGCACCAGGTCGATGTCGAGCCGGTCCGGGTCGGTGGCGACCTCGTAGCCGTCTTCCCTGCGAGTGATCATGCTCGTGGATGGTAGAGCTGAGGCGTGCCGCGCAGCCAGCGGTTTTGTGCTCTGCGGAGCGTTGTGCCGGTGGCGTGCCGGGGTCATGCCGGTCACGCATCCGAGGTCGGCCGGCGCGACGCGGGCCCCCGCCCCGAGGCTCGCGCGGTGCAATCTCCAGCCCGTTACGGGGCCGTGGAGGTGGCAGCGGCGGCGAGGCGGGGGCCGGCGTCGGTTCAGCGGCCGACGGCCTTGCGGAGCTGCTCCTTGTTCATGTGGGAGCGGCCGTCGATGTTCTTCTTCTTGGCCTCTTCATACAGCTGGTCCTTCGTGGGGCCCTGGGGCCCCTTGTGGGAGCGCTCGCCGCCACGCTGCGGGGCGGATTTCGGGTCCCGGACGGAGGTCCTGCTCGCCGACTTCGCCTCGCCGGAGCGGGCGCGTTCCTTGTTGACGGTGCGCGCGGCGATCTCCTTCGCCCGCTTCTCGGAGGTGCCCCGTTCCTCGGCCTGTTCCTTGATGTGCTCGTACTGCCGCTCACGTTTCTTGCTCGAACCCGCAGGCATGATGCAGCTCCTCGTTCGCCTCTGCTGGATGGTGTCTCCACGGCCGGGCGGATCCATGGGCCGCGGCCATGCATCTACCAGTTCACGCCCAAAGGGCGCGGGGCGCGACATCAGGGACCGAGCGGTTCCGCAATCCGGGCGGTTCGGGCTTTGCCGCGGGGCCGGCGTGGGTCGAGATCACTGCGCGCGGGCTTCTGCACGGCTTGTCACACGACGACGGACTCGACGAGCTTCGCCATGGCCGCTACGGCCGTTTGTTCATCGTGCCCGTTGGCGACGATGACGATTTCCTTGCCGTGGCTCATCTCCAGCATCTGCAGGCTGAACAGGCTCTTCGCGCTGGCTTCCTTGCCATCGACCAGGAACCTGATGTCCGAGACATAGCCCTTTGCTTCCTGCGCGATCCGCGACGCCGGGCGCACCCGCAAGCCGCCCGGCGAAGCGATGGTCACGGTCGTCTCCGCCATGAACTGCCTCCTCAAACCGACAGCCACGTGGGCCGGCGGCGCGATCTGGTCTCCCCCGGTCCGGGCGTACACCGCGTCCGGAGGATGGTTGCCCACCGGGCTCACCCTGGTACGAGGTCGACGGTAGGGCAACTCCGGTGTGGTTGCGTGGCGTTCCGTTGAAAAGGCAAAGAGAAGGGCTGTGGCCGTGACGGGGCGTGCGGGCTGTGGGTACGAGGTGTCGTCGGCGTACCCGGCGAGGTGGCCGTTCTCGTGGTCGGCGACGTCGGTTCAGACGTTGTCGGCGAGGTCGGAGTGGCCTTGGATGCGTGCGCAATGAGCGCAGCAGAAGAACTTGCCGCCGGCTTGGAGGCCGTGGCCGAGCATGCGGCAGCCGCAGTTGTCGCAGATGGGCGCGAGCTGGTGAGCGGCGCACTCGAAACTGTCGAAGGTGTGCACGGCACCCGCCGCGTGGACCTCGAAGGACATCTCATAGTCGTTTCCGCAGACCTCACAAACAGCCATCAGGCACTCCTTCGTTGACTGGCTTCGACGGCTCCCGCGCGAAGGCGGCCTCTCCATCACCTCATGGGGCCGGGCTCCCGGCGCGCCAGAGCAGCCAGATGGCGCAGTGCGAGCACCGGAGGCAGACGGCCTTACCTGGGGGGAACGCCCTCGGGTTCTTCCCGGCGGTCGGTTCGCGGTCAGTCTGCCGTCAGGACTTCGCGGGCCGCCTGTTCGCCGGAGCGCACCGCGCCCTCCATCAGTCCATGCATCAAGGTCGCCGATTCCGTGCCCGCCCAGTGGATCCGGCCCACGGGCTCGCGCAGCGCGCTGCCGTAATTGGTCAGTGCGCCCGGCGGGAAGTGGGCGACCATGCCGCCCAGCGACCAGGGTTGCTCGGACCAGTCGGTCTCCAGATACGCGGTGGGACGGCGCGCCTCCGGGCCGAAACGCTCGGCGAGCGCGTCCAGCCAGACGTCCCGCCGTTCCTTGGGATCCAAACGGCCCAGCCGTACGGCCCCGGCTCCGTAGGCGTAGCTGCTCAGCACGCCCGGCTCTCCCGAGCGGGGAGTCTGGTCGATGGTGATCGGGACGGGCGACCGGGGCGCGAGCGTCTGGCCCGACAGCTTCTGGCCCCGCCAGAACGGCTCGGAGTACTGCGTGTGCACCCGGATGATCGCCCCGGGCACCAGACGTTGCCGCAGGTGGCTGTGGGCGGCGGGCAGCGGCGGATCGAAGAGGATGCGGCCGGCGAGCACGGGCGGAGTGGCCACGATGACCCGTCGTGCCCGTACGGCGAACGCATCGGAGGCGACCTCTACGCCGGTCGCGTTCTGGACGATCCGACGGACCGGGCTGGACAGGTGCACCGCCGCTCCCAGGCGCGCGGCCATCCGCCGGGCCAGTTCGGGGGCTCCGCCGTCCACGAGGTGGGATTCCGTCTTGCGGGTGTCGGTGTAGTAGCCGAAGCCGCTGCCCCCGCCGCCGCGTGCCAGGACGAGCGCGCCCAGCAGGGAGACTTCCGCCGGGTCGGCGCAGAACAGCAGGTTCATCGTCGACTTGAGGAGGGTGTGGGCGGTGGCCGAGGGCACGTTGAGCGGGTGGGAGAGCCACTGCCCGAGCGTGCGGGCATCCCAGGCCCGTGCGCGCCGGGCCTGCCAGGGAGCGTCCTTCGGAAGCCGCCGCGCCATCAGGTTCAGGCGCAGGAACGCCCACCCGAGGGAGGCCAGTGCCGCCGGGCCGGTCTTGGGGATGCCGCGGTACCGGCGGTGGTGCCCGTCGAGGCAGACCAGGTGATCGCCGTCGTCGTACTGCGGGTAGACCTCAAGCCCCAGCTCGCGGCAGAGCTGGAACATCCGGTCCTGGCCCTTGCCCAGCCAGGTCCCGCCCGCGGATACCACGGTGCCGTCGGGCAGCTCCCGGTTCCAGACCCGTCCGCCCACCCGGTCCCTGGCCTCCAGCACCACGACCTCACGCCCGGCCTCGGCCAGCTGCCACGCGGCCGCCAGTCCCGCGAATCCGGCGCCCACGACGCATACGTCCGCTGTCACCTGTTCCATGACCTACCTCCACAGAGCAGCCTCGCCTGCCGGGGCCCGCGGCGCCCGGTGGGTGAGTCGGTGGGGCGGCGCGGGGGGCCGGTCGAGTGACGCGCGGGGCGATGTCAGCCCTGGGGGAACGGGATGAGGTGGAACAGTGCCACCGTTACGGCTCCAGGAACATCCTCACCCCGCCATTGCGCTCAATCGCCTGCTCGCTGTACAGGAGCGGGAAGTACTCCCCCGCGCTCCACTTGTCGTGGAGGTCGCTGTAGTGCTTGCTGCGCTGATCGCCGGACTGGCCGGGGGCGTTGATGACGCGCGAGTTGTCCCAGCCGCCGACGTCGATGGCCATCTTGAAGGTCGCGCCGACGACTTCCGCGTACGGGTACTCGGGGTAGTGGAAGTACGAGGCGCAGACCGTGTCGAAGGTGCCGCCTCGCTCGGCGGGTCCCACGTTCGGGCCGCCGAGGGGGTGGATGAATACGTGGATGTGCATCGCGCCCCACCGCCACGCCTTCTCGTCGGCGCCGAGTTTCGCGGCCACCTCGGTGTAGGCCGTCGGGAGCGTGCTGAGCAGCAGTTCGTCCCGCTTTCGCGCGCCGTTGGCGCCGAACCAGTCGTCGGGGCGGACGAATGAGTCGTTGATGAGGCGCAGGTCGAGATCGATACTGATGCCCACGAGCTGATCGGCCGCCGGCTTCGGCAGCAGGAGCTGGGCCCACGCGGGATACAGGAACCGCATGACCCACGTTTCGAAAAGGGCGGCTGCCGCCGAGTCCTTGTCGGCGACGCCGTCATAACCGGACAGCAGCCGCAGCGCCTTGGCCGTCGTCGGGTCGGCCGAACGCAGCTTCTTCACATAGGGCAGGATCTGCCGGGCCACTCCCGACTTCACGTCGTTCTGCAGCGCCATGGTGTCAGCGAGGGAGGTGCGTCGCTGCTGGGAGAGGACCTCGTTAATCCGGTCCTTCCGATAGGCCGGCTGCCACTGGTATGTGGGCGTCGGATAGCCGGCAGGGAAGTTGTACTCATTGGCCGACACGAAGAAACCCGCCCGCGGATTCTGCGAGGTGGGCAGCTGCGCGTTCTTGTAGAAACCGTCCCATTCGAAACGCCCGTCACCGGGCACCGGAAGCAGACCGTCATACCCACTGCCCCTGCGCTTCGGGAGGATCACTCCGGGGACCCAGCCGATATCGCCCTTGGTGTCGGCGTAGACCAGATTCGAGCCGGGAGTCTTCCATGTGCTGATCGCCTCGACGAAGTCGCGCGCGTCCTCGGCCCGCTGGTAGTTGAGGCTGCCGAGATAGGGCGAGGTGCCCGGTTCCGTCCAGACGGTGCGCACCGCGTAGGCCGTGTGGTTCTTTTCGTCAATCTTGACGACCGGGCCGTGTCGGGTGAACGCGAGCTGGACCTGGCGGGGTTCACCGCCGGCGACCGGTATCTCCTCCGTGACGGTGGTCAGCTTTTCCCAGCCATCGCGGTAGCGGTACTTGCTGTGGTCATGCGGATCGAGCTCGTAGACGTAGAGATCTGCCTGGTCGGCGGGGAGATTGGTGAGACCGAACGCCACATTTCCGTTGTGTCCCATGCTGATGCCGGGATTCCACGGTTCACCGGCACCGATGATGTTCAGTCCGGGTGCGCTGAGATGGGCGATATAGCGGTTGGCGGGCAGTGTGTAATCCTCCCGGTGCGGATCGCCCGCGAGGATCGGCCGGCCGGTCGCCGTCCGCGTTGGCGCCACCGCCCAGGCATTGCTGCCGGTCGCGCTCTCCCGCAGGGCGTTCTGCCCGTCCGACATCCTGCGTAAGGTGCCGTTCGCGAACACCATGGGAGACGTGGCCAGGCTGTAGACCCCGAGGACATCGGCGGGGATGAGGCCCAGATCGAGCCCCTCCGGCACCTGCACGGTGTGGTCGGGCTCCAGCTTGCGGAAGTAGCCGCTCGCCTTGTTCCCTCCGACGCTCATCAGCCGGGCGCGGGCGACCTGCGAACTCAGGTTGTTCCCGATCGCGTGGGTACGGATGCGCACCACGTCCTCCGGACTCCAGCGCGCGGGCCGGTAACCCAGCTTCTGGAATTCGGCCGGCATGGCGTCCGGGTGGTCACCGAGCCAGTCGAGGTAGCCGTTGATCCCGGCGACGAAACGCGTTGCCGCCTCGCGCGCCTCAGGTCCGTAACTCGCCCACTCCGCCGCCATGTCACCGCGGTAGAGAAACAACCGCGCGGCTCTGTCCTGCTCGACGTAGGACGCACCCAGCACCTCGCTGAAACGGCCCAGACCGCGCCGCCGCCAGGTGTCGATCTGGAAAAGCCGCTCCCGGGCGACATTGAACCCCTGCGCCAGGAAGAGATCACCGACGTTATCGGCAAAAATATGCGGCACACCCCAGACATCGACCGTCACCCGCACCGGCCGCTTCAGCCCGGGAACGGTATATCTCTGCCCCTCGTCCTCCTTCCACCGGGTACCCATTGGCTGGGCAACCGCCGTACCGGCCGGGAGCGTTCCGGTCAGCGCGGCAGCAGCGCCGACGAGCCCGGTACCCAGCAGGGCCCGGCGGGAGGGAGGACGTGACATGGCATTCCTCGAATCGATCGGCGAACGGTCAGTGACCCGAGGCGGATCACGCGCACGGACATCACGACCATCGCTCCGAGGAGTTGCGTCCGACGCCCCCGCACGGGAAAGCTATCCGGCCTCCCAAGCGCCATCACACCCGTAACCTCCCCCTAATCTCCGGGGTGCTGTCACTACCCCTACAGGCCGTCCCGTATTTCCGTGAGGTCCAGGGGCGGCAGCTCAGACAGCTCGGCACCGGCCGCGCTCATGGCGGCGCCGTAGCGTGGGGTGCCCAGGAGCGCCGTCAAGGCGTCGGCGATCTCGCCGCGTCTCGCCGTGACGTCCAGCGCCCGGCCCAGGCCGCTGCGGGCGAACGCGGCGGCGTTGTCGGGCTGATCGGCGAGAACACCCAGGCCCAGGACGGGCGTTGTTCCCTGCACCGCGTCGAGCAGGGACGCCCGGCCGCCGTGCGTCACGAACAGGTCGGCCCGGTGCAGAAGCGCGGGCTGCGGGGCGTGCTTGACGACCTTGATGTGCGGGCTCGCGCTCGGCAGGTGCTGCGCGAGGTCTCCCGCGGACACGATCGCGTCGCAGGTGACTGTCCGGAGGGCAGCCATGATCTCCCGGTATACGTTCTCGACGGCGGTACGCAGGCCGGACATCGCGGTGGTCAGGGTGCCGAGGCTCACGTAGACGAGCGGGCGCGACGGGCGGAGGGAGGAGGCAGTGTCCAGCCACTCGGGGAGGGCGGTGCGGAAGGCCGCGACGGTGCGTCGGACCGCGCGCGCCGAGGGCGGGGGCGTCTCGTAGAACCAGTGGACCGGTGCGGGGGTGAGCATCGGGGGGAGCGTGGGCGTGTCCTGCTCGTGCTGCTTGTAGAGGGGAAGCAACGCGGGCGCGATGTGGGTGTCCCAGAGATCCAGAAGCACCGGTCCGAGGCCGTTGTCCGCTGCGAGCAGGGGCAGTTGCAAGACCCTGGCCGCCAGATGCGCACCGAGGTCACTGCACTCGGCGATCACCAGATCGGGCCGCTCCCGGGTCCACGCGGTGAGCAGGTCATGGGCCTTCGCCTCGGCCTGTTCGGGCCAGAGGTGGCCGAAGACGTACCGATTGAAGGGGGCGTTTCCGTACCTCTGCCAGACCTCGCTCGCCGCCTGCTGGACGCCGGGCTCGCACGTCCAGTTCGTACCGGCCCCGGAGAACTCCACCCCGCGTCGCCGGGCTTCGCGGCGGAACATCAGGGGTGCGTGGAGCGTGACCTGGTGGCCCTGATCCAGGGCCGGGCAGGTGACGTAGTCCAGCGCGGAGACGTGTGAAGGTATCGGTTCAGCGGTGATCGCTATCCGTAAGGCCACCAAGGCACTCCAAGCTCTTTCCATCGGGTCAACGCCCTGGGCGGTGCGGCAGCCTTCGGCCGCTTCGACCGTGCTGCGCTGTTACGCGCCTCGGTGTTTGGGCTGTTGCGTTGTGCCGAGGCGGCGCGGTTTGAGCCTGCGGCGTGCTCCGTCCCATCCGCCACCAGCGGCGGACAGTTCGGGATACGGGAACGTCTGGACCAGCCGTGACCAGCAGAAAGGTGCGTCACCTGGAACGCTGGAAAGGAACGCCGGGCAGCTTCGGGCATCCTTGGCGGGGAGGGAGCCGCCGCCACGGACGAACCGTGCCCTGACGGCGGCCCCGCTCCCCCTCAGCTCAGCCGCGTCGCGGCGTACACCTCGATGGCATCGCGCTGATACGCGGCCAGGCCCGGCGCGATCGCCTCGTACGCCGCGCGCCACTGTTCGTTGTCCACGCAGGAACGGCCGATCGCGCGATACTCCTCGGCGGAGGCGGCCCGGAGTTCGGCCAGCCCCCGGTACTGGGCATCGATCTCGGCCTGCACCGGTTCGGCGTCGGCCGGCATTCCGGCGGCCAGCAGTTCGGCCAGCCGGATCATCTGCGCCGTGCGCTTGCGGTGCCCGGCCTCGATCTCCGCCTCGCTCATCGCCGACGTACGCCGCTCGATCTCCCCCGCCAGTTCCGGGAAGGCGCGCAGGCTCTCCTCGTACTGGGCGGGCTGGACCCCTTCGAAGAGGTTCTCCGGTCTGTTGATACTGGTCATGGGGCTGCCGTCCTTCCTGGACTGCTCCAGTTCGGTGATCGTGCGGGAGACGGTGCCGGCCAGCGCGTCCAGCCGGTCGCGCTCGGCGAGCAGCCGGCGGTGGTGGCCGCGCAGGGCCGCCAGCTCGTCGATCTGCGCGGCCAGCACCCGGCCGATCTCGGTCAGCCCCAGGCCCAGCGCCCGCAGTACGAGGATTTGCTGCAACCGCAGCAACTCGCGCTCCTCGTAGTAGCGGTGGCCGTTGGTGCCGATCCGGGCCGGTGGCAGCAGCCCGATCTCGTCGTAATGCCGCAGCGTCCGGGCCGTCACACCCGACATCCGGGCGACCTCCGCGATCGGCCAGGCCATCGCCGCCTCCTCACACATATGTCACCGGGCCGCTCTCTGCGGCCCTGGTCATGACGGTAGAAGCTGCCGCAGCGACAACTTCAAGCCCCGGATTTCACGATGACGGCAAGGAGCTGGCGTGCGGCGGCCGAGCGTGCGGGCGGTCCCGGGGGCCCCCAGTTGCTGGGGGTGGGCGAGGGCGGCGGGTCGAGTTCTTCCGGGGGGGGGTTGGGGGAAAAGCGGTTGAGAAATCCCGTGGGCGGGACGTTA